>NC_013093.1:7637714-7942929 GCF_000023245.1 Actinosynnema mirum DSM 43827
CGCCGAGCCGGGAGCCAAGCCCAGGCAGCAGCAACTTTCACCGGGTCGGGTTGGGCTTGAGTCACCCCTGTGGTGATCACCGTTCCCACCGCGCCCGCAGGCGCACGGCGCGGTCGGGAGCAGCAGCCCGCGAAGTGCGGCCCGCACCCGGACCGAGGTGGATCGTGACGACGGCGGCACCCAGCGCCGCGCGGTGGACAACCGGACCGACACGCCCTCACCAGCCCCAACCCGGACCAGCACCCGAACCCGACCGGGCCCCGGCTTCGGCTTCGGCTTCGGCAAGACGAGCGCCGGTATCGCGAGCACTGGCAGCGCGAGCACCGGCAGCGCGAGCACCAGCCACATGGGCCCCCGCGGCACCGGCCTCAGCCGCACGGTCTTCACCGGCACCAGCACCGGCGGCTCCGACGCCGCCAGCTCTGGCCACGGCGGCTCTAGCTCCACTGGCTCCGCCCCTGGCGGCTCCGCCCCTGGCGGCCCCAGCCCCGGCGGCCCCAGCCCTGGCAGTTCCAGCCCCGGCAGTTCCAACCCCACTGGCCCCAGCCCCGGCAGTTCCAGCCCCGGTGTCCCCGCCCCTCGGCGCCCCGCCTCCAGCCGCGCAGGCCCCCGGCCAGCGCCGAGCACCCCCACCACATCGCCTGCCCCCGCAGACCTCCCGCGCCCCACCCCCGCACAGCAGCGAGAGCAGCAACGGTGCCAACCCGCGCATGGGCACCGTGCTGCTCCGCCTCAGGTCGCCCCACGGGAGGAGGACCGCCGATTCCCCGCGAACCGGTCGGCACAGGGCCCGCGCCGAAGTCGACTCGCCCGCCGCACCTACCCCGAGTGCGGCCTGCGTCGCCGTTGTCGACCTCAGCACCTGACCCCTCCTCAACGAAGTCCGCGCGCACCCCTGTGCGCGGACCGCCGTGGGAAGTCCGGCGACCTGACGTGTCGAACATGTGTTCGAACAACGCCATGATCTTATCCCGTCGCGCGGTCGACCTGTCAACGCCAGACCGACGAGATCACCTGTTGGTGGCCCCACCCGAGCACCCCGTCGACACCACCGGCGACACCCCTGACGACACCCCTGGCAGCAGCCCCGCCAACCCCCGGCACCCCTTGCCCCACAAGCAAAAAAGAGCCGAGGCGGACCCCCGTGAAGGGCCCCGCCTCGGCTCTCGTCCGAACAACCGCCGACCCCCGCCGAGGGGTCAGCCGACAAGCTCAGTGCGCGAAGTGCCGCGTCCCGGTCAGGTACACCGTCGCCCCGGCCGCCTCCGCCGCCGCGATCACCTCGGCGTCGCGGACCGACCCGCCGGGCTGCACGACCGCCCGCACGCCCGCCTGGAGCAGCACCTCCAGCCCGTCCGGGAACGGGAAGAACGCGTCCGAGGCCGCCACCGAGCCGGAAGCCCGCTCGCCCGCCCTGGACACCGCCAGGCGAGCCGCGTCGACCCGGTTGACCTGCCCCATGCCCGCGCCCACCGTCGCCCCGTCGTGGGCCAGCAGGATCGCGTTCGACTTCACCGCGCGGCACGCCCGCCAGGCGAACGCCAGGTCGGCGAGCCCGCGCTCGTCCAGCGCCTCGCCGCACGCCAGGGTCCAGTTGGCCGGGTCGTCGCCCTCGGCCTCGATGGTGTCCGCGGCCTGGAGCAGCACCCCGCCGGACACCGCCCGGAACTCCGCCCCGCCGCGCACCGGCACCGGCGCGACCAGGATGCGCACGTTCTTCTTGCGGGTCAGCACGTCCACCGCCCCGTCGGCGTACGACGGCGCGATCACCACCTCGGTGAAGATCTCCGCGACCTGCTCGGCCAGCTCGACGGTGACCTCGCGGTTGGCCGCGATGACCCCGCCGAACGCGCTCACCGGGTCGCACGCGTGCGCCTTCCGGTGCGCGTCCGCGATCGCGCTCTCACCGGGCAGCGGCGACACCGCGATGCCGCACGGGTTGGCGTGCTTGATGATCGCCACGCAGGGCAGCTCGTGGTCCCACGCCGCCCGCCACGCGGCGTCCGCGTCGACGTAGTTGTTGTACGACATCTCCTTGCCGTGCAGCTGCTCCGCGGTCGCCAGGCCCTCGGCGCCCCCGGTGTACAGGGCCGCGCCCTGGTGCGGGTTCTCGCCGTAGCGCAGCACCTGCTTGCGCTGCCAGGTCGCGCCGAACCACTCGGGGAACCCGGTCTCGTCCGGCACCAGCCCGCCGCCCATCCAGGACGCCACGGCGACGTCGTAGGACGCGGTGTGCCGGAACGCGTCGACGGCGAGCCGCTGCCGGTCGCCGAGGGTGAAGCCGCCCTCGCGGACCTGCTCCAGCACCCACGAGTACCGCGACGGGTCGACCACGACGGCCACGCTGGCGTGGTTCTTCGCGGAGGCGCGCACCATCGCGGGCCCGCCGATGTCGATCTGCTCGACGCACTCGTCGGCCGACGCGCCGGACGCCACGGTCTGCGCGAACGGGTACAGGTTCACCACGAGCAGGTCGAACGCGGCGATGCCCAGCTCGTCGAGCTTCTCCACGTGGGAGGGCTTGCGCATGTCGGCGAGCAGGCCCGCGTGGACGCGCGGGTGCAGGGTCTTGACCCGGCCGTCCAGCGCCTCGGGGAACCCGGTCACCTGCTCGACCGTCGTCACCGGGACCCCGGCGTTCGCCAGCGTCCTCGCGGTGCCGCCGGTGGAGACGATCTCGACCCCGGCCGCGTGCAGGCCGGTGGCGAGTTCCAGCAGGCCCGACTTGTCGGAGACCCCGATCAGGGCCCGACGAACCGGTCGCCGCTCGGCAGGAGTGGTCACGGGATGCTCACCTTTCGTCCGTTCACGGTGCAGCCCTCTCGGGCGAGTCGGGCGACCACGTCGACGAGAAGCCGCCGCTCCACCACCTTGATGCGCTCGTGCAGGCTGTCGACGTCGTCCTCGGGGAGGACCTCGACCGCCTCCTGGGCCAGGATCGGCCCGGTGTCCACCCCGCCGTCGACCAGGTGCACGGTGGCCCCGGTGACCTTGACGCCGTACTCGACGGCGTCGCGGACGCCGTGCGCGCCGGGGAAGGCGGGCAGCAGCGCGGGGTGGGTGTTGACCATCCGCCCGCCGAAGCGGGCCAGGACGGCCGGTCCCAGGATCTTCATGAACCCGGCGGACACCACCAGGTCCGGCTCGTGCGCCTGGACCGCGTCGGCGAGGGCGGTGTCCCACTCCTCGCGGGTGGCGTAGTCGCGCAGCCGCACGGCGAAGCCTGGGACGCCCGCGCGCTCGGCGCGGGCCAGGCCCTCGATGCCGGTGCGGTCCGCGCCGACCGCGACCACCCGGACGGGGTAGTCGGGGGAGGCGGCGGCGTCCAGCAGGGCCTGCAGCAGGGTGCCGGAGCCGGAGACGAGGACGACGACCCTCGCGGGGACGGGAAGCCGGAGTGTGGTCGCGGCGCTCAGCGTGCTTCTCCTTGCTGGGGACTGTCACAGCAGCTCGGCGGCAAGCCTAGGCGCTGGCCGCGCGGCGACGTCCGCCAGGGGCGGTTGAGACCCTGGTCAGGGGATGTGCAGGGGGCCGGGCGCGAGCCGGTGCGGCCCGCGCCCGGCGGGTCAGCGGCGGTGCGCGGGGCCGGGTCCGGCCGGGTCGTCGGGGAGGTCCTCGTCCAGCTCGGCCAGCTCGCGGAACTCCGCCAGGTGGCTGAACTCGGACTCGTCCACCTCCTCGTACCGGGTGGAACCCGCGGGCGCCTCGGGGACCTCGTCGGCGAGGTCGGCGCCCGCCAGGTCGTCGGCCGTCCGCTCGGCCTCGGCGAGCTCGTCCTCGGACAGCTCGTCCTCGGACAGCTCATCGGTCACCGCGCCGTCGTCGTCGGAGTCGTCCTCCAGCTCGTCCAGCTCGTCGTCGTAGTCGTCGGCGAGCTCGTCGTCCGGATCCGCGTCCGAGTCGTCGTCCGGGTACTCGTCGTCCAATTCCCGCTCGGCCAGCTCCTCGGCGCGCTCGTCCTCCGCCAGCTCGGCCGCCAGCTCCTCCTCCGACAGCTCCTCGTCGGCGAGCTCGTCCTCGGACAGCTCGTCGTCCAGCAGCTCGTCGTCGGCCAGCTCCTCGTCCAGGTACTCGGCGTCCTCGTCGTACTCGTCCTCGTACCCGGCCTCGTCGTACTCGTCGTCCAGCCCGTCCTCGTCGACCTCGTCGCCGTCCTCGCCGTCGTCCTCGCCCGCCGCGACCGCGACCCCGGCGGCGCCCGCGGCGGTCGCGGCGGCGACCTCGCCGCCCACGCCCCGCTTGACCTTCTCCTTCTTCACCCTCGGCGGCCGAGGACCGGTCAACCAGGCGATCAGCGCGCCGGGCACCCCGACCCACCCGAGCACGAGCAGCGCGGCCAGCCCGGCGGGCACGGTGACCGGGCTGAACGACCCGCCGCCAAGGTCACCGCCCGCGACGGCGGCGAGCACGAGCATCCCCACCCCGGCCGTCAGCGCGGCCACCAGGGCGGCCCTGATCCGCAGCACCGGCGTCTCCGCCGCGTTGCGCAGGTACAGCCCCACGACCACGCCGATCACCGCCGGGAGCACCAGCACCGCCGACAGGAACGTGCTGTGCCGGTCGGGCATGGCCGCCAGCAGCGGGACGGCGGGCACCGGCCCGCCGACGAACTCCAGCGGCGTCACCAGCACCGAGCCGAACGAGAACCCGGCGCCCACCAGGTACGCGACGGTCGCGACGACCGCGTTCGGCAGGTACCCGACGCACAGCAGCCAGATGCCCAGCCCGCTGCCGACCGTGCCGCCCAGCTCGTCGAACAGGCCGCTGGTGAGCGGCCACTCCAGCGCCAGCCCGGCCGCCAGCAGCAGCGACCCGGCGGCGGTGAGCGCGAACAGCGCCAGCGCGCCGCCCCACAGCCCCCGCCGCACCACCGGGTCCACCCGCTCGAACAGCACCTCGACCAGCCCGCACCGCTCCGCGACGCCCGCGACGGCCGCGATCGCGGACACCGCCGCCGAGCCGAAGAACGCCACGGCGGGCGTCGCCTGGACCGGCCCGGTGTCGCCCATCAGGAACGCGATGAGCCCGCCGGTGGCCGCGTGCGCGCCCGCGATGCTGAGCACCACCGAGCGGGCCTGGAGGGGCTCGAAGAGGCCGAGCCGGTCGGCCGCGCTGGCCGCCGCCCGGTACACCAGCAGCATCACCAGCGCGGTCGGCAGCAGCGGCAGCACGCCCAGGTCGCCGCCGCCGATGCGCAGCGGCACGTGGTGCGCGGCCAGCCAGCCGGGCGCGGCAGCCGCGAGGACGCCCGTCGTGGAGAAGGAGGCGTGCGCGGCCGTCGAGGAGACGAGGGCGAGGAGCGCGGCCACGGCCGCGTAGCCGAGGACCACCGAGCCCGCGGCGGTCATGGTGAGCACGCGCGCGTGCTCGGCGCGGGAGAACTCCGGTGGGCGGACCGAGTCGGCCACGCCGTGCGAGGTGGATTGCAGCACCGCCATCGCTCCACTGTGTCAGCCCGGCGCCCGGCTCCTCGCGGCGGCGCGCCGGAACGGCGGGAGGGGTGGCGCCGGTTTCCCGGCGCCACCCCTCCCGTGGTCTTCCCTCAGCTCAGCCCTGGGGCTGGCCGTAGCCGCCCGCGGGCGGCTGTCCGGGCTGCTGGCCCGGCTGGCCGAACTGGCCCGGCTGCGACAGGTAGGACGTCGGCTGCGGGGCGTTCGGCTGCTGCTGCGGAGCGGGGCTCTGCTGCGGGAACGACCCGGAGGGCGGCGCGCCGTACTGCTGCGCGGGCTGACCGGGCTGGGCCTGCGGCTGGCCGGGCTGCGCGGGCTGACCCGGCTGGCCGGGCTGCTGCGGGAACGCCCCGGACTGCGGGTTCCAGCCGCCGGGCTGGCCCTGGCCGTACGGGGAGGCGGGCTTCGGCTCCATCTTGACCACGCCGAGCTCCAGCAGCAGCGCGAAGACGATCGCGGCGGCCTGGAGCAGCGCGAGGATCAGCACGATGATCTGCATGACGGAGCTGCCGAGCGGCGCCTTCACCGTGACCTGCAGGGCCTGCAGCGCGGCGACCACCGACAGGACCGCCGCCACCGGCAGCGACTTGAAGGTGGGGATCAGCAGCGGCAGCGCGGCGAGCGCGCCCGCGATCAGCAGGTAGTCGGTGCCCGAGTACACGCCGTCGGCGAACGCGAGCAGGTACGCGACGACCGCCAGGCCGACAGCGGCCAGCGGGAGGATCAGCTTCAGGTTGGGCCCCGACGCAGGCTGCGCCGGTGACGGCTGCTGCTGCGGGGCGCCGTACGGCACGGACATGGTTGAGGTCTCCTCGTCGACCGAGCGGGAGCTAGCGGCGGGATGCACGCTAGCCGATGCGCACTCTCCGACGGCGACCGCCGCACGGCGGTTCCCCTGGTTGCGCTATTCCAGGGTGCCCGAAAAGCGACGAGGGTCACCCCCAAGTTAGGGGTGACCCTCGTCGCTCGTCCTATCGGGCTATCAGCCGATGGTGGACATGATCTCGCGCATGAGCGCGGCGGTCTCGCTCGGCGTCTTGCCGACCTTGACGCCCGCGGCCTCCAGCGCCTCCTTCTTGGCCTGGGCGGTGCCCGCCGAGCCGGAGACGATCGCGCCCGCGTGGCCCATGGTCTTGCCCTCGGGCGCGGTGAAGCCCGCGACGTAGCCGACGACCGGCTTGGTCACGTTGTCCTTGATGTAGGCCGCGGCCCGCTCCTCGGCGTCGCCGCCGATCTCGCCGATCATCACGATCGCCGCGGTCTCCGGGTCGGCCTCGAAGGCCTCCAGCGCGTCGATGTGGGTGGTGCCGATGATCGGGTCGCCGCCGATGCCGATGGCGGTGGAGAAGCCGAAGTCCCGCAGCTCGTACATCATCTGGTAGGTCAGGGTGCCGGACTTCGACACCAGACCGATCTTGCCCGCGCCGGAGATGTTGGCCGGGATGATGCCCGCGTTCGACTGTCCGGGGCTGATCAGGCCGGGGCAGTTCGGGCCGATGATCCGGGTCTTGTTGCCGGTGGCCACGGCGTGCGCCCAGAACACGGCGGTGTCGTGCACCGGGATGCCCTCGGTGATGACGACGGCCAGGCCGATGCCCGCGTCGATCGCCTCGATGACCGCGGCCTTGGCGAAGGCCGGGGGCACGAAGATGACGGTGACGTCGGCGCCGGTGGCCTCCATGGCGTCCGCGACGCTGCCGAAGACCGGCAGGACGGTGCCGTCGAAGTCGACCTTCTCGCCCGCCTTGCGCGGGTTCACGCCGCCGACGATGGTGGTGCCGGAGGCCAGCATCCGCTTGGTGTGCTTGGTCCCCTCGGCGCCGGTCATGCCCTGGACGATGACCTTGCTGTCCTTGGTGATGAAGATCGCCATCGTCGTCAGACCCCCGCAGCCGCGAGCTCGGCGGCCTTGTCGGCCGCGTTGTCCATAGTGTCCACCACGGTCACGAGCGGGTGGTTCGCCTCGGCCAGGATGCGGCGGCCCTCTTCGACGTTGTTGCCGTCGAGGCGGACGACCAGCGGCTTGGTGGCCTCGTCGCCCAGGATCTCCAGGGCCTTGACGATGCCGTTGGCGACGGCGTCGCACGAGGTGATGCCGCCGAAGACGTTCACGAACACGCTGCGCACGTCCGCGTCGCCCAGGATGATCTCCAGGCCGTTGGCCATGACCTCGGCGGACGCGCCGCCGCCGATGTCGAGGAAGTTCGCGGGCTTGACGCCCTTGTGCTTCTCACCGGCGTAGGCGACGACGTCGAGCGTGGACATGACCAGCCCGGCGCCGTTGCCGATGATGCCGACCTGGCCGTCGAGCTTGACGTAGTTGAGGTCCTTCTCCTTGGCCTTGGCCTCGAGCGGGTCCTCGGCCTGCTTGTCGACCAGCTCGGCGTGCGCCGGGTGGCGGAAGGAGGCGTTGTCGTCCAGCGTGACCTTGCCGTCGAGGGCGACGATCTTGCCCTCGGGGTCGCGGACCAGCGGGTTGACCTCGACGAGCGTGGCGTCCTCCGCGACGAAGGTCTCCCACAGCTTGACGATGGTGTCGGCGACCTGGTCGGCCACCTCCGCCGGGAACTTGGCGGCGGCGACGATCTCGTCGGCCTTCGCCCGGTCCACGCCCTCGACCGCGTCGATCGCGATCTTGGCGAGGGCCTCGGGGTTCTTGACCGCGACCTCCTCGATCTCCATGCCGCCCTCGACGGAGGCCATGGCGAGGAAGGTGCGGTTCGCGCGGTCCAGCAGGAACGAGAAGTAGTACTCCTCGGCGATGTCGGACGCGGGGGTCACCAGCACGCGGTGCACGGTGTGGCCCTTGATGTCCAGCCCGAGGATGCCGGTGGCCTTCTCCTCGGTCTCGGCCGGGGTCGTGGCCAGCTTGACGCCGCCCGCCTTGCCCCGGCCGCCCGTCTTGACCTGGGCCTTGACGACGACGGTGGTGCCGAGCTGCTCGGCGATGGCCTTGGCCTCGGCGGGGGTGCTCGCCACTTCGCCCGGCAGCACCGGGACTCCGTGGGCGGCGAAGAGGTCCTTCGCCTGGTACTCGTACAGGTCCACTCGGGTCTCCTGCGACGTCGGTGTCGGACACCGCGTCCCGGTGCGGTCCCGGTGTGTCCGGCGCTCCAGGCGTGAGCCTGGTGCCCTCACGTCCAGGCATCACCTGGAACGCCGGCATAGCCGTGGGGACCGGCTCGACGCGGCTGCGGAAGACACTATCGACCAGTGCGGACCGGACCGCATCCGCTGCAAGTGAAGTCGGTCATAGCGGCGGTGAAGTAGATCACCGGACCGGTTCAGCGGTTGCGAGCGGTGCTCGCGACCGCCGCGGCGAGCGCGGCGGCGGTCGCCGCCGCTGCCAGCCACAAGCCGGGCGCGGGCGCGGCCTCCTCGGCGCGGGCGGAGGTGAGCGGGTACTCCAGGACGCGGGTGAGCAGCACGAGCGCGACGCCGCCCAGCAGGGCGGCGCCCGCGAGGGCGCGGGCCTTCGCGGCCACCGCGAGCGCGATGAGGACGGTGGCCAGCGCGAGCAGCAGGCCCCACGAGCCCAACCGCAGGTCCAGCAGCGGGATGGGGGTGAGCTCGGGGGCTTTGATCACCGGGAGCGCGAACGCGCCGACAGCCAGCAGGCCGGTGGTCACCAGGGCCCCGACCAGCGGCAACGAGGTCTCGGCCGGGGGCTCCTCCTCGGTCTCGTCGCGCTCGGCGGCGCCCGCGAGCACGGCGAGGACGGCGGCGACCGCCGCGAGGACCAGCGAGACGGCGGTCAGCCACGCGCCCGTCCCCGGCTCGATCCGGCCGAGGGAGACCGCCAGCGCGCTGCCCGAGGTGACCTGGGTGGCGGCGTGGGCGGAGTCGAGCGCGCCGAGGCCTGCCAGCGGCACGGTGGCCAGCGCGGCGGCCAGCGCCGGGCGCGCGCGGGGCGTGAGGCGGAGGGCGGCGGCCAGCACGAGCACGAGCAGGCCGGCGGGCCACAGCAGGCGCGCGGAGTAGTCGTCGGGCGCGGTGAGCGCGGGCGGCAGCGCCAGCTGCGGCAGGAGCGCGCCCGCGAGGGCGGTGACGCCCGCGAGCGCGCCGAACGCGGCGGTGGCCAGGTGCAGCTTGCGCAGGCCGGGCAGGGTGATCGCGTCGTCGCCGGGGGCCTTGGTCGAGATGGCCGCGCCGAGGGCGACGACCGCGCCGACCAGCACCTGCACCGGTCCGAGCCCGAGCCCGAGCGAGTCGGTGGCGTACGGGGCGACCACCCACGGGACGGCGGCGGCGACGAAGGTCAGGGCGGTCGAGAGCAGGACGACGCGGCGCAGCTCCGCGCCGAGCGCGCCCGCGAGGAGGCAGAGCAGCAGGGCGGCGGCGCAGCGCAGCAGGCCGCCCGCCAGTTCGAGGCCCTCCGAGTCCGCGACGCCCCTGGGCTTGATGAAGATGTCCCGCGAGGCGAACGGGGCGGCGAACAGCCCGGCGGCGGCGAGCGCGCCCGCGAGGCCGGAGAGGGCGTACCGGGGGCGCTCGGGGAGCTCGTCGCGCAGCGCGGGCAGCGCGAGCAGGCCCGCCACGACCAGCAGCGCCCGCCCGGCCAGCAGGACCCACAGGCCGGTGCCGGGGACCGGCTCGGCGATGCCCGTGACGTACAGCTCGGGGCGCACGACCCGGCCGGGGTCGGTGGCGATCCGGAGGTCGGAGAGCAGGCCCGCGAACGCGAACGCGGCGGGCGGCACGAGCGCGGCGGCTGCTGCCTCCAGGCGGCGGCGGGCCAGCAGCACCCCGGCGGGGAGCACCACGAGCAGGGCCAGCGCCGCCAGCAGCGGGGCGGAGTTCCACGCGGGGGCCGCGTCCGCCACGCCCAGGAGGGGGCCCGCGGCCACCAGGAGGGCGCCTGCACCACCCAGGCCGAGCGCCGCGCGGAGCCTGATCGCGGCAGGGGGCGCCTGCTCAGCGGTTCCGATCACCGGCCCGACGCTAGCAAAGGCGCGGTGCGTGACGGGGGCCGCGCGGAGGGTCGCGGGAAGTGACGCGGGAACCGGCTGGGAATCGGCACGGAAGTGACGCGGGAATCGGGAATCAACCCGGCGGGGGCGCGGTTGTGCCGGGTGCGGGGCGTAGGGGTCGCCTTGCACGGGGCAGCGGGGATCGGGGACGCGGGGGCGGGGACGACGGGGGAAGGCCGCGCTCGGCGCGGGACGGGAACCGGGGACGAGCACGCCGGAGAGCCGGGGACGAGCACGCCGGAGAGCCGGGGACGAGCACGCCGGAGAGCCGGGGACGAGCACGCCGGGCAGTCGGGGACGAGCACGGTGGGCAGTCGGGACGAGCACGGCGGGGAGCCGGGACAAGCAAGTCGGAGAGCCGGGGACGAGCACGCCGGGGAGCTGGGGCGAGCACGGCGGACAGTCGGGAACAAGCATGGCGGGCAACCGGGGACGATCACTGCGGTTTGGCGCTGCACGCTGACCGTTCCCCCTGGTGAGAGACCTGAAACAGGGGCTCTCCAGCAGCTCGGGGGCGAGCGCGGGGCGAGTTGACCTTCACCCGACCAGGGGATTGGGCAAAAGTCCGGGACCAGGTCGTTTGGTGCTCGATCCTCCGGGAACCCGATTCGTGTCGGTTGTGCCGCATTCGGGGATGGGGTCGACCGGCGGAACGGGGTTGGGACGGGCGGAGCTGATCGGCGAGGGCGCTTCGGGGGCGCCGGACCGGTCGAGCGGCGTCACGGGACGACTCCGGGTGGCGCGCCGGGCCCGAGGCCCAGCGCGCGTCGCGGCCGGCCTTGACCAGGCCCCGGCCGTGGACGCCCGGAGCGCCATCGGACGCCACCGCCTCCCGATCCCCTCGCGCGCGCGCCTGCGCGTGACGCGCGCGTGCGTTCAGCTGGCCTGCGCGCATCGCGCCGCGCCCGCGAGGGCTGGTGCACGGGGCCAGCGCACGAGGACTGGCACACGCGGGGCCCGCGCCGATAGAGCGCCAGGGCACAGCAGTTGCGCCTCGGAGCACCGGCGCCAACAACAGTTGCGCCCCAGAGCGCTGGGGCCTGGCAGCGGTTGCGCTTGAGAGCACCAGGGCCGACAACAGCTGCGCCCGAGAGCGCTGCGGCCCAGCAGCGGCTGCGCCCGAGAGCTCCCGTGCCCGCGGACTCCCACACCTGTGTGCCCCGCGCCCGCGGACTCCCCTGCCCAAGAGCGCCGGGCGGGAATCGTGGTGGACGCCTCGCGATCGGGCGGTCACATAACGCGCGTGATGGTTCCGAGATCGGTCACAGGCGGTTACCGAAGGGTAGGAACGCCTTCCCGAGGCCTGCCGAAGGGACATAGGGGTCGGTCGCGCCCCCACGTGATTCGGAATCGTGCGAGGTCACGGGACCCTCACCGCAACCCTCGCCACTTTCCGCAATCAAGCGGTCACAAAGGGTTGCGCAGATCACTCCGAAGGACGAAGTGAGGCCGGAGCGGGCTCTGCTGCACCCCGCAGCGCCGGGGATACGTGATTCGGGTCACCAACTTTTGACCATTGACATGAGGGTGATTCACGTGTCGGTAGGTCTTTTCACCCAAAAAGGGGACATAAAGGGTCGCCCCATAGTGCCTGCAAGCGCCAGGTTTGCTCACTCTCCAGTCACGGGCCGTCACAGATCTGTATTCCTGTCCTCCGCTCGGCCGCAATTCGGTAGACAGGGGGTCGGGGGATTGCCCTCGAGGCTCCGGCCCCGTTACTGTCCCCCGGTCCGTTGTCACAGTCTGGTCACGACCAGGACAAGGAGTCGGTTCCCCGACCGGCTCACCGGGATCCCCCGCCCGGAGTCCTCGACCCGACTCCCCGAAGACGGAAGGCCTGGTCTTGTCTCGACACCGCTCCCCCGGCGGCAGTACTGACAGCGCAGTCATCGACGAAGCCGTCGACCGCGCATCCACCCGTGAGGTGAGCACGCACCGGCTGCCGCCGCCGCCGTCCTCACTGCGTGGCCGCGTCGTGGTCGCCGCCGTCGCGGTCGGCGCGTTCGCCGCCGCAGGCGCCGCGCAGACCGTGCAGGCGCTGGGTGGCCCCTCGCAGTCCGCCTCCGACGAGGTCATGCCGCTGGCTGCCTCGGCGCCCGACGGCGCCGCCGCGTTCGGCGTCGGCGGCGACGAGGCCCCGGCCGCGCCGCAGATCATCCCGGTCGCGAAGACGGTCGACGCCGCCTCCGAGGCGCAGAAGCTCGCCAAGAGCCAGCAGATCGTCGAGCAGCGCGAGGCCGCCGAGGCCGAGCGCCTGCGCCCCAAGTTCGTCTCCCCCGCCCAGGGCACCTTCACCTCCGGGTACGGCGGTCGCTGGGGCACCGTGCACTACGGCATCGACATCGCGGGCCCCACGGGCACCCCGATCCTGTCCGCCGCCGACGGCACGATCCTGGAGGCGGGCACCGCGAGCGGCTTCGGCCTGTGGGTGCGCGTGCTGCACGACACCGGCGAGGTCACCGTCTACGGCCACGTCGACAGCTACAGCGTGTCCAAGGGCCAGCGGGTCAAGGCGGGCGAGCAGATCGCGCGCATGGGCAACCGCGGCGTCTCCACCGGCACCCACCTGCACTTCGAGGTCTGGGAGTCGGACGGCGGGCTCAAGCTGAACCCGCAGACCTGGCTCAACGCGCGCGGAATCGTGGTCTGACCGAGGGCCGACCGGCGGGCCGCGAGGCCCGCTCGACCCGCTCGGGCACCATCCCGACCAGCGCCGAGCACCCGAGCACGGGCCAGGCCGCGGGGCGACCGCTGTGGTGCAGGACCGCGCCGTCGCCCCTGAGCACCCGCAGCCCCGCGCCCGGCGCGCCCTCGCGCGCGCCTCGCTGCACCGGCACCAGCGGCGGCAGGGCGAGCGCGTCCAGGTCCTGGCCGTGCTCCGCGTGCGCCTGCTCCTGACGACCGCCCAGAACCGCCTGGGACTGGGCCGTCGAGGACTGGGTCAGCTGGGCCTGGGCGACGTGGGACTGCCCGGCTGCGCGCTGCTCCACTGAGAACTCCTTCGCTCGCGTGCTGCTCCACCAAGATCGACGCGCGGAGGCGCCACCCGGTTGCCCTCGGTGACCCCACCGATCGCCCGCACGACGCGCCCGCCGCCTCAGACCGTCCAGGAGCCCCCCGAACCCCCGTCCGGCCCCTTGGCGTCCAGGACGGCGCTCTCACCCCGCTGCGCGACCCTCACGGGCCGCGAACGGGCTTCCTCCGCCGAACGGGTGACCTGACGACGCGCGCTCCCCTCACGCGCACCGCCCGAACCAGTGCGCTCAGCTAAGCAGAGGGGTCTGACAATTCCGGGCCGCGCGAGGTGGCAGGACGGGTGCGGAACAGGTGCACCACCTCTGACCTGCGCCGGAAAGCACGACGGCCGGGTCGCAAGCGCGACCCGGCCGTTCCCCGACTGCCCCCGTGCACGTCCCCCGACGCTCGGTGATCCGCTCCCCCGCGAATCCACCGGCATCACCAGCGGCCCCCGTCGATCGACGCGCACCCCCTCGGCCGCACCGGTCGTCCCGCTCGTGACACCTAGGAAGACGCCCGTGCCCGACCGCGGTTGCGCGCGCGCCCGGAACAACCCCGAAAAAAGCGGAGACCCGGCCGCCGAGGCGACCGGGTCCCGTGGGAGCCGCAGCTCAGAGCTTGGTCATCGGCACGCTGCCGATCAGCATCAGCCGGACCTTGCCCGAGACGCCGCCGAAGTCGATGGTGGCCGTCGCGCGCGGCCCGCCCACGCCGTCCACGGACACCACGCTGCCCAGCCCGTACTTGTCGTGCGTGACCCGGTCGCCGACCTCCAGCTTCAGCGAGGGCCCGCTCTGCATCCCCTTGGCCGTCCCGGACCGGGCGCCGAAGGTGCTCGTCGCGCCGCCCCTGCTGCCGCTCCAGGTGGTCTGCGCGGCCGGACCGGACCGGCGCGGCTCGGCGCGCTTCCACTCCAGCAGGTCGGCCGGGATCTCGTCCAGGAAGCGCGACGCCGGGTTGGCGGCGGGCTGGCCCCAGGCCGAGCGCACCAGCGCCCGCGACAGGTACAGCCGCTGCTGGGCGCGCGTGATGCCCACGTACGCGAGCCTGCGCTCCTCGGACAGCTCGGCCGGGTCGCCCAGCGCGCGGGTGTGCGGGAAGACCCCGTCCTCCCAGCCGGTGCAGAACACGACCGGGTACTCCAGGCCCTTCGCGGTGTGCAGCGTCATCAGGGTGACCACGCCGTCGCTCTCGGCGTCCGGCACCTGGTCGGCGTCGGCGACCAGCGACACCCGCTCCAGGAAGGCGTCCAGCGACCCGGCGACCGGCTGGCCGGGGTCGGGCTCCTCCACCGGCTCGCCATCGGGCTCCACGGCGCTCAGCTCGCCGAACTCGCGGGCCACGGTCACCAGCTCGTTCAGGTTCTCCACGCGGGTGTGGTCCTGCGGGTCGTCGCTGGCCTCCAGCTCGGCCCGGTAGGCGGTGCGGTCCAGCACCTCCTCCAGCACGGACGCCACGTCGTCGCCGCGCTCGACCCCGGCCCGCAGCTCGTCCAGCAGCTCGACGAACCCGCTGATGGCCCGCTGGGAGCGCGGGTTGAGCAGCGGCACCTTCCCCGCGACGGCGGCGCGCAGCGCGGTGGCGAAGCTGACCCGCTCCCGCTCGGCGTAGGTGGCCACGCACGCCTCGGCGCGGTCGCCGATGCCGCGCTTGGGCACGTTCAGCACCCGGCGCAGCGACACCGTGTCGTCCGGGTTGGACAGCACGCGCAGGTAGGCCAGGGCGTCGCGGACCTCGCGCCGCTCGTAGAACCGGACGCCGCCGACGACCTTGTAGGGCAGGCCGAGGCGGATGAAGATCTCCTCGAACACGCGCGACTGGTTGTTGGTCCGGTAGAACACGGCGATCTCGCCGTTGTTCGCGTCGCCGCCGTCGACCAGCCGGTCGATCTCGCGGGCCACGAACGCGGCCTCGTCGTGCTCGTTGTCCGCGACGTAGCCGACGATCTTCTCGCCGTCGCCGAGGTCGCTCCACAGCCGCTTGTCGCGCCGGTCCGGGTTGCGCGAGATGACCGCGTTCGCGGCGGTCAGGATGGTCTGGGTCGAGCGGTAGTTCTGCTCCAGCAGGACCGTGGTGGCCTGCGGGTAGTCGCGCTCGAACTCCACGATGTTGCGGATCGTGGCGCCCCGGAAGGCGTAGATGGACTGGTCGGCGTCGCCGACCACGCACAGCTCGGCGGGCGGCACGCCGTCCGAGCCGGTGCCGACCAGCTCGCGCACCAGCGTGTACTGGGCGTGGTTGGTGTCCTGGTACTCGTCGACCAGCACGTGCCGGAACCGGCGGTGGTAGTGCTCGGCCACGGCCGGGTTGTTCTGCAGCAGCTCGACCGTGCGCATGATCAGGTCGTCGAAGTCCATCGAGTTCGACTCGACCAGCCTGCGCTGGTACGCGCCGTACACCTCGGCGACCCGGCGCTCCAGGTCGTTGCCCGCCACCTCGGCGGCGTGCGCGGGGCCGACCAGCTCGTTCTTCAGGTTCGAGATGTGGATGGCCAGCGTGCGCGCCGGGTAGCGCTTGGGGTCGAGGTCCAGGTCGCGGGCGACCAGGGTGATGAGGCGGCGGGTGTCGTCCGAGTCGTAGATCGAGAAGCTGGACGAGATGCCGAGGGCCTTGTGCTCCCGGCGCACCAGGCGCACGCACATCGAGTGGAAGGTCGACACCCACATCGAGCGGGCGCGCGGGCCGACGAGGTCGGCGACGCGCTCCTTCATCTCGGCGGCGGCCTTGTTGGTGAAGGTGATGGCCATGATCTCGCCGGGGTGCGCGCCGCGCTCGGCGAGCAGGTGGGCGATGCGGCGGGTGAGCACGCGCGTCTTCCCGGACCCCGCGCCCGCGACGACGAGGAGTGGGGAACCCGCGTGCTCCACCGCCCTGCGCTGCGCCGGGTTGAGCCCGTCGAGCAGCGACGCGGTACCGGAAGGGGGGGGACTTGAGGGCAAGTCGAACAAGGCGCTCATCGTGGACCCACGGTACCGCCTGCCTACGTCACACCCCGGTCCCGCGCCGCTGTGGCATGATGGCGTTGTGCTCGCGGCTGCATTCTCCTTTTACTACGGGACCCGGACTCCGGCTCCCGTGGACCGCTAGCGCGCTCAATCCACCACGAAGCCCCGGAGTCCTCTTGGACTCCGGGGCTTCGTCGTTCCGGGGCCAGGACGCCGAGGCGGCGAACCCCGAGTCGAGAGGTCTTGAGATGAACAGCACCGACACCGCGGAGCAGGGCGCGGAGCAGGGCGCCGCCGTGCAGGACGTCGACGCGCTGCGGCAGGAGATCGACCACCTGGACGCCGAGCTGCTGCGCCTGGTCAAGCGCCGGGTCGAGGTGTCCAAGGTGATCGGCGCGGCGCGGATGGCCGCGGGCGGGACCAAGATCGTGCACAACCGGGAGATCGACGTCATCAACCGCTACCGGGAGCTGGGGCCGGAGGGGCGCGACCTGGCGATGATCCTGCTGCGGCTGGGCCGGGGCGCGCTGGGGCGCTGAACCGGCTCCGCGCGCTTCCCCCGGACGGGTGAAGTTCGAGCCTCGGACGAGTGGTGGCCCGCCCGGTCCCGCCTCCCCCGGCCTGAGCGGGTGTGGCGGGACCGGCGGCTGCCCGGCCGGGGCCGGACCGGCTCCGGCTCCTCAGCGCGCGAACTCCCAGCGGTCCGCCAGCGCGGCCCTGACCAGGGCGAGGTCGGCGTCCACCAGCTGGGTGTCGTCGGGCACGTAGGCCAGCGGGTCCTCCAGCAGGTCGAGCCCGAGCAGGCCCTCCACCAGCGCGTGCAGGCACAGCGCGGCGTACCCGCGCAGGTAGCCGCCCTCCTGGGTGAGCACGGTCGGCAGCCCCTCGGCGGCCACCCGCGCGCCGATCGCCCGGTAGCCCGCGGCGGTGAGGTTGTGCCTGCCGTTGGGGTCGAACGCGGAGCCGTCGAAGCCGGAGGCGCACACCAGGAAGTCCGCGCCGAACTCGCGGACCGCCGGGAGCACCACCTCGTCCATCGCGCGCGCGTACGCGTGGTCGCCCGCGCCCAGGGACAGCTCGACGTTGACGTTGGCGAGCGCGGGCTCGTCGGGCGCGCCGGTCTGCCGGTGGTTCGCGCCCCACGGGCCGTGCCGCATGTGGATCGACGCGGTCAGCACGTCCTCGGTGCCCGCGAACACCTCCTGGGTGCCGTTGCCGTGGTGCACGTCCCAGTCGAGCACCGCGACCCGCCGTCCGGCCCGGCGCGCGGTCTCGGCGACCAGCGCGGCGTTGTTGACCAGGCAGTAGCCGTCGGCGAGCCCCGGCTGGGCGTGGTGGCCGGGCGGGCGGACGAGCGCGTAGGCCAGCCGGGTGCGGCCGGAGGCGACCGCGTCGTGCGCGGCGAGCGCGGTGCCCGCCGCCGCCAGCACGGCCTCCCAGGAACCCGGCCCGACCAGCGTGTTCACCTCCAGCGCGACCCGCCAGGGCCCGGCGCAGGCGGCTTCGAGCGCGGCCAGGTAGCCGGGCTCGTGGACGCGCGCGAGCTCCTCCCCGGTGGCCGCGCGGCCGGTCGACCAGGTCAGGTGGCCCGCGACGGGGCCGTGCCGCAGCGCGTGCCGGAAGGTGCGCAGCCGGGCGGCGCTCTCCGGGTGCGGCTCGGGCTCGTCGAGCCAGTCCCACTCGCCGGGCAGCTCCCACAGGCCGGAGCCCGCGTCGTGCTCCAGGCAGGCGTCGTGCCAGAACATCTCCACGCACCGGAGATATCAGGGCGATCACGGATGGTCCACCGGGAAAATCGACGTGCACACTGGTCGCATGGACGTCATCGGCCTGATCACCGGTCTCATCGCCATCCTCGGACTGCTCGCCACCCTCGCGCACGGCGGGTACCTCGCCGCGCTGAACTCCGCCGCCAAGAACAAGGGCGCCTCGGGAGCGCCGATCGCCAACTACGTGCGCGGGCGCTGGAGCGTCGCTGGTGTGACCGTGGCCGCCGCGGCGGTCGGCCTGATCATCAACGGCGGCTCGAGCGTGGCCGCCGACGTCATCGGCGCGGTCATCGCCGGTGGCGCGGGCCTGGCCGCGACGAACTCGCTGCAGGGCGCCAGGAAGCGGCTGAACAGCGGCAGCTGACACATCACCTGAAGGGGTGCTGCTGCGCCACGCAGGGATGATGCGCGCCGCCGTCCGGTGACCTCCCGCCTAGCCTGTGCCAGGCGGGAGGGGCTATCCACCATGAACTCCAGGGCGGACGAGCAGCGGCAGGGCAGGCACCGGCTTCCGGACGACGCGGCCGAGTGGGCCTCGATGGGCGGTCAGCTGCCCGTCGACGCGCCCCCGCCGCGCGACCCGCTGCACGACAGCGACGCGGTCGGGCTGAGCAAGTTCAACATCGGGATGGTGCCCGCTTCGGTGACACCGCCCAAGACGTGGCGGCGCGCCGCGTGGTTCACGGTGATCTCGTCGGCGAGCGTGCTGGTGGGGCTGGCCGTGGCCGCGGTGGAGCTGGTCGGGCCGCCGAGGCCGGACGAGCCGCTCGCGCTGCCCTCCTACCCCCCGACGGCCCCGAGGCTGCCGGTGCTGACCACGACGGCACCGCCGCCGGAGGCCGCGCCCGAGCCGGGGGTCGAGGCGCTGGCCGACGCCGCGCCGGACCGGGCGGGCCAGGCCCCGCGGGACGCGCCCGCGACGGGCGGGGCGGGCAAGGCCCACGCGGGTCGGGGCGCGGGCCCCGGCGAGGGCGGGTGGACCGGCGAGCAGCGGGTCACCGCGCCGCAGGCGGGCCGGGCGAGCGCGGTCCCGGCTCCCCCGCCGCAGGTGTGGGCCCCGGTGACGACCGTGGCGGGCGGGAGCGCCGCGCACGAGGACGTGCTGGCGATCGCCTCGCGCACCGAGGAGTTCTACCGGCAGGTGGCGCAGAGCGCGGAGGCCGCGCTGGAGCTGGTGTCCGAGACCGTGCGGGGCGTGGTCGGCGCGCTGGTCGCCGAGCGGTTCGGCGAGGCCTCGCACGTCCAGGTGACCGGGATCAGCGTGGACGCGGTGCGCGGGCTGAGCACCAGCACGCTGCTGGTGACGAACCGGGACGGCACGACGTCGACCGAGCACCGGGAGCTGCTGTTCACCGTGGTGGGCGAGCCGCTGATCAGCGGTGAGCGGCCGGTCCGCGCGCGCTGAGCGGCGTCGGGGCGGCCCGTCGGCGGGCGCACCGCGAGTCTGCGCGGCCCTGTCCGGTCTGCGCCGTCCGGGGTGGTCCGCACGGCGCTGAACGCCACGAAGGGGTGAACTAGCGGGTCGCGCTCTGGCTTTCCGCTGCTCTTGCACGGTACTTCTGGCGGCCACCCAGGTAGTCAGGAGCCGCCCGTGGAACGCGCCACCGCCACCGCGACCGGTCGCAGGCACGCCCGCACGGGCTCGGTCAGCGTGGCCGAGCTGATCGGGAAGCAGCCGAGCCGGTCGGGGCCCGCCTCGGGCCGGGCTCCCGCCATCTCCGTCGAGCTGATCGGCGAGGGGCGGCCCTGCGGCGGGCGGAGCTCCGGCGACCTGTTCGGCGGTGACCTCGGCGCCGGCCCGCTCGGCGACGGGTCCGCGCTCCGGCCGGAGCCGCACCGGGTGCGCCGGGCGGCGCGGGTGGTCGGCTGGATCACCGGGGCGCTGGTGCTGGTCACGTCCGTGGTGGCGGCGGCGGTGCTCGCCGAGCAGCGCGGGGCGGTCGTCCAGCACCTCGGTGTCGAGATCCTGCCCGCCATGAGCGGGGCGTCCGCGCTGCGGCCGGACCTGCTGAGCGCGGAGCTGGGCGGGACGGCGGTGGTGGACTCGGGCCTGGTGGTCGACGGCCCGCTGCCGGTGCCGCAGCCCGCGACGCCGGAGGTCGTGGTCGGGCCGAGGCCCCAGGTGGAGGTGGTGCGGCGGTTCTTCGAGCTGCTGCCGACCAGGCCCGCCTCGGCGTCGGCGCTGCTGTCGCCGGACCTGGTGGGCGCGAGCCCCGCGGACTTCGTGGAGTCCTGGTCGCTGATCACCGCGATCGCGGTGGAGTCGGTGGCGAACCGGCCGGACGGGACGGTGCTGGCGGTGGTGTCGATGCGGGAGCGGGACGGCGGGCTGCTGCGCGTGGAGCAGCTGTTCCGGCTGACCGGGGTCTCCGCGCCGAGGATCGTCGGGGCCGAGGTGATCTCGGCCCAGCGGAGTTGATCAGGCCGCCCCGGAGCGCCCCGCACCAACCTTGACGCTGAGTGACGGGAAGGTGGATCAGTTGGACGCACCGTCACCTGTCGATGTGATTGCCAGGGAAAAATCCGCCAAAGGGGTTACATAAAGGGTCACGATTCGGTATCCATGTTCCCGGCAAGGGTGTGTCGCACCCCTCCGGGAAAGGGTGGCTCGCGGTGTCGAACGAGGACAATCGCCGTCGACGTGACTACTCGGACGACCGCCTCTCGGTCGCCGAGCTGATCGCTCGCAGCGAGGCCGAGACCGTGCGCTTCACGCCGGTCTCCGCGCCCGTCGCGCCCCGCGCCGAGCAGACCGCCCGGCTGCCCCAGAAGGCCAGGTCCAGGCTCAACCTGTCCGGCCGCGAGCTGCACATCACCGAGCTGCTGCGCCGCGAGGGCCGCCCCGCCGACGACAGCGCCACCGGTCGCGGCGTCTCGGTGCCCAAGCTGGTCGCGATGGCCAGCGGCGGCGTCGTGCTGACCGGCGCGGTCGCGTTCAGCGCCTCGCAGTGGATGTCGGCCCCGGACGAGCGCCCGCTGGCCGAGGTGCGGTTCGACGACCGCCAGGCCGCGCGCAGCCCCGGCAGCCTCACCGCGGACCTGGTCGGCGCGTCCCGCGACAGCCAGGACCAGGTCGAGGAGACCGAGACCGAGGCGCCGGCGACCACCGAGACGACCCGGCAGAGCACCGCGCAGGAGCAGCCGCGCCAGCAGCAGCAGCAGCAGCAGACCCAGCGCCAGCAGCAGACCCAGCAGCGCTCGGGCGGCGGCAACCAGCAGCAGCCGACCACCCCCACGACCAACCCCCAGCAGCAGACGAGCGCGCCGACCACCCCGGTCACCTCGCCCTCGCAGCCCTCGCAGCCCTCCACCCAGCCGTCCACGTCCACGCCCGCGCCGCCGCCCACCAGCGGGACCACGACCCCGCCGTCGTCCGCGACCGCCCCGCCCCCGGCGTCCGGCAGCGCGACCCCCGCGCCCACCAGCGGCGTCGACCTCGGCATCGACCTCGGCAAGGTGCTGGAGCCCGTCGGCGGCTTCGACTTCTTCGCCCCGGCCCCCTGACGGCCCGGCAGGGCCCGGCACGACGGCCCTCCCGCCCCGGATCTTCACCCGATAAGGTGCTCCGGGAATGGGGCGTCCGGCGCGGGCCCCTGATCGGCACGCGACTCGCCTGCGAGCGCCACGGGCCCGAAGCGCGCACCCCGTCCGGGGTAGGCTCTGCGGGCGTGCGGTGGCCCATGCCGAACCCCGCGCACCGATCCGCACGACGAGGAGTCCCGAGCGTGAGAGCAGCCGTTGCCTCGGTCGCGCAGCGCTTCAGCGAGGTGACCCGGTGAGCGAGGACGGACGGGTCATCGCCGATCGCTACCGCATCCTCGACCGGATCGGCAGCGGCGCCATGGGCGTCGTGTGGCGCGCGCACGACGAGCGCCTCGGCCGGGTCGTGGCCGTCAAGCAGCTGCTGCTCCAGCCGAGCCTGGACGCGCGCGAGCAGGACGAGGCCATCCAGCGCGCCATGCGCGAGGGCCGGATCGCGGCGAAGCTGCACCACCCCAACGCCATCGCGGTCTACGACGTGGTGGAGGAGGACGGCGCTCCGTGCCTGGTCATGGAGTACCTGCCCTCCTACAGCATGGCCGACACGATGTCCGAGCACGGCGTGCTGGACCCGGTCGAGGTGGCCCACATCGGCACCCAGGCCGCGGCGGCGCTGTCGGCCGCGCACGCGGCGGGCATCGTGCACCGCGACGTGAAGCCGGGCAACGTGCTGCTGGCCGAGAACGGCCTGGTCAAGATCACCGACTTCGGCATCTCGCGGGCCAGCGACGACGTCACGGTGACCAAGACCGGCCTGATCGCGGGCACGCCCGCCTACCTGGCCCCGGAGATCGCGCGCGGCCAGGACCCGTCGCCCGCGTCCGACGTGTTCTCCCTCGGCTCGACGCTGTTCGCGGCGTCCGAGGGCGAGCCGCCGTTCGGGCTGAGCGAGAACACCCTGGGCGTGCTGCACGCGGTGGCGGCGGGGCGGATCAACCCGCCGACGGTCGACCACCCGCTGACCGACGTGCTGCTGCACATGCTCAACTACGACCCGGCCGACCGCCCGACCATGAGCCAGGTCCGGGACATGCTCAACGCGGTCTCGCGCGGGCGCTCGCCGAACCTGGGCGGGATGCGGCCCGCGACGGCCACCACGATCGCGCCGGTGGCCGACGCCACCACGGTGGTCGGCCCCGACCGGACCCGCGTGGTGCGCCCCGGCGGTCCGCGCACCGGCACGGGCAACCGCCCGGCGGGCTCGCGCACGACCGGGGTCCAGCCCACCGGGCTGCACCCGGACCCGAAGCCGGGCAGCAACCGGCCGCTCGCGATCACCGCGGTCGTGCTGGGCGTCATCCTGCTGCTGGGCACGCTCCTGGTGGCGCTGGACGTCTTCGACGACACCGTGCCGCAGTCGCCGCCCGCGTCCTCGTCCTCCGAGACGCCGCCGACGACCACCTCCACGACCACCACCACGTCGACGACGACGCGGACGGTCACCCAGGAGGAGGAAGCGCCGCCGACGCGGGAGCAGACGACGACCTCGCAGCCGCCGACGACGACCTCGCAGCCGCCGCAGCAGTCGTCCGCGCCGCCGACGACGACCTCGCAGCCGCCGACGACGACGCAGCCGTCGCCGCCTGCCTCCTCCGCCGGGAACCCCCCTCCGGTGGGCCAGGAGGGCTCCCCGTAGAACGATCGGGACCCCAGGCGCTCAACAAAGGAACCCTTAACCCGTAAGGTGAGCACTACCCAATCGGGTGAGGGACTGTTCACGTCATGGTGACGACGGAATGCGGTCGTCACTGAAGAAGCGATAGCAGCACTGGGAGCAGCCGTGACCGACGATGGCCGCCTGGTCGCCGGCCGCTACCGACTCGGGCAGCGGATCGGCAGCGGGGCGATGGGCGTGGTGTGGCAGGCCCACGACGGGCGCCTGCACCGCACCGTCGCGGTGAAGCAGTTGCTGCTTCAACCGGGCCTGGCCGAGTCGGACACGGACGAGGCGAAGCGCAGGGCGATGCGCGAGGGCCGGATCGCGGCGCGCTTGCAGCACCCGCACGCGATCGCGGTCTACGACGTGGCCGAGGACGACGGGCAACCGTGGCTGGTGATGGAGTACCTGCCGTCGAGCAGCCTCTCCACCGTGCTGTCCGAGCGGGGCACGCTGCCCCCTCGCGAGGTTGCCGCGATCGGGTCCCAGGTGGCCTCGGCGCTGGCCGCCGCGCACGACGCGGGCATCACGCACCGCGACATCAAGCCGGGCAACATCCTGCTGGGCAACGACGGCACCGTGAAGATCACCGACTTCGGCATCTCGCGGGCGACCGGCGACGTGACGGTGACCGCGACCGGGATGCTGGCGGGCACCCCCGCCTACCTGGCCCCCGAGGTCGCCAAGGGCTACGACCCCGGTTCGCCGTCGGACGTGTTCTCGCTGGGCTCGACGCTGTACGCGGCGATCGAGGGGATGCCCCCGTTCGGCCTGAACGAGAACACCATCGCGCTGCTGCACCAGGTCGCGTCGGGCAAGGTGACGCCGCCGAAGCAGGCCGGTCCGCTGACCGCGCTGCTGATGCGCCTGCTGCGCGCCGAGCCGGAGGACCGGCCGACGATGGCCGAGGCGCGCGAGGCGCTGGCGGCGGTGGCCGCCGGGCGGACCGCGCCCGAGTTCCCGATGCAGATGCCGAGGTCGCACCCGCCGTCGTGGCAGGGCGCGCCGGTGACGGTGCCCGCGACGGGCATCTCGACCCGTGCGATCGCCCCGGTGCACAACCAGGGCCAGGGCGGCCCCCCGCCGCTGCCGCACGCGCCGCAGCAGCACGTGCAGCCGCCGCAACAGCAGCAGCACCACCAGTCGCAGCCGAACGCGACCCGGATCGACCAGCGCCCCGCGTCGGGCCACTCGCTCCCGCCGTCGGCGATGAGCAGACCCCCGGCCGCCCGGCCCCGCGCCGCGCGGCAGCAGTCGGGCGGGGGGAGCGGCGGCAACAACCGCTCCACCATGATCACCACGCTGGCCATCGTGGGCGCGGCGGTGCTCGGCATCCTGCTGGCCAGCTTCTTCACCAGCGAGGACGGCGGCAACAACGCCAACACGCCGACCCCGACCGTGACCGTCTCCAAGTCCGGCGATGCGGGTTCGGACAAGCCCAAGGCCGAGGTGCCCGAGCGCCCGAAGGTCAGCGGCGACGGTCCCACGGAAGCGGACCAGAAGCAGTTCATCGAGGCCTACTACGGCACCTCCGTGGCCGACACCGACGCGGGGTGGTCCATGCTCGCGCCCGGTGGCGCGGCGCAGGGCCAGGGCCGGAGCGCCTACGACGCGTTCTGGAACAACGTCAAGTCCGTGACGGTGGACTCGGTGACCCAGCAGTCGCCGTACTTCTGGTCGGCCAAGGTCACCTACACCATGGCCGACGGGTCGACGGAGACCAAGACCAAGAACATCGTGGTCAAGTGGCAGGGCACGGACCTGTACGTGCAGAGCGAGAGCTGACCCGCCGCCGGCACGGACCACCGGCACGGACCACTAGCTCGGAGCGACGACGGCCCGGAGGGCGTCGAGCAGGCTCGCCACGGCGGGCGTGCCGACGGCTCCGGGCCGCACCGCTGTGCAGACCGTCCGGGTGGGCTCGGGGTGGCGCAGCCGCCGGACGACGACGCCGGGGTTGACCACGCCGAGGCCCAGGTCAGGGATGACGCTCACGCCCAGCCCGGCCGCGACGAAGCCCTGCGCGGTGGGGAAGTCGGCGGCGTCGACCACGAAGTCCGGGGTGAACCCGGCGGCGGCGCAGGCCGCGAGCACCGCGTCCTTGCAGGCGCCCGGCTCGGGCACCGAGTCGACCCAGCGCTCCCCCGCCAGCTCGGCGAGGTCGAGCACCTCCCGGTCGGCCAGCGGGTGCCCGGCGGGCAGCACGGCCGCGTAGGGCTCGTCGAACAGCGGCTCCAGGTGGACGTCCGGGTAGCGGTCGTGGTCGAGCCGGGTGACGACGGCCAGCGCCACGTCGGCCCGGCCCTCGGCGACCTCGGCGATCGGGTCGCCGGGGTCGACCAGGCGCAGTTCGAGGCGCACGTCGGGGTGCTCGGCGCGGAAGGCGGCGACGGCGGGCGGGAGCAGGGCGGCGCCCGCCGTGGAGAAGTAGCGCACGCGCAGCCTGCCCGCGCGGCCCTCGCGCAGGTCGGCGATGGCGGTCTCGGCCTCGGTGATCCGGTCGGCGATGCGGGCGGCGTGCTCGGTGAGGACCCGGCCCGCGTGGGTGGGGCGCACGCCCCGGCCGACCCGCTCCAGCAGGGCGAGCCCGGCCTGCCGCTCCAGGGCGGTGATCTGCTGGCTGACCGCCGAGGGCGTGTAGCCGAGGTTGGTCGCGGCGGCGGTGATGGAGCCGGTGGTGACCACGGCGCGGAGGACCTGCATCCTGCGGACGTCCAACATGGCCCGACTGTACAACTCTCCTTAAAGAAAGTGTATGAATATTAAATTGTGCTAAGACTTCCCTTGGCGCAGTCTAGGCCCATGAACAACCCCGGCTCGCTGGTCAGGATGGGCGTGCTCGCCCTGGTGTGGGGCTCCAGCTTCCTGTGGATCAAGGTCGCGCTGACCGGGCTGTCCCCGGTGCAGATCGCGCTGGCGCGGACCGCGCTCGGCGCGCTCACCCTGGTGGCGGTGCTCCTGGCGAGCGGGCAGCGGCTGCCGCGCGGGAAGGCGCTGTGGGGGCACCTGGCGGTGGCGGCGCTGTTCAACAACACCGTGCCGTTCGTGCTGTTCGCGGTCGGCGAGCAGAGCGTGGACTCGGGCGTGGCCGGGGTGCTCAACGCCACCACGCCGCTGTGGACGCTGCTGCTGGGGCTGGCGCTGGGCACCGAGCGGGGCGGCGGCCGGGCGCGGCTGGCCGGGCTGGCGCTGGGCTTCGCCGGGGTGCTGCTGATCTTCGCGCCGTGGGAGCGGGGCGGGCTGGCCAGCTGGGGCGCGCTGGCGTGCCTGGTGGCGGCGGCCTCGTACGCGGTGGCCTACACCTACATCGGGCGGACGGTGTCCGGGCGCGGGGCCACCTCGATGCAGCTGTCCTCGGCGCAGCTGGTGGTGGGCAGCGGCCTGACCGCGCTCGCGCTGCCCGCGGGCGGGCTGGAGACGCCGCACCTGTCCTGGGAGCCGCTGCTGGCGGTGGCCGTGCTGGGCGTGCTGGGCACGGGCCTGGCGTTCCTGCTGAACTACCGGCTGATCGAGGACGAGGGCCCGACGAACGCCACCGTGGTCGGCTACCTGCTGCCGGTGGTCTCGGTCCTGCTGGGCGCGGTGTTCCTCGGGGAGGCGCTGAACCTGCGGGTCGTGGTGGGCATGGCCGTTGTTCTCGCAGGGGTCGCCCTGACCCGCGCGCGCCGGGCCCCGAGGCCCCTCCCGGAGGTCCGGGAAGCGGTCGCGGCGGCTGCCTCCGGGGAGCCGGCTACGCTCAAGTGACCTGCGGTAACGCATGGTTACCGACCAGTTGAGACGGGTCGTGGGCAGAACGGGTGGACCTGCGGCCCACGTCTCCCCCGATCGCGTGGTGTTGGCCGGAACCACGTCCCGATCGGCCTTCCCGGACGTCTCCTCACATGAGACCGGACCAAGACGGGAAGGCTAGACACCATGAGCGCCGAGAGCATCACCACGACGACGACGTTCCACCTGCTGGTTCCAGGGGCCGCCCCCGCGCCGGTCGAGGCGGAGCTGCACTACGAGCCCGAGGACCCGTACGCGGTGGCCGTCCTGTTCCACACCGGTCAGGGCAAGGTGGAGTGGATCTTCGCCCGCGACCTGCTGGCCGACGGCCTGCTCACCCCGTCCGGCGAGGGCGACATCCTCGTCCGCCCGGCGAGCGACGACCCGGAGCGCGTCCTGCTGGAGCTGAACGCGCCGACCGGGTTCGCCATCCTGTCCGCCATCGCGGAGCACATCGCCGAGTTCCTGGACCTGACCTACGACGTGGTCCAGCCCGGCGAGGAGGACCTGTGGATCGACTTCGACCGGGAGCTCGCCAAGCTGGTCTCGACCAACTGACCGCTCCCCTCGACCCCCAGGACGCCCGCGGGGCCCGACTGCTAGACCAACCTCCGGTCGGAGGCCCAGCGGGAGAGTTCGTACCGGTTCGAGAGCTGCGTCTTCCGCAAGACGCTCGACACGTGGGTTTCCACCGTCTTCACGGAGATGAACAGCTCTGAAGCGATTTCCTTGTACGCGTACCCCCGCGCGAGCAGGCGGAGCACGTCGCGCTCGCGGGGCGTCAGCAGGTCCAGCTCGGGATCGCTGATGGGGGCCGCGCCGGGTCGGTCCGCGAAGGCGTCCAGCACGAACCCGGCCAGCCGGGGCGAGAACACCGCGTCTCCCTCGGCCACCCGCACGACGGCGCGCACCAGCTCCTGGCTGGAGATCGTCTTGGTCACGTACCCGCGCGCGCCCGCGCGGATGACCGCGATCACGTCCTCGGCCGCGTCGGACACCGACAGGGCGAGGAACACCACCTCGGGCAGCGCCTTGCGCACCTGGCGCAGCACCTCGGCGCCGCCGCCGTCGGGCATGTGCACGTCGAGCAGGACCACGTCGGGCCGGTGCCTGCCGATGCCCGCGACGGCCTCGCCGACCGAGCCCGCCTCCCCGACCACCTCGACGTCGTCGGTGATCGAGTCCAGCTCGGCGCGAACACCCGCCCTGAACAGCGCGTGGTCGTCGACCAGGAACACCCGTACGGTCACGTGCGGGCCTCCGTTCTCCTCGGCATCAGCAGCTGCACCTCGGTACCCTCACCCGGCGCCGTGCGCAGGCGGGTCTCACCGCCGTGCCGCTCCATCCTCCCCCGGATCGAGTCCGCGAGGCCATGCCGGTCCCCCGGAACGCCGCCGGGGTCGAAGCCCTTGCCCCGGTCGCGCACGAACACCGCGACCTGCTCCGGCTCGACCTCGCAGTACACGCTCACCTCGGCCACCCCGGCGTGCTTGCCCGCGTTGACCACGGCCTCGCGCGCGGCGGCCACCAGCGCCAGCAGGTTGGGGTCCAGCTCGCAGTCGCCGACGACGACCTGCTGCACGTTCAGCGCGAAGGCGTCCTCCACCTCGCCGCAGGCCTGGGCGATGGCAGCCGACAGCGTGCTGGGCTGCCCGTTCTCCCCCGCCTTGCCGTACAGCCACTCGCGCAGCTGCCGCTCCTGCCCCCTGGCGAGCCTGCGGACCTCGCGGGGCTGCTCGGCCTGCTTCTGGATCAGCGCGAGCGTCTGGAGCACCGAGTCGTGCAGGTGGGCGGCGATCTCGGCGCGCTCCTCGGTGCGGATGCGGACCCGGCGCTCCTCGCCCAGGTCGTTGATCAGCTTGAGCCACAGCGGGACGGTGAGGACGCCCACGCCGCACAGCGTGGCGACCACGGCCAGCAGGGCGAACCGGAGCTGGTTGAGGCCGTAGCTGTTGACCAGGACCGCGCCGACGCCGATGGCGACCAGCGCCACCCCGGCCATGACCCGCACGATCGCGGTGCGCCCGCCGCCGAGCAGGCCGGTGCGGGCCCCGTCGACCCAGCGCCTGCGCTGCGCCTCGTCGGCCTCGCGCCACACCACGGCCGCGCCGACCAGGGAGACCGCGAGCGGGCCGGTGATCCAGCCGCTGAGCGGCCCGGAGGTGAGCCCGGTGACCACGGCGGCGGCGATGCCGAGCGCGACCAGGCCGAGCGCCTGCTGGCGCTCCCGGCCGCTCGGCGGCTGCTCCTCCTCGCCCGTGGGCCGCTGCGGCACGAGCAGCCACAGCAGGCCGTACGCGACGACCCCGATGAAGTTCAGCGCGGTCAGCATGGCGAACGCCGCGCGCACCCAGAAGACGTCGACGCCCAGGTGCTCGGCCACGCCGCCCGCGACCCCCGCGACGACCCGGCCGGTGCGCCGCCTGCGCACGGGGTCGGGCGCCTTCTCCGGGGTGGTCTCCACCTGCGTGCTCACCCCCTGATCGTCACACGCGCGCGGGACGGGGACATCAGGGTCCAACCCCGAGACGGGGATCAGGGTGGCTCCCGGATGTGCCGACCGGCGCTCGGGCAGCACCATTGTCGTCGTGAGCGGGAACGTGAGCGCGGCGGGTGTCGAGGAGACGCTCAAGGACTTCTGGGTCAGCAGGCCCAGGCGGCCCCAGGGCGGGCGGAAGGTCGCCGGGGTCGCCGCGGGAATCGCGGGGCGGTACCAGCTGGACCCGGTGATCGTCCGGGTCGCCTTCGTGGCGCTGGCGCTGTGCGACGGCGCGGGGGTGCTGGTCTACCTGGCCGGGTGGCTGCTGCTGGCGCAGGTGGGCGACGAGGTGTCGCCGCTGGAGGCGCTGGTCGGCCGGGGGCGCAGCTCGACGCCGGCCGCGGTGACCGTGCTGCTCGCCCTCGCCGGGCTGCCGGTGTCGGGGCTGCTGTTCAACGGCGGCTTCGCGCTGGTGTCGGGCCTGGCGCTGTCGCTGGGCGCGGTCTACCTGCTGCACAGCTCACGGGGCGCGGAGAACCGCCCGGTGCCGACGGCGCCGGGCCGCAGGGACTTGGGGGCCGCGCGAGCGGCGGGCAGTGACCAGGAGGTGGGTGTGGACGAGCGGGGGACGGCGGAACCGGTCAGGCCGCCCGCGTGGGACCCGCTGGGGGCGGCTCCTTTCGCGTGGGACCTCCCGGAGCCGGGAGCGGAGCGGGCGACCGCCGTGGCGGAGCGGCCCGAGGCGGCGGTCCCGTGCAGGCGCAGGCGTTCGCGGGTGGGGCCGCTGACGTTCGGCGCGGCGATGGTGGTGCTGGCGGCGTCGATCGTGGCGGCCGAGCACGACCCGTGGTTCACGCCGCCGCACGTCGCGGGCCTGCTGGTGGGCGTGCTGGGGCTGGGGATGCTCGTCGGCGCGCTGACCGGGGGCGGCGGCAAGGGGCTGATGTGGCTGGCGGTGCCGCTGAGCGCGGTGGGCGTGCTCGCGTCGGCCGCGGGCTTCCAGGACTTCCGCGACTTCGACGGCCCGGCCGGGTCGATCACGGCGGTGCCGGTGTCGGTGGCCGAGCTGGAGCCGAGCTACGAGTTCGGCGCGGGCGAGGTGGACCTGGACCTGGTGGGCCTTCCCGAGGGCGAGACGGCGCGCACGACCGTGCGGCTGGGCGCGGGCACCATCCGGGTGCGGGTGCCCAGGAACGCGGACGTGGTGGCGACCTGCCACACCAACGTGGGCGTGGTGACGTGCCTGGACCAGGAGCGGCAGGGCAGGCAGCAGACGGTCACCGTGGACGAGAACGGCCCGGACGGGCCCGGTGGCCTCAGGGTGGAGCTGGACCTGCGGACGAGCTTGGGAGAGGTGGCGGTGACCCGTGAGTGAGCACGAGGTTCGCGAGCGCAGGCCGGGGATCGACGTGGTGAGCCTGGTCTTCGGGGTGACCGCGCTGATCGCCTCCGCCTACATGCTGACGGACGGCTCGGCGCTGCCGGGCCTGGACCTGCGCTGGCTGCTCGCGGGCGGCGCGCTGGTGATCGGCCTGGGGCTGCTGGGCAGCTCGGTGCGGAGGCGCCAGTAGACCGGGGGTCGGAAGGGGCTCCGCAGGTCGGGGGACGCGGCGGAGCGCACGGGGGAAGCGAGGAGGGGCCGTCCGGTTCGGACGGCCCCTCCTCACTGCTTCAGGGGGAGACGAGTCGGCTCACTCCCACTCGATGGTGCCCGGCGGCTTGCTCGTCACGTCGAGCACGACCCGGTTGACCTCGGCCACCTCGTTGGTGATGCGGGTGGACACCCGCTCCAGCACCTCGTAGGGCAGGCGGGTCCAGTCGGCGGTCATGGCGTCCTCGCTGGACACCGGCCGCAGCACGATCGGGTGACCGTAGGTGCGCCCGTCGCCCTGCACGCCGACGCTGCGCACGTCGGCCAGCAGCACGACCGGGCACTGCCAGATCGTGCGGTCCAGACCGGCCGCCGTCAGCTCCTCGCGGGCGATGGCGTCGGCCTTGCGCAGGATGTCCAGCCGCTCGGCGGTCACCTCGCCGATGATGCGGATGCCCAGGCCGGGGCCGGGGAACGGCTGGCGCTGCACGATCGTCTCCGGCAGGCCCAGCTCGGCGCCGACCTTGCGCACCTCGTCCTTGAACAGCGCGCGCAGCGGCTCGACCAGCTCGAACTGCAGGTCGTCCGGGAGGCCGCCGACGTTGTGGTGGCTCTTGATGTTCGCCGCGCCCGCGCCGCCGCCGGACTCGACCACGTCCGGGTAGAGCGTGCCCTGGACGAGGAAGCCGTAGTCGCCCTCGGCCTTGAGGTCGCGCTCGGCCTGCTCGAAGACCCGGATGAACTCCCGGCCGATGATCTTGCGCTTCTCCTCGGGGTCGGTCACGCCCGCGAGCGCGTCGAGGAACCGCTGCCGCGCGTCGACGGTGACCAGGTTGACCCCGGTGGAGGCCACGAAGTCGCGCTCCACCTGGGTGCGCTCGCCCGCGCGCAGCAGGCCGTGGTCGACGAACACGCAGGTCAGCCGGTCGCCGATGGCGCGCTGCACGAGCGCCGCCGCCACCGCCGAGTCCACGCCGCCGGACAGGCCGCAGATCGCGCGGCCCTCGCCGACCTGGGCGCGGATGCGCTCGACCTGCTCCTCCACGATGGACGCGGTGGTCCACTGCGGCCGGATGCCCGCGATCTCGTGCAGGAACCGGCGCAGCACCTCCTGGCCGTGCGGGGAGTGCCCGACCTCCGGGTGGTACTGGACGCCCGCGAAGCGCCGCTCGCGGTTCTCGAAGGCGGCCACGGGGGCGCCGTCGCTGGACGCGGTCACCGTGAAGCCCTCGGGGGCGCCGGTGACGCAGTCGCCGTGGCTCATCCACACCGGGTGGGTGCCGGGCAGGTCGTCGTGGAGCACGCCGCTCGTCGGGGGCAGGACCAGCTCGGTGCGGCCGTACTCGCGGGTTCCGGTGTGCTCGACGGTGCCGCCGAGGGCCCCCGCCATCGCCTGGAAGCCGTAGCAGATGCCGAACACCGGGACGCCCGCGTCGAACAGGGCGGGGTCCACCTGGGGCGCGCCGGGCTCGTACACGCTGGACGGGCCGCCGGACAGCACGATGGCCGCGGGGTCCTTCGCCAGCAGCTCGGCCACCGGGGTGGTGTGCGGGACGACCTCCGAGTACACCTGGGCCTCGCGGACCCGGCGTGCGATCAACTGCGCGTACTGCGCGCCGAAGTCCACCACCAGGACGGGGCGGTTGCTGCTGTCGGCCACTGGGCCAAGACCTCCTGCGACTGGTCGGGCTCGGTCTGCTTCGGGATGGGGAACCCACCGGGGAAAACCGCTTCGCCCTCGGGTTCGCGCAGGTGAAGGATGTCAGACGTGGAGGAGGAGCTGCTCACCGGAGGCGGGATGACGGCCGTGTCGCGGGTCGGGGCGACCGTGCGCCGGACCGCGGGGCCGTGGACGCCGACCGTGCACCGCCTGCTGGAACGCCTCGCGCCGCTCGGCGCGTCACCGGTCCCGCGGGGGTTCGACGAGCGCGGCAGGGAGGTGCTGTCGTACCTGGAGGGCGAGGTCGCGCACCCTCCGGTCCCGGAGCACCTGCGCGGGGACGACGTGCTGGTCGCGGTGGCGCGGCTGGTGCGGCGGCTGCACGACGCGTCGACCGGCCTGGTCGGCCTGACCGGCTGGCGGCGGCCCGCGCTGGAGCCCGCCGAGGTGGTGTGCCACGGCGACCTCGCGCCGTACAACGTGGTGTTCCGGGACGGCGCGCCGGTCGGGGTGATCGACTTCGACTGGGCCAGGCCGGGCCCGCGCGCCTGGGACCTGGCGTACACCGCCTACACGCTGGCCCCGCTGTCACCCGAGTGGGGCGAGCCGGACGAGCAGTGGCGGCGGGCGCTGCTGCTGTTCGAGTCGTACGGGATTCCCGCCACGGGCCTGGCCGACCTGGTCCTGGAGCGCCTGGCGGACATGGTGCGGATGATCCGCGAGCTGCCCGAGTTCGGGAAGCAGCGCGCCGAGGGCCACGACCGCCTCTACCTGGGCCACTCGGGCTACGTGCGGCGACACTTTCAAGATCGTTAGCGCTCGGGGGCCCGCGCGGGCCTACGGTGGTGCCATGGAAGCGTTCACCCCGGAGCCGCGCCCCTGCTGGATCGCAGGCCGCCCAGAGCAGGGCGCAGAGACGCTGGCGGTCCTCCACCCCTTCGACGGCACCGAGGTGGCCACGGTCGCCGTGCCCGGCCCGGAGCAGGTCGAGCGCGCCGTCGCCGCAGCCGCCGCCGTCGCCAAGGACTTCCGCCGCACCCCCGCGCACGTGCGGGCCGAGGCCCTGCTGCGGGTCTCGCGCGGCCTGGCCGAGCGCGCGGAGGAGATCTCGGAGACGATCACCGCCGAGAACGGCAAGCCGCTCAAGTGGGCCGAGGTCGAGGTGACCCGCGCGGTCAACGTCTTCCGGTTCGCCGCCGAGGAGGCCCGCAGGTTCTCCGGCACGCTGCAGCGCCTGGACACCGACGCGGGCGGCGAGGGCCGCATGGCGCTGGTCCGCAGGGCCCCGCGCGGCCCGGTGCTGGCGGTGTCCCCGTTCAACTTCCCGCTGAACCTGGTGGCCCACAAGGTCGCCCCCGCGCTGGCCGTGGGCGCCCCCGTGGTGGTCAAGCCCGCGTCCGCCACCCCCATGTCGGCCCTGCTGCTGGGCGAGGTCCTGGCCGAGGCGGGCTTCCCCGAGGGCGCGTTCTCCGTGCTCCCCGTCCGGGGCCGCGACATGAAGTCCTTGATCACCGACGAGCGCCTGCCCGTGGTGTCGTTCACCGGTTCCACGAGCGTCGGCTGGGGCATCACCGAGGCCGCGCCGCGCAAGCACGTGGTGATGGAGCTGGGCAGCAACAGCGCGGCCGTGATCCTGCCGGACTGGCCGGACCTGGCGGGCGCGGCGCAGCGGATCGCCACGTTCGGCAACTACCAGGCGGGCCAGTCGTGCATCGCGGTCCAGCGCGTGATCGTGCACCGCGACGCCGCCGACGAGTTCGTCCCCCTGCTCGTGGAGGCCGTCCGCGACCTGATCACCGGCGACCCGCACGACCCGGCCGTCGAGGTGGGGCCGCTGGTGGACGAGGACAACGCGAAGCGCGTCGAGTCCTGGATCCAGGAGGCCGTGGACGCGGGCGCCGACCTGCTCACCGGCGGCGAGCGCATCGGCTCGTCCCTGGAGCCGACCGTGGTCCTGAACGCCCCGCGCGACGCCAAGCTGTGGCGCGAGGAGGCCTTCGGCCCGGTCCTGGCGGTCTCCGTGGCGGACAGCGTGGAAGACGCCTTCACCCAGGTCAACGACACCGACTACGGCCTCCAGGCGGGCATCTTCACCCGCGACGTGACCGTGGCCTTCGAGGCGGCGGCGGAGCTGGAGGTAGGCGGCCTGATCGTCGGCGACGTCCCGTCGTACCGCGCGGACCAGATGCCGTACGGCGGCGTGAAGGGCTCGGGCACCGGCCGCGAGGGCGTGCGCTCGGCGATGGAGGACTTCACCGAGGAGCGCACCGTGGTCCTGACGGGCATCGCCCTCTAACCCCAGCCCCCGCACCCCGACCGCACCCCCGCCCCGCAGGCCAACCGCCTCGCGGGCTGACCACTTCGCACGCTGACCGCCTCGCGGGCTGCGGGGCGAGCGCAGCGAGCCCACGCAGCCCCACTCCCGCGTCCCTCTTCTCCGTTTGGCCTGGCGAAGCCCGAGCACGCTCGTCAAGATGCCGCCGCACTATGCGGCAGACCGGGGTGCCCAACGGCGTCTTGACGAGCGTGCTTGCCTGAAAGGAGGCCACACGGAGAAGAGGGACCCCGCCCACCGCAGGGGTAAACCGCACCACCACCCCAACGGCCACCGGCCGGCAGAGCCCGTCCCCCTCTTTTTTGGAGGTCTGCCCCGCCGGCGAGGCGCGCTTTTCAGCTCTTGACCTTCAGCCCTTGACCTTCAGCCCTTGACCTTCAGCTCGTGCCCTCGCCCCAACCTCACCGCAACGCCCCCACCGCCCCCTCCGGCACAACCGGAGCCCGAGGCCGCACCACCCGCACCCTCCGATACCCCTCCCCCTGCGCGGGCCGCGTATCCGCCTCCCCCGCATTCGGCCACAACGAGAACGCCCGCTCAGCCTGAGCCGCGATCGTCAACGACGGGTTGACCCCAAGGTTCGCCGACACCGCCGCACCATCCACCACCGACAGCCCCGGATACCCGTGCACCCTCAGATACGGGTCCACCACCCCACTCCCCCAGTCCTCCCCGATCGCGCACCCGCCCAGGAAATGCGCCGTCATCGGCACGTCGAACAGCTCCCCGATCGCCCCGCCCGCAACCCCGCCGATCTCCTCGGCGGCCAGCTCGCCCGCCCGCGCCCCGGCCGCGATGTACGACGGGTTGGGCGCCCCGTGCCCCTGCCCGCTCCCGAGCCTCCACCGCCCGAACACCCCCCGCTTCCCGAACGTGGTCAACGAGTTGTCCAGGCTCTGCATCACCAGCAAGATCACCGTCCGCTCGCTCCACCTCCGCACGGACAGCAACCTCACCGCCCGCACCGGGTCGCGCGCCACCGCGGCCAGGAACTGCGCGAACCGGGGCGTCGCACTCCCCCCGTCCGTGGCCAGGGTCTGCAACAGCCCCATCAGGTTGCTCCCCCGCCCGAACCGCACCGCCTCCACGTGCGTGTCCGCGTCCGGGTGCATCGAGGACGTGATCGCGACCCCGGCGCTGAAGTCCCGCCCTGGGTCGACCCGGAACCTCCCGGCCCCCGTGATCGCCTCCGAGTTCGTCCTGGTCAGCTCCCCCAACCTCGGCGACAGCCCCGGCAGCACCCCGTCGTCGCGCATCCGGTGCAGCAACCGCTGCGTCCCCCACGCCCCGGCCGCCAGCACCACCTGCCCCGCCGTCAGCACCCGCTCCGCCGACCGCGGCCCACCCGTGCGCCTGATCCGCACCGCCCAGGTCCCGTCCCCCCGCGGCCGGACCTCGGTCGCCGTGCTCATCGGCAGCACCCGCGCGCCCGCCAGCTCCGCGAGGTGCAGGTAGTTCTTGACCAGCGTGTTCTTGGCCCCCACGCGGCACCCGGTCATGCACGCCCCGCACCGCGTGCACCCGGCCCGCGAAGGCCCCACCCCGCCGAAGTACGGATCGGCGGCCACCTCCCCCGGCCGCCCGAAGTGCACCCCCACCGGCGTGGGCCGGTAGGTGTCCCGGACCCCCATCCGCTCCGCGACCCGCTCCAGCACCACGTCGCTCGGCGTGCGGTCGGGGTTGGCCACCACCCCCAGCACCCGGCTGGCCTGGTCGTAGTGCGGGGCGAGCTCCGACTCCCAGTCGGTGATGTGCGCCCACTGCCGGTCCAGGAAGAACGCGCTGGGCGGCCGGTACAGCGTGTTCGCGTACACCAGCGACCCACCGCCGACCCCGGCCCCGGCCAGCACCACCACGTCCCGCAGGACGTGCACCCGCTGGATGCCGTAGCACCCGAGCGCGGGCGCCCACAGGTACCGCCGCACATCCCACGAGGTCTCGGCGAACTCGTCGTCGGAGAACCTCCGCCCGGCCTCGACGACCGCGACCCGGTACCCCTTCTCGGTCAGCCGCAGCGCCGCGACGCTGCCGCCGAACCCCGACCCCACCACCACGACGTCGTGGTCGACGCCCTCACCGGGTTCCGCCATGGGCCGACAGTACGTGCGACTCCGGGTAACGCCCAGTGCTCAACCGGTTCAGCGGACCCCGCGACTTCGGGTCACGGGGCACCGCTCTCGCCACAGCTCTCGCTGCTGCTCTCACTGCCGCTCTCGCCACAGCTCTCACTGCCGCTCTCGCTCCCGCGAGGGTCTAGTCGGTCCAGAATCGCAGGGTGGTGGCGCTGTACCCGCTCAGGTCCCCCACCATGAAGGACCCGACGACGACCAGCAGCACGACGAGCGCCAGGACCGCGGCGAGGACGACCAGGACGTGACGCCTGCGGGCGAACGGCGGTCTGCGCGCGGGCTCGGATTCCCGCTGGTCGTCGGCCGTTCCGGAGAAGAGGTCATCGATCACGGGGCACAAGCCTACGGATCACGGGGTGATCCACTTCCGGTTAGGGGGCGGCCCGAGCCTCACCCGCACGGGGTAAGGACCCCCGCCGAACGCGAAGAGCCCCGCCGGGGCCCTCACGGGACCCGAGCGGGGCTCGGCACGGCGAACCGCAGGGGAACTAGCCCCGGATGGTCAGCCCGACCTTCTGGAACTCCTTGAGGTCCGAGTACCCGGTCTTCGCCATCGCCCGGCGCAGCGACCCGAACAGGTTCGTCACGCCGCGCGGGTCGACCGACGGCCCGAACAGCAGGCTCCGCAGGTCCACGACCTGGTCGACGCCGGTGGACACGTGGCTGCGCGGCACCGACGGGTGCGCGGAGGCCGCGGTCCAGTACAGCCCCTGGCCAGGGGCCTCGGCGGCGCCCGCGAGGGGCTCGCCCAGCATGACCGCGTCTGCGCCGCAGGCGATCGACTTGGCCACGTCGCCGCTGGTCAGCACGCCACCGTCGGCGATGACGTGCACGTAGCGGCCACCGGTCTCGTCCAGGTAGTCGCGGCGCGCGGCGGCGGCGTCGGCGATGGCGGTCGCCATCGGCACGCCGATGCCCAGCACCGAGTCGCTGGTGGTGACGCCCGGCGTGTAGCCGTAGCCGACGATGACGCCCGCCGCGCCGGTGCGCATGAGGTGCATCGCGGTCCGGTAGTCGCCGACGCCGCCCGCGATGACCGGGATGTCCAGGTCGGCGATGAACGACTTCAGGTTCAGCGGCTCGCCGTCGCGGGACACGTGCTCGGCGGAGATGATCGTGCCCTGCACGACCAGGATCTCCACGCCCGCGGCCAGCAGGTCCGGGGTGAACTCGGCCGCGTGCTGCGGGCTGACCCGCACCGCGACCGTGACGCCGGAGTCGCGCACCTGCTTGATCGCCTGGGCGACCAGGTCCATCCGCACCGGGGCGGCGTGCAGCTCCTGGAGCACCTTCACCGGCGCGGCCGGGTCGTCGGTGTCCTCCACCGACTGGACCAGGCGGAACAGCGCCTCGTCCACGTCGGCGTGCCGGGCCCACAGGCCCTCGGCGTTGAGCACGCCCAGACCGCCCAGCTCCCCGACCGCGACGGCCGTGCCGGGCGACACGATGGCGTCGGTGGGGTGGGTGATCAGGGGGATCTCGAACCGGTAGGCGTCGATCTGCCACGCCGTCGAGACGTCCTTGGAGGACCTGGTCCGCCGGGACGGGATGATCTCGATGTCGTCCAGCTCGTAGGCCCGCCGGGCGGTCCTGCCCATGCCGATCTCGACCAGATCGCGCACTGTTGTCCTCTTCTCCGCGAGATCCGCCTGGTCAGCGGGTGGTGTAGTTCGGGGCTTCGACGGTCATGGTGATGTCGTGCGGGTGGCTCTCCTTGAGCCCGGCCGCCGTGATCCGCACCAGCTGCGCGTCCTGCAGCTGCGGGATCGACTGGGAGCCGGTGTAGCCCATCGCCGCCCGCAGACCGCCCGCGAGCTGGTGCACCACCTGCGACAGCGGGCCCCGGAAGGGGGTCCGGCCCTCGATGCCCTCGGGGACGAGCTTGTCCTCGGACAGCACGTCGTCCTGGAAGTACCGGTCCTTCGAGTAGGACTTGCCCTCGCCGCGACCGCGCAGCGCGGCCAGCGAGCCCATGCCCCGGTAGGTCTTGAACTGCTTGCCGTTGACCAGCACGAGCTCGCCGGGCGACTCGGCGGTGCCCGCGAGCAGGCTGCCGAGCATGACCGCGCTGGCGCCCGCCGCGATGGCCTTGGCGATGTCGCCGGAGTACTGGATGCCGCCGTCGCCGATGACCGGGACGCCCGCCGGGCGGCACGCCAGCGCCGCCTCGTAGATGGCGGTGATCTGCGGCACGCCCACGCCCGCGACGACGCGGGTGGTGCAGATGGAGCCGGGGCCGACGCCGACCTTCACGCCGTCCGCGCCCGCGTCGACCAGCGCCTGCGCGCCCGCGCGGGTGGCGACGTTGCCGCCGACGATGTCGACCGCCTCGCCGACCTCCTTCTTGATCCGCGCGACCATCTCCAGCACGTTGCGCTGGTGGCCGTGCGCGGTGTCGACCATGATCGCGTCGACGCCCGCGTCGGCCAGCGCCATCGCGCGGGTGAAGCTGTCCTCGCCCACGCCCACGGCGGCGGCGCACAGCAGCCTGCCGTCGGGGTCCTTGGAGGCGTTGGGGTACTGCTCGGTCTTGACGAAGTCCTTGACCGTGATGAGCCCGCGCAGCTTGTTGTCGCCGTCGACGATCGGCAGCTTCTCGATCTTGTGGCGGCGCAGCAGGCCCAGCGCGGCCTCGGCCGACACGCCCACCTGGGCGGTGATCAGCGGGCCCTTGGTCATGACCTCGGCGACCTTGCGGCTGTAGTCGACCTCGAACCGGATGTCCCGGTTGGTGATGATGCCGACGAGCTTGCCCGCCTCGTCCGTGACCGGGACGCCGGAGATGCGGTAGCGGGCGCACAGGTCGTCGACGTGCTTGATCGTGTCGCCGGGGGAGCAGGTCACCGGGTCGCTGACCATGCCCGCCTCGGAGCGCTTCACGGTCTCGACCTGCCGGGCCTGCTCCTCGACGGAGAGGTTGCGGTGCAGCACGCCGATGCCGCCCTGCCTGGCCATCGCGATGGCCATGCGGCCCTCGGTGACGGTGTCCATGGCCGCGGAGGCCAGTGGCACGCGAAGGACGATGTTCCTCGACAGGCGGGTGCTGGTGTCGACCCCGCTCGGCACGATCTCCGACTGGGCGGGCAGCAGCAGTACGTCGTCGAAGGTCAGTCCCAGCATGGCGAACTTGCTCGGGACACCGTCAGCGTTCAGCTCGCTGGTCATGGCTGCTGGCTTGCCTTCCGTCGTGCGCTGAGTCCCGCCGCCCGAGGAGTGGGTTTTCCGCAGGCGGCGACGGGTTCGACCCATGGTATCCGGACCGGTTCGGCGGTCGGCCCGGTACCGTGCGTGGTCGTGCCGCACGACGCTTTGCCACCAGACCCGTTCGCGGGAGACCCGGAGGACCCGGCGCGGTCCCTGGGCGACCCCGCCGAGGAGCACGACCACCCGCCGATGGACGACGCCGAGCGCGCCGAGCTGGTGGGCGACCTGAGCGACCTCGCGGTCTACCAGGCGCTGCTCGAACCCAAGGGGGTGCGCGGCATCGTGGTCGACTGCGGCGAGTGCGACGAGCCGCACTACCACGACTGGGCGCTGCTGCGGTCGAGCCTGGAGCAGCTGCTGGCGGACGGCCGGATGCGCCCGCACGAGCCCGCCTACGACCCGGACCCGGCGGACTACGTGAGCTGGGAGTACTGCCGCGGGTACGCCGACGGGGCGACCGCGTCGGAGAGCGCCCGCTGACCCCCGCCCGGCCGGTGCGGCGGGCCCGCTGACCCGTTCGCGCCACGTCCCGCGCGGACGTCCCCGAGAACGCCCGGAGCCCGCCTCCCCGAGGGGAGGCGGGCTCCGGTGGTTCCGGCCGCCGGGCGGTCCGGGGAGGACTACGGGGTCGCCTGCTCCTTGGCGGGCGACTGCTCGCCGTTGCGCTCGCTGGAGGTCGAGTTGCCGCCGTTCGGGTCGCTCGCGGGCGGCGGGGCGGGCTGCGTCTCGCCGGACGGGCTGGGCGGCTCGGCCGTCGTGCTGGACGACGGCGGCGGGCTGGGTGTGCTGGACGTCACGGGCTGCGTGGTCGGCAGCGGGTCCGAGGTGGACGTCGGCGCGGGCGCGGTCGTGCCGGGGTTCGGCGGCACGACGGCCGACGAGGACGACGGCGCGGGGCCCGTGCTGGTGAGGCGGTCCATCAGCGAGGAGTGGGTCTGGACCAGCTCCTCCTTGCCGTCGGACGCCAGGATGGACGGCAGGTGCGCGCCCGCGTTGGCGAGCGCGGCGCGGGCGTCGACCAGGTTGCCCAGGCGCAGCGCGGCGCGGGCGGTGTCCAGGTCGGACTTCACCGTTACGGCGGCCTCGACGGACTTCGCGTGATCGGAGTACAGGACCCTGGTCAGGCCCCAGAGGGAATCGCCGGGGAGCGCGTCGCGGGCGACCAGGCTGACCCCGGTGAAGGCGATCGCCACGATCGCCGCGGCGCTGGCCAGCGGGATCAGGAAGCGGTGCCTGCTCGGCGGGGAGGGTCGCGCGGCGGCGATCGTCGCCACGGCTGTGTCGGTGTCCACGAGCTCACCCACCGGACTGCTGTCGACCTCGTCCCGCCAGGCCATGAGCAGCGCGTTCAACTCGTCGTCGACGAGCGAGTCCGGCCGATCGCCGTCCCGCCCGCCGAGCGCGTCGAGGAGCGCGTCGTCGGCTCGGATGCCTGCCAGGTCGTCGCCCGGTTCGACCACCGGATCGTCAGGGGTGAGCGGGGTTCTCTCGTCCTGTCCGCGCACGACTTCTCCGTTGCCCTTCTCGTGCTGGTCGGCCACTCAGACCACCTCCTCCGCAGCGAGTGCTTTGCGGAGGCGTGCGAGGGCGCGGTGCTGCGCCACCCGTACCGCGCCCGGCGTGGAACCGACCGCGGTCGCGGTCTCCTCGGCCGACAGGCCGACGACCACGCGAAGCAGCAGGATCTCCCGCTGCTTCTCCGGCAGGATCTTCAGCAGTTGCGCCATCCGCCCCGACAGCTCGCCCTGCATGGCCCGCTGCTCGGGGCCCGCCTCCGTCTCCGGGGCGTCGGGGACCTCGGGGACCGGCTCGGACCGGTTCCTGGCGGCCGACCGGTGCGCGTCGGCCACCTTGTGGGCGGCGATCCCGTAGACGAACGCGAGGAAGGGCCGCCCCTGGTCCCGATAGCTGGGCAACGCCGTCAGCACGGCGAGACACACCTCCTGGGCCACGTCGTCCGCCGAGGCGAACGACCTCTCCTGCCTGCCGACACGGGCGCGGCAGTACCGCACCACGAGGGGCCGGATCGACGCCAGCAGTCGCTCGATCGCGTGGCGGTCGCCATCGACGGCTGCGCCCACTTCGGCGTCCAGTCCGTCCCCCAAGTTGGTCATCGCAGACAACAGCCCTGGTGTTACGAGTAGGCGTACCGACAACGAACAGCACGGGCGCACGCGTCGCCCGTACCGGTGAGGCCCTACCGTACCGCTCCGACGTCCGAATGGTCGACGACAGGGGTACGAACAGTGGCCTGCTCCCGCTGAACCGCGCCGGGCGCCCCGGCGGGGCCCGGAGGACCCCTGGTGAGCGCCCGGTCGGGCTCCCCCGGCGGACCGGTGGCTGCCGGGTGGCCCCGGCCCGGTTTCCCGAGCGGGGGTCACCCGAATCAGGCCACGCGGACCCGACGGCACGACCCCGAGCCCCGGACCTCGTCGCCGAGGCGGGTCACCGGAAGCCCGGACGCCCTCACCCGATCGCCGGGGTGGGTAGCCCGAGGCCCAGCCGCCCGCACCCCGTCATGGGGTAGGTCGCCCGAGACCCGGTCGCCCTCACCCGATTGCCGGGGTGGGTCGCCCGAGGTGGGCGGGGCCGGTTCCGGTAGTCCCGGTTCCGGTCGCCCTCCGCCCGGCGGTCCGGTGGCGCTGTCGCCCGGTGGCGCGATCACCCCGCGGCACGGTTGCCCGGCGGTCCGGGCCGCCGTCCGCCTCCACCCCGGCTGCGCGCGGGCTTCAACGGTCGACGTCCTGGGGGTGCCTGGCGATCACCCCGCCGGTGCTCCGGGCCCGCGGCCGGGACCACGAGCCGGTTCACCGGATCGCGGTTCCCGGACCGAGGGAACCCGGAACGGGTGGCGTCACCGGAACGAGCGACGGGGTTCAGGTCCCGCCGGCCGGTCCGAGGTGTGCCTGGCCGCGCTACCGGGTAGTCCGGTGGCGGCCGAGAGGCGGGGTGCGTCGTGGCGCCCGGTGGAGCGGGCGCCACGACGAACGTGCTGCCGGGTGATCGCGCTTCCGGGTGACCGCCGCGCACCGACCGCGCTGGTGCGCGCGGCAGTGCGCCCCGCGTCGCCGAGCGGTCGGGAGACCGGAGGGCTGCGGGTGCGGCGCCGGGTGGCGCGTGGTCTGGCCGCCGAGGTGCGCGGCGCCGGTTCAGCGGTGCGGGTGACCCTGCTCCGGCCGCGGTGCGCCCGTCGCCGGGTCGGCACCTGCGGCCAGGGCGGCGCCACCCGCCTGGCGGTCTTGCTCCTCCGCCTCGCCCTTAGGACACGAGACCGCGGCGGAAGCCGTGCGCGACGGCCTGAGCGCGGTCCCGGACCCCGAGCTTGCGGAACAACCTGCGGGCGTGCGTCTTCACCGTGTCCTCGGACAGGTAGAGCTCGCGGCCGATCTGGCCGTTGCTCTTGCCCTGGCTCATGCCGCGCAGCACCTGGAGCTCCCGCTCGGTGAGCTGGACCCCCGGATCGGAGGGCTGGCGCGGTGCGGGCACCGAGGTGCTCGCGAGCGTGTGGGCGAGCGCGGCCACCAGCTCGGGGCGCGAGGCGTCCCAGCGGAGGTAGCCACGAGCCCCACCCGCGATCGCGGCGGCGATGCTGCCCGCGTCGTCGGGTGCGCCGAAGACTATGACGTTTGCCTGCGGATTGGCCGAGACGAGTCGCCGGGTCGCTTCCACCCCGGTGGGGACGGCGCGCTGCGTGCCAACCAGGACGACGTCCACCGGCTGACGGGAGAAGCGTGCCAACAACTCGTCACCGTGCGCTACGCAGTCGATGCGGCTAACCCCTGGGACAGCCGACATCACGCGGGTGAGACCCTCCCGCACACTGCGCCGGTCGTCGCAAATAAGGACCGTGGTCACGGGGACTCCTTCCTGCAGCCGAGTGACGTTCCATATCCCCTATCGGACGCTAAGCCGGGAACCTTGACACGATCCGGTGCTTAATCCGTCAAGAACTTCGTCTCAGGGTCTGCGTTCGGGGGTTCCCCGGAACGGAGCAGCGCCGTCGGCATCCAGGGAGACGCCTCGGCCGCGCGACGGCTCGCGGGCGTGGAGCGCAGCAACACGCAGCTCAGAGCGTTGGCGGCCCGATCGAGGTCGTCGTGGCGCTCCGCAGTAGTGCGGACTGGTGAGTTCGTGGCGAGGACAAGAGCCGTCGGCCAGGACAACGAGAACAAGAGAAGTCGGGCAGTGTGATTTAGGTCACAGGCCAGGAGTTCAGTGCCCCGGCGGACGCTTTCGGGGGTCGCCCACACCACCAGAGCGGTGCCCAGGACCAGGCGGGACTTGAGGATGTGTCGCATCCCGCCACGCGCTTGGGCGAGCGCGAGCGCGGCTTCCGCGTGCGGCACGGCCTCGGCGGGAACGCCGGAGGCGAGGGCGATCTCGGCGGCGATCCAGTGGTGGCGGACGAGGGTGCGCCAGGAGTGGACGGCCGACGGGGGTTCGGCGGACAAGGCGGCGGGGGCGGCCGGGGGTTCGACGGGCAGGACGGCCGGGGCGGCGGGTGGGACTGCGGCGGCCGGGGCGGCGGCTGGGACGGCGGCGGCCGAAGGCTCGGTGGGCATGGCGGCGTGGGCGGCGTCGGATGGGACGGCGACAGCCGGGGCGGCGGTGGCCCGGCTGGTGAGCGTCGGACTGATAGCGGTTGAGCCAGCGAGGGCAGGGCCGGTGGGGGCGGGGCCAGCGGGGATCGGGCCGGTGGGGGCGAGGCCAGTAGGGGCAAGGCCGGCGGGGGCCGACCCAGCAGCTGCCGAGCCGGCGGGGACCCGGTTGGCGGGGACCGGGCTGGTGGCTGCCTTGGCGGCGGCTGTGGCGATGCGGGTGCCAGCGGTCAGGGCTCCGGCAGCCCGGTCAGCGGTAGCGGCCTGGTCAGCGGTAGCAGCCCGGTCAGCGGTAGCAGCCCGGCCAGCGGTAGCAGCCCGGTCAGCGGTAGCAGCCCGGCTGGCCGTGGCCTGCGGGGCGGGTGGGTTCTCCGGCTGGGTGGGGAGTTGGAGCGCGGCGGCGTGGAGGCGGCGGGCCTCGGTGAGGTTGCCCGCGCCGAGGGCGTCGGCGGCCAGGCCGAGCAGGGCGTCCGCCCTGGCGCCGAGGGGGTCGATGCCGTCCGGGTCGTGGGCGAAGGGGGTGGCCTCGGCGGAGGCTCGAGCTTGGGCCGGGGCCTCCGCGAGCGCGTCGTCGGAGGGCCAGGCGGCTGGTCGGGGCGTGGGCGGCGGGGCGGTGGACAGGGCCAGGGAGTCGAAGCGGCGGGCGGTGCGGTGGTCGCCGAGCTGGCGGTGGTGGGAGGCGAGGGTGCTGGCCGCCAGCGAGGTGAAGAGGTCGGGCAGCGGGCGGTGGACCAGGGCGGTGAGGGCGGCGGACGCGGCGGCGTAGTGGCCCTGGGCGCCCAGGACCACCGCGGCCAGCCAGGCGTCCGCCGGGGAACCGCGCAGGGCGCGCCACACCTCGGCGTCCGGGCGGGCGCCGAAAGCGGCGTCGCGCAGCTCCGGGTCCACCCCCCGCGAACGGGCGGGTGTGCGAGGGGGCGCGGCGGTGGGGACCGGGTGGGCGGGTGTCACCCAGCCATCTTCCGGGGCTCCCGGCCCCGTTGGTCGAACCGCGCGATCCGGCCGTCGCACGCGGGCGGGTCGCAACCGGGCCAAACGGACGACACTAGGGGTGCGCACGCCCCATCGGGCCCACTTCGGCGGCGAATCGGGCGCAAATCGGGCAGGAAAGTGTGCGATCGGGCAGACCGGCGACCCCACCGCCCGGCCACCCCCACCACCCGGTCAGCAGACCGCGCGCTCGATCGCCGCCACCGCCACCGGCAGGTCGTCGATGCGCTCCGCGGGCGCGGGCACCACACCCCGCTGCCAGCCGGGCCCGCCCGCGAAGACCCTGACCTGCTGCCTCGTCCTCGGCAGCGCCGCGACCACTCCCGGATCGGCGTAGCGCGGCAGGTGCGCCCACAGGACCACCGCGGACGGCGCGGTCCTGCGGATGGCCGACGCCAGCGCCGCCGCGGGCAGGGACGCGCCCAGCTGCATCACGCCCAGCCCGCGCCTGGCCAGCTCCGCCGCCAGCGGGCGCAGGGGCAGGCTGTGGCGCTCGTCCGGCACGCACGCCAGCAGCACCGGCCGGTGGTTGCGCGGGTCCGCCACCAGCGGGGTCGCCCTGGTCATCGCCGCCGCCACGCACTCCTCCAGCAGGTGCGACACCTCGACCCCGGCCCCCGAGTGCTCCCACTTCGCGGCGATCGCCGTCAGCACCGGCAGGACCACCTCGCCCCAGGTCGCGACCACCCCGTCCGCGTCGATCGCGTCCGCCAGGATGATCTGCGCGGCCACCGAGTCCATCGCCAGCGCCGCCCGCCCCAGGCCCCGCGCGGGCCTGCCAGCCCCCGGCATCCGCAGACCGCGCACCCCGGCGGGCGACGGCCGCCCCGCGTCCAGCTCGCCGATCGCGAGCGGCGCCTGCTGCGCGTCCGGGGCGGGCACCGGGGTGCTCAGCGCGTACTTGGCGGCCTCCGCCGAGGTGGCCCCGCGCTGCAGCGCCCGCTGCATCAGCTCCAACCGGGCCACGTCCAGCGGCGCGTACTTCCGGTGTCGCCCTGTCGTGTGATCACTGGGTCCCAGCCCGTACCGCCGGTCCCAGGTGCGCAGCGTCGCCGGGGCGACCCCGAGCCTGCGGGCCGCGGCAGCGACGGACAGGGTCACCACCTGCGCAGGGTCACCTTGACCGGCAACGACTTCCCGCGCGTCGCCGACCGGCGGCGACGTCGAGCGGGTGGGCGGGTTCACCCCGTCATCGTCGGTTCACCAGCCGTTACGAGCAAATCCGGAGTTCAAACCCCGTGATCACCCATCGGCTGAATTGCGGTCCCACAAGCCCGGACGGGCTTGAACAACCATTGGCGCGGTTCTACGGTGGATCACTGTTACGCCAAATGGAGCAGTTCCCGTCCGTGGCCAAGGAGGCGGTCTCGATGGCGGACACCCGAAGGCTCCCCGGTCCCAACGCCGATCTCTGGGACTGGCAGATGCGCGGCTCCTGCCGCGGGATGGACAGCGCGTTCTTCTTCCACCCCGACGGGGAACGCGGACCGGCACGAGCCAGACGGGAGGCACGGGCGAAGGCCGTCTGCCTGTCCTGCCCCGTGCTGGAGATGTGCCGCAGGCACGCCCTTGCCGTGCAGGAGCCGTACGGCATCTGGGGCGGCCTCTCGGAATCCGAGAGGGACGGGATCATCAAGGCAAGGAAGCGCAGGCTCACCCTCACCTGATGACCCGTGCGGGAAAGGGGCGACACCACCAGGTGCCGCCCCTTTCCCGCGTCCGGGGGAAGGCCCGCAAGAGCAGGACCGGCGGGCTCCCCGTGGGGCGCCCGCCGGTCCGGCGTCGAGCGGAGCAGGCCCCCTGACCGGTCACGACGACCGGCCGGGGCGGCCGAGCGGGTCAGTGCCCGTGGCCGTGCCCGTGGCCGTGGCCACCGGCCCCGGCGGGCTCCTCTTCCTTCTTCTCCACGATGGCGCTCTCCGTGGTGAGCACCATGCGGGCGATCGAGGCGGCGTTGGTGACCGCGGAGCGGGTCACCTTCACCGGGTCGATGATGCCCGCCTCGAGCAGGTCGCCGTAGGTCAGCGTCGCGGCGTTGAGGCCGAAGCCCCAGTCGGCCTCGCGGACCTTGTTGACCGCGACCGCGCCCTCCTGGCCGCCGTTCGCGGCGATCCAGAACAGCGGGGCGCCCAGTGCCTCGCGGACCAGGGCGACACCGGTGGCCTCGTCGCCGGTCAGGCCGAGCCCGCCGTCGAGCACCTTCGACGCGTGGATCAGCGCCGAACCGCCGCCGGGGACGATGCCCTCCTCGACCGCGGCCTTGGTGGCGGCGACCGCGTCCTCGATGCGGTGCTTGCGCTCCTTGAGCTCGGTCTCGGTGGCCGCGCCGACCTTGATCACGGCGATGCCGCCGGACAGCTTGGCCAGCCGCTCCTGCAGCTTCTCGCGGTCCCAGTCGGAGTCGCTGGCCTCGATCTCGCGGCGCAGCTGCTCCGCGCGACCGGCCACGTCCGCCTTGGCGCCCGCGCCGTCCACGATCGTGGTGTTGTCCTTGGAGACCACGACGCGGCGGGCGGCGCCCAGCACGTCGAGACCGGCCTCGGACAGCTTCAGGCCCACCTCGGCGGCGATGACCTGGCCGCCGGTGACGACCGCGAGGTCGTCCAGGAACGCCTTGCGGCGGTCGCCGAAGAACGGCGCCTTGACCGCGACCACGCGCAGCGTCTTGCGCAGGGCGTTGACCACCAGGGTGGACAGCGCCTCGCCCTCGACGTCCTCGGCGATGATGACGAGCGGCTTGCCCGCCTCGGCGACCTTCTCCAGCAGCGGGAGCAGGTCGGCCAGCGCCGAGATCTTCTCGCGGTGCAGCAGGATGCGGGCGTCCTCGAACACCGTCTCCTGGGCCTCGAGGTCGGTGGCGAAGTGCGCCGACACGTAGCCCTTGTCGAACTGCACGCCCTCGGTGATGTGCAGCTCGGTCGCCATCGTCGAGGACTCCTCGACGGTGATGACGCCGTCCTCGCCGACCTTCTCGATGGCCTCGCCGAGCAGCGAGCCGATCGACTCGTCGCGGGAGGACACGGTGCCGACCTGGGCGATGTTGTCGCGGCCCTTGACCGGGGTGGCCTTGGCCTTGAGCGCGTCCACGACGGCGTCGGCGGCGGCCTGGACGCCCTTGCCGAGCGCGGTCGGGTTGGCGCCCGCCGCCACGTTCCGCATCCCGACGCGGACCATCGCCTGCGCCAGCACGGTCGCGGTCGTGGTGCCGTCACCGGCGATGTCGTTGGTCTTGGTCGCGACGCTCTTGGCGAGCTGCGCGCCCAGGTTCTCGAACGGGTCGTCCAGCTCGATCTCGCGAGCGATGGTGACGCCGTCGTTGGTGACCGTGGGGCCGCCGAACTTCTTGTCCAGCACGACGTGGCGACCACGCGGGCCAAGGGTGACCTTGACCGTGTCCGCCAGCTTGTTCACGCCGCGCTCGAGCGCCCGACGAGCGTCCTCGTCGAAGCTGATCTGCTTGGGCATTGCCTAGCCTCTCTCAGTGCGAAACGCCCCGGTGGCCCCGGAAGGGGTCGCCGGGGCGCCTTGCGTGGACGGTGCGGACGGACGTCAGTTGATGACGGCCAGCACGTCGCGGGAGGAGAGGATCAGGTACTCCTCGCCGTTGTACTTGACCTCGGTGCCGCCGTACTTGGAGTAGAGGACGACGTCGCCGACAGCCACGTCCACGGGGATGCGGTTGCCCTTGTCGTCGATCCGGCCGGGGCCGACCGCGAGGACCTTGCCCTCCTGGGGCTTCTCCTTCGCGGTGTCCGGGATCACGAGGCCGGAAGCCGTCGTGGTCTCGGCCTCGCTGGCCTGGACGACGATCTTGTCCTCGAGCGGCTTGATGTTCACGCTCACCGGGCTGACCTCCACGGTCGTCGAAAGCGTTGGCAGGTTGCGTTTACGGCTCCTGCCACCCCGCCGTCGCGGGGGTCGGGGCGGTTGCCGGTGCCGTACGGCTAGCACTCTACCCATTCGAGTGCCAACGGTTCAACGACCCCCCGGCCACCATGTGTCGCCCGATCAGGTGGCCGGTCCCATCCTGCCCGGAATCCCAGGTCGACGGCGACCGGTCAGCGGGGCGGGACGCAGCGGTAACGCGGGTGGAGCGGTCCGGGTTCCCGAAGGGCGGGAAGAACGAAAGCCGGATCGGTTGGTCCGCAGCGAAGGACGGGGTGCGGCGGTCGGGGGTTTCGCGCTGCCGCGCAGCGCGGGGTCCTCAGACCCGCCGGGACTGGGCGTTGTCCTCCGGGACGACCGACGCCGTCCACCAGCCGTCGTCGCCCGGCCCGCGCACGAACGCCGTCGTCACCACGCCCCCGTCGGGGACCAGCCGGACGTCGAGCCGCGCGGGGATGCGGTCGGCGGGCGGCAGCACCTCGGCCAGCGCCGACAGCCGCACCACCTGGCCGGCGCCGTGCTCGGGCGCGGTGGCGGTGCTGGCCCCGACCACGCCGGTGACGTGCAGGAAGTCCGACTTCCCCAGCTTGACCGGGGTGATCCGGTTGACCGCGAGCGCGAACCGCTCGTCCGCCGCCTCGGGGTCGAAGGCGCGCAGCCGGGCGGTGCGGAGCACCCCGCCGAAGCTGATCCACGCCCACAGCGCGGCGACCAGGGTCAGCACCGCGACCAGCACCCAGGTCGCGGTCGCCACGGTCGGGACGGCCAGTCTGGCCTCGCCGGTCTCCCCGTCCACGAACACCGGGAACCGGTCGCCGACGACCCGGTCCCCCGCGACGACGACGTCCTCGCGCCGCTCCCCCGCGTGCTCGAACTCCACCCGCAGCGCCGGGACCTGCTCGGTGGTGCGGCTGCGGCGCCCGCCGGAGGTCTGGGAGGTGGTGGTCTCGGCGACGGCGGTCGCGGTGACCTCGGTGTGCTCGGCGGTGAGGGTGCCCAGCGCGGAGCCGCCGAGGAGCACGATGCCGCTGACGAGCACCGCCCACAGCAGCAGGGACGTGGTGGACCTTCGCATCCGCTGGGCGAAGTACTTCTGCAGGTGCGGTGAAGCGGACATCTCTCCCCGTGGCAACGTCGCGCCGATCGCGGCCATCACCCCTGTTCAGGGGGCGCGCAACCGGTTGCGCCGAATGCTAGGGAGGGATCGTGCCCGGCGGTGTGGGTCGAATGCACCACACCACCGGGTGAACCCGGTCGGGCCGCGTCGGCGGCCCCGGCGTCAGCGGAGCCGGCGTCAGCGGAGCCGGCGTCAGCGGACCTGGACCACCTCGACCGGCAGGCCGGGGTTGGTCGACAGCGACAGGCCCGACGGCTGCGCGCCCGCCGCCACCAGGTGCGCGCCGATCGCGGCGATCATCGCGCCGTTGTCGGTGCACAGCCGAGGGCTGGGCACCCGCAGGGTGATGCCCGCGTCCGCGCACCGCTCGGCGGCGAGCCCGGACAGCCGCGAGTTCGCCGCGACCCCGCCGGAGATCACCAGCGTGTCCACGTCGAGGTCCCGGCACGCCCGGATCGCCTTGGCGGTCAGCACGTCGGCCACCGCCTCCTGGAACGACGCGGCGACGTCGGCCAGCGGCACCTCCTCGCCCGCGGCCTCCCGGCGCTCGACCCAGCGGGCGACGGAGGTCTTCAGGCCGGAGAACGAGAAGTCGTACTTGGCGTCGCGCGGCCCGGTCAGCCCCCTGGGGAAGGCGATGGCGCACCCGTTGCCCTGCTTGGCGAGCCTGTCGATGGGCGGGCCGCCGGGGTAGGGCAGGTCGAGCAGCCGGGCGACCTTGTCGTAGGCCTCGCCCGCCGCGTCGTCCACCGTGGACCCGATCTCGGTGATGCTCGACGCCAGGCCCTCCACGAGCAGCAGCTGGGAGTGCCCGCCGGACACCAGCAGCGCCAGGCACCGCTCGGGCAGCGGCCCGTGCTGGAGGGTGTCGGCGGCGACGTGGCCCGCCAGGTGGTTGACGCCGTAGAGCGGCTTGTTCAGCGCGGCGGCGTACGCCTTGGCGGCGGAGACGCCGACCAGCAGCGCGCCCGCGAGGCCGGGACCGGCGGTGACCGCGATGGCGTCGATCTGCGCGAGGTCGACGTCGGCCTTCTCCAGGGCCCGCCGCATCGACGGGACCATGGCCTCCAGGTGCGCCCTGGACGCGACCTCGGGGACGACGCCGCCGAACCGGGCGTGCTGCTCGACGCTGGAGGCGACCTCGTCGGCCAGCAGCTCCATGCCGCCGTCGGCGCCGAGGCGGACGATGCCCGCGCCGGTCTCGTCGCAGCTGCTCTCGATGCCGAGGATGAGCCGGTCAGTCACGGTTCGCGGGCCTTCCCATGGTGTACGCGTCGGCCCCGGAGGGCTGGTAGTAGCGGCGGCGCAGGCCGAGGCGCTCGAAGCCGTGCGCCAGGTAGAGGCCGATGGCGCCCTCGTTGTCGGTGCGGACCTCCAGGAACACCGGGAGGCCGTCCCGGTCGGCCCGCTCCAGCAGCGCGCGGAGCAGGGCCTTGCCGATGCCCCTGCCCTGCCAGGCGGTCTCGACGGCGATGGTGTGGACGCTGCTCTCGAAGTCGGTCAGGCCCAGTCCCGCGTAGCCGACCAGCTCGCCGTCCGCGTAGGCGCCGAGGTAGAGGTTGCCCGCGTCCAGCTCGCTCAGGAACGAGTTCTCGCTCCACGGGTCGTCGCCGGGGAACAGCCGGTGCTCGATCTCGACGCAGCGCGGGACGTCCTCGTGGCGCAGCGGCGACAGCACCACGGTGCCGGTGTTCACGGGCGGGTCACCCGCTTGCGGCCCGTGGGCTCGACGGCGTCGGGTCGGCGCAGGTAGAGCGGGGTGAGCGGGGCCGGTTCGGCGGCGGAGAGCAGCGCGTCGGCGGCGGCGGCGACCAGGCCCGCCGGGGACGGGTGGTCGTGCCCCGCCAGCACGGGCAGGCCGAGCACCTCGGCGTAGAGCGCGGCGCCCTCGCCGACCGCCTGGGCGAGACCGAGTCCGGGCAGCTTCTCCGCCAGGTCGGCGGGGCGCTCGACGTCCGGGCCCAGGGTGCGGCGGCCGTCCGCGTCGTAGGCGGCCCAGTAGACCTCGCGGCGGCGGGCGTCCGTGGCGACCAGCAGCGGCGCGCCCGCCGCCGAGCCGGAGGCCACGGCGTCGTGCGCCAGCGCGTCGGTGGTGGCGACCGGGTGCACGGGGCGGCCGAGGGCGTGGCCGAGCGCGGCGGCGGTGACCAGGCCGACGCGCAGCCCGGTGAACGGGCCGGGACCTGCGCCGACCACGATCGCGTCCACGTCGGCGAGCGAGCGGCCCGCGTCCGCGAGCGCCTCGGTCAGGTGCGGCGTGAGGAGCTCGCCGTGCGCCTTGGCGTCGACCGTGACCCGCTGGGCCAGGGTCCTCGGCGGCGAACCGGCTTCGAGCTCCACGACCCCTGCGGTCACTGCGGGCGTGGCGGTGTCCAAGGCGAGCACTAGCACCGGGTCACTGTACGGGGGCGCGCGCCGGGGCTGGACTTGACGTCCACGTCAACACCGATGATGCCGTGGTGCGCATCGGGGAGCTGGCCAGGCGCTGCGGCACGACGACGCGGGCGCTGCGCTACTACGAGTCACTGGGGCTGCTGCCGGACCGGCGTGGTCCGAACGGCAGGCGCGAGTACGAGGAGTCCGACCTGCGGCTGGTGACCGAGATCAGGTCGCTCACCGGCATCGGGTTCGCGCTGGAGGACACCCGGCCGTTCGTGGAGTGCCTGCGGGACGGCAACGCGAGCGGCGGGTCGTGCCCCGCCTCGGTGGCGGTGTACCGGCGCAAGCTCGCCGAGATCGAGGAGTGCATCGCGGGTCTCGAGGTGGCCAGGGAGCGGGTGCGCGAGCAGCTCGCCTCGGCGGAGGCCGAGGCAAGGCGGAAGGGGAAGACGTGCGGGAGCTGACCGACGGGACGTTCGGGGCGGGCATCGCCGAGGGGCTGCACCTGGTGGAGTTCGGGGCGAGGTGGTGCCCGCCGTGCCGGGTGGTGGAGCCGGTGCTGGAGGAGCTGGACCGGGAGCTGCCGGGGCTGGTGGTGAGCCGGGTCGACGTGGACGCGAGCCCCGCGGTGGCGCGGGACGCGCGGATCATGTCGGCGCCGACGCTGAACCTGTACCGGGACGGGGAGCTGGTGGCGCAGTCCGTCGGCGCGAGGCCGAAGTCGCGGTTGGTGACGTGGCTCGAACCGCACTTGTGACCGGGGGCGGGCGGCGGCACGGTGTAGCCCATGCTGCTGCCCGCTCTGACCGACGCCGCCGTCGCCGACGCCGTCGCTGACAAGACCGCGCTCCGCTTCCCCGACGGGGAGCTGACCTACCGGGAGCTGGCCGCGCGGGCCCGCGCCGTCGCGCACGGGCTCGCGGGCAGGCGGCTGGTCGCGGTGTGGGCCCGGCCGACCCTGGACACCTGCGTGACCGTGGTCGGCGCGCTGCTGGCCGGGGTGCCGGTGGTGCCACTGAACCCGAGGATCGGCGAGCGGGAGCTGCGGCACGTGCTGGAGGACAGCGCGCCCGAGCTGGTGGTCGACGGCGAGCCGCCCTCCGGGGCCGAGGTCCCGCTGCCGGAGCCGGACGCCGAGGCGCCCGCGCTGGTGATCTACACCTCGGGCACGACCGGGCCGCCGAAGGGCGTCGTGCTGCCCAGGCGGGCGCTGGCGGCGAACCTGGACGCGCTGGCCGCCGCCTGGGCGTGGACCGGGGACGACGTGGTGGTCCACGGGCTGCCGCTGTTCCACGTGCACGGGCTGTGCCTGGGCGTGCTGGGGCCGCTGCGACGCGGCGGGACGGTGCGCCACCTGGGGTCGTTCACCGTGGAGGCCGCCGCCGAGGCGCTGGCCGGGGACGGGACGGTCCTGTTCGGCGTGCCGACGATGTACCACCGCCTCGCGCAGGCCCCGGAGCACGCGGAGGCGTTCGGGAAGGCGCGGCTGCTGGTGTCCGGGTCGGCGGCGCTGCCCGCGGCGGTGCACGAGCGGATCAGCGCGCTGACCGGGCAGCGGGTGGTGGAGCGGTACGGGATGACCGAGACGCTGATCATCACGAGCGTGCGGGCGGACGGCGACCGGAGGCCGGGGGCGGTCGGGACCGCGCTGGACGGGACGGCGGTGCGGGTGGTGGGCGAGCCGGGCGAGATCGGCGAGGTCGAGGTGCGCGGGCCGGGGCTGTTCACCGAGTACCTGAACCGGCCGGACGCGACGCGGGAGGCGTTCCGGGACGGCTGGTTCCGGACCGGGGACCTGGCGGTGCTGGAGCCGGACGGGTACCTGCGGATCGTGGGGCGGCGGGCCACCGACCTGATCAAGAGCGGCGGGTACAAGATCGGGGCGGGCGAGATCGAGAACGCGCTGCTGGAGCACCCGGACGTGGCCGAGGTCGCGGTGGTCGGCGAGCCGGACGAGGACCTCGGCGAGCGGGTCGTGGCGTGGGTGGTGGCCGACGGTCGGGAGCCGACGCTGGAGGAGCTGGCCGACCACGTGGCCGGGCTGCTGGCCCCGCACAAGCGACCGCGCGCGCTGGTGCTCGTGGACTCGTTGCCGCGCAACGACCTCGGCAAGGTGCTCAAGCGGGAGCTGCGGCGGTGAGCGACCCGCTCGGGTGGCCCGGCCACGCCGAGCGGGTGGCGCGGGCGCGGGCCAGGTCGGGCGGGGTGGGGTCGGTCGGCTGGGTGCGGTGGCGGCGCGGTGGTCGTGGAGTTCGACTTCCGCTTCCTCGGTGGGTCGGCGGGCGCGGGGGCCGGGCAGGCGCTGGTGGACGCGTTCGGCGCGGCGGTGGGCGAGGGGCTGCCGGTGGTGTCGCTGATCGCGACCGGGGGCAGCCGGGTGCACGAGGGCGTGCTGGCGCTGCGGCAGCTGCAGCGGTTGGCGCGGGCGCGGGCCGAGCACCGGGCGGCCGGGCTGGGGCACGTGGCGGTGCTGCGCGACCCGACCACCGGCGGCGGCTGGGCGGCGCTGGGCGCGGGGGCCGATCTGGTGCTGGGGGTGTGGGTGTGGGTGAGACGCAAGAGCCGAACCTCCCTGAGCCGCAGCGTGGGACCGCGGTGCAGCGGTTCGTGGTCTCGCACTGCTGCGCAGCGCGGGGTTCGCTGGCAGCCGGGTGCGGCAGGGCAACGGGCCGGAGTACACCGCCGAGGGGCAGTTCGCGGCCGGGTCGGTGGACGCGGTGGTGGCGCCGGGCGACGTGGAGCGGGTCGTGGCGCAGCTGGGGGCGGCGGAGGTGCTCGCGGGGGCCGGGCCGATCGGGTCAGGGCGGGGTGCGGACCGCCGCCACGGCCCGCACCCCGTCAGCCCTACGAGTGCGCCACGTCCACCACGAGCTTGCCGTCGCCCGAGGTCACCCGGAACGGCAGCTCCGTGGGCGTGCCGATGCCCAGCTTGACCTGGCCCTCGAACGAGCCTGCCCACCTGACCTGCTGGAACGTCCGGTACCCGGTCACGTCGACCACCTCGACCGGGTTCACCGGCTGGTAGCCCTGGCCGGGCACGTCCACCAGGACCACGAGCGTGCCGTCGCCGCGCAGCGGCAGCACCTGGTCCTTCGCGATGTGCCCCAGCTCGTCCCGGTACCCGACGTGGAACCCGGCCGCGTCCGCCGCGCCCAGGTCCAGCACCAGCCGGTCGAAGCACTCGTGCCGCCCTGCCTGGACGCCGGTCAGCGCGCCCTCGGCCGCGCCGCCCCAGAGGTCCCGGTCACCGGTTCCCCAGTTCGTGTCGCACGCGACGTCGGCGTCGGCGGGCGAGGCCCCGGCGACCGCCACCGGTGCGAGGGCCACCCCTGCCAGTGCCGCGAACAGCACCGCAACCCTGCGAAGCATCGGTTCCTCCTCACGACGGAGCCCCCATGACCCCGTCACGGGGAATGGGACCGATGCCCGCTCACCCGTTGCGGTCTGCGGCCTCCGCGCTGCGGGGTCCCGCACCGGGCAGCTCCCGCCCGACCCAAGCCCCGCTGGGCTCCAGCCGCGCCACGCGCACGTCGTCGTCGCGCCGCTCCAACCGCACCAGCAGGTGGTCCTCGGACAGCCGCGCCGCGCCCTCGCCCCACTCGACGGCCACCACCGCGTCCACCAGGTCGGTGTCCAGGTCCAGGTCGTCCAGCTGCGCCAGGTCGCCGCCCAGCCGGTAGGCGTCGACGTGCACCAGCGCCACGCCGCGCTCACCGGCGTCGTGCACCCGCGCGATCACGAACGTCGGCGAGCTCACCCGCCCCCGCACGCCCAGCCCGGCCGCGAGGCCGCGCACCAGCGCCGTCTTGCCCGCGCCGAGCGGCCCGGCGAGCAGGAGCAGGTCGCCCGCCCGCGCCGACTCGCCCAGCGCCCTGCCGAACGCCTCGGTGTCCTCCACCGTCGGCAGCATCACGCTCGCCACCACCGTCGCCCGTCCTCGTCCTCCACGGCCGCGCTGCGGCGCACCAGGTCGACCAGGTGCGCGGTCACGAGCTCGGCCTGCTCCATCATCACCATGTGGCCCGCGCCGGAGGCCCGGACCAGTTCGCTGTGCGGCATCTCCTCGGCCATCCGCTCCGCGTGCGAGAACGGGGTGAGCCGGTCGGCGTCGCCGCTGACCACCAGCACCTCGCAGTGCCGCAGGCCGGCCAGCGCCTTGTAGCGGTCGTGGGTGCCCAGCGTCTCCAGGAACTCGGTGAGCACCGACACCTTGATCCCGGCGATCATCTCGTCCATCAGGTCGACCAGCGAGGTCGGCACGCCGCGATCGCCGAACGCGAGCGCCCGGATGCCGCTCCAGGTCAGGATGTTGGCCCGCCGCCGGGCCCACTCCACCGCGCTCGGCTGGAGCCCGGCGAGCCTGCCGACGCCCAGGGTGACCGGGTTGTACCGGGACAGCACCGACTTGGGCAGCCCCGCGCCGCCGACCGCGCCCGCCGCCGTGCCCACCAGCGCGACGCCGCGCACCCGCTCGGCGAACAGGGTCGGGTTCTCCTCGGCCAGCGCCATGATCGTCATGCCGCCCATGGAGTGCCCGACGAGCACCAGCGGCCCGGTGGGCGCCATGGACCGGATCACCGCGTCCAGGTCGCGGGCCAGCTGGTCGATGGTGTTGGACTCGGCGGGCGAGCGGTCGGAGCGGCCGTGGCTGCGCTGGTCGTACAGCACCAGCCGCACCCTCGGGTCGACCAGCCGGGCCAGGTCGCGGCGCTGGAAGTGCCAGCAGCGGCGGTCGAGCGCGAAGCCGTGCACGAGAACCACGGTCAGCTCGGCCTCGCCGCCGTCCTCCGGGTCGACCTCCTCGGCCGACAGGGGCACGCCGTCGTCGGCGGCCACCGTGGACTCGCGGGTGGGGCGCAGCCTGCCGAGGGGCTCGTCGGCCAAGGGGTCGTCCTGGTTCCGCTCGCCGGTGACCTTGCGGTGGTTGGCCGCGACGCCCACGGCGACGCCGGTCGCCGCGGCGCCCAGCACCCCGCCGACCACGCTCACGGCCTTCCACAGCGTCTTCACCGGTAGGTCCTCACCACGCGCGGCCGGTGCATCCCCGTCACGATCTCGTAGTCGATGGTGCCGGTGGTGTCCGCCCACTCGCGGGCGGTCGGCCCGCCGTCGACGCCGGTCCCGAACAGCACGACCTCGTCCCCCTCCGCGATCTCGTCGTCCCCGCAGTCCACCACGACCTGGTCCATGCAGACCCGCCCGACCACCGGGCGCCTGCGGCCCGCGAGCCGCACGTGCATCCGGTTGGACAGGGCGCGCGGCACGCCGTCCGCGTAGCCGACCGGCACCAGCGCGAGCGAGGTGTCGGACTTCGCGGTCCAGGTCAGGCCGTACGAGACGGACTCGCCCGCCCGGATGCGCTTGGTGCGCACCACGCTGGAGCGGAACGTCATGACCGGCCGCAGGTCGTGCTCGTCGGGCACCGGGTTCAGCCCGTACAGCGCGATGCCCGGCCGGACCAGGTCGAAGTGCAGGTCGGGGCGGGTGAGCAGGGCGGCCGAGTTGGCCAGGTGCCGCTTCGGGTCGAGGCCGGCGCGCAGCGCGGCGCGGTAGGCGTCGTCGAACCGCTCGGCCTGCGCGTCGGTGGCCGGGTGGCCGGGCTCGTCGGCGCACGCCAGGTGGGACCAGATCGCGTGCACCTCGACCTCGGGGGTGGCGGCGGCGAGCTCGACGAACGCCTCCCACTCGTCGGCGGGGCAGCCGTTGCGGGACAGCCCGGTGTCGATCTTGAGGTGGACGCGGGCGCGCCTGCCCGCCCGGCGCGCGGCGGCGGCTGCGGACTCCAGCGCGCGGGGCGTGGACAGGCCGAGGTCGACGCCCTCGGCGATCGCGGGCGCGAAGTCGGTGTCCGGGGTGTCGAGCCAGGCCAGCACGGGCGCGGTGATCCCCCCGGCGCGCAGCGCCAGCGCCTCGGGGATCGAGCAGGAGCCCAGCCAGGTCGCGCCGGAGCCGAGGGCGGTCCGCGCCACCTCGACCGCGCCGTGCCCGTAGCCGTCGGCCTTGACCACGGCCATCAGCTCGGCGCCCGGCGCGCGGGCGGCCAGGTACGCGGTGTTGTGCCGGAGGTTGTCGAGGTCGATGACGACCTCAGCGCGGGGAGCAGCCATAGCGCGGTTCATGGTGTCATAGCAGGTGATCGGCGGGCGGCCCGCCACTCGTGGCGCGGCGCTCATCCGCTCCGCAGCGCCCGGATCGCGTCCGGCACGGCCCTGAGCAGCGCCGACGCCGGGATGGGCGCGCCGCGCGAGGCGAGGTCCGCCGCCGTCGCGTGGGCCCGCGCCGCGCAGGCCGCCGCGAGCAGCGGGTCGAGCCGGGCCGCCAGCAGCGTCCCGACCAGCCCGGACAGCACGTCGCCCGACCCGGCGGTGGCCGCCCAGCCGCCGCCCGCCCGGTTCACGAACACCCGCCCGTCGGGGCCCGCCAGCACCGTCGTGTTGCCCTTGAGCAGCACCACCGCGTCGAACCGCTCGGCGGCCCGCCTCGCGGCGGCGACCCGGTCCCGCCCCACCGGCCCGGCCAGCCGCTCGAACTCGCGGTCGTGCGGGGTCAGCACCAGCGGGGTGCCGGGGTCGCGGGCGTCCCACAGGTCGCGGTTGTTGGCGAGCATGGTGATGGCGTCGGCGTCGGCGACCACCGGCACGCCCGCCTCCAGCACGGCCCGCAGCACGCCCTCGGCGCTCAGCCCGGTGCCCAGACCCGGCCCGACCACCCAGGACTGGACGCGGCCCGCGTCGGTGATCGAGCCGGTGCAGATCGACTCCGGCCAGGACGCCCGGACCGCCTCGGCCGCCGCGCCCGCGTACCGGACCATGCCGGAGGTGGCGAGCAGCGCGGCCCCGGTGGCCAGCACGGCCGCGCCGGGGTAGGTCGCGGAACCGGCGGCGATCCCGGTGACGCCCTGGGTGTACTTGTCGTCCGAACGACCGGGCACCGGCCAGTGCGCGCCGACCTCGGCGTCCTCCAGCTCGGCCAGGTCGGGACCGGCCAGCTCGGGCCCGAGGCCGAGGTCGACCAGCTCGACCCGGCCGCAGTCGGCGAGCGCGTGCACGGGCTTGAGGCAGCCGAAGGCGACCGTGACGTCGGCCCTGACGGCGGGACCGGTGATCGCGCCGGTGTCCGGGTCGATCCCGCTGGGCAGGTCGACCGCGAGGACCGGCGCGTCGATCGCGGCGACGTGCTCGGCGGCGTCCGGGCGCAGCGGGCCGCGCGCGGACAGCCCGACGATGCCGTCGACGACCAGGTCGACCTCGCCGAGCCGGTCCACGACCCGCCCGCCCGCCCCGCGGAACGCGGCCAGCCCCTCGGCGTGCGCCCGGTCCGGCCGCAGCAGCACCGCGCTCACCGCCACCCCCCTGCGCCGCAGGTAGTGGCCCGCCCACAGGGCGTCGCCGCCGTTGCCGCCCGCGCCGACCAGCAGGCCGACGCGGCGGCGCGGGCCGGTCAGCATCCCGAGCGCGACGCGGGCCAGCCCGAAGGCGGCCCTGCGCATGAGCGCGCCGTCCGGCACGCGCGCCATGACCCGCTCCTCCGCCGCCCGCACCCGCTCAGTCGTCCACAGACCCCGCATGGGTCCAGACTGCCCCAGACCGCTCAGCGGGACACGCGGACGCCCACCCCCGGCAGAGCACGACCGCCCGCCGCCGGAGGTCGGCGGCGGGCGGCGGCGGGTGACGTTCTCGGCGGGCGCGCGCCTACTCGACGGTGACGGACTTGGCCAGGTTGCGCGGCTTGTCCACGTCGTAGCCCCGCGACCTGGCGATCTCCGCCGCCAGCACCTGCAGCGGCACGGTGGACACCAGCGGCTGGAGCAGCGTCGGCACGGCGGGCACCTCGATGAGGTGGTCGGCGAACGGGCGCACCGTCTCGTCGCCCTCCTCGGCGATCACCACGGTCCGCGCGCCGCGCGCCTGGATCTCGCTGATGTTGGACACCAGCTTGGAGTGCAGCACCGCGCGGCCCTTCGGCGAGGGCATCACCACGACGACCGGGAGGCCCTCCTCGATCAGCGCGATCGGGCCGTGCTTGAGCTCGCCCGCCGCGAAGCCCTCGGCGTGCATGTACGCCAGCTCCTTGAGCTTGAGCGCGCCCTCCAGCGCCACCGGGTAGCCGACGTGGCGGCCCAGGAACAGGACGGCCTTGGAGTCGGCCAGGTCGCGGCCGAGGGCCTTGACCTGCTCGACCGTGCCGAGGACGCGCTGCACGGCGGCGGAGGCGGCCTCCAGCTCGGCGAACTCGCGGGCGACCTCGTCGGGGTACTTGGTGCCGCGCGCCTGCGCCAGGGCCAGGCCCACCAGGTAGTTCGCCGCGATCTGGGCGAGGAACGCCTTGGTGGAGGCGACGCCGATCTCCGGGCCCGCGTGGGTGTAGAGCACCGCGTCGGACTCGCGCGGGATCTGCGCGCCGTTGGTGTTGCACACCGCCAGCACGCGGGCCTTCTGGGCGCGGGCGTGCCGCACGGCCTCCAGGGTGTCGGCGGTCTCGCCGGACTGGGAGATCGCGACGACCAGGGTGGCGCGGTCGAGCACCGGGTCGCGGTAGCGGAACTCGCTGGCCAGCTCGACCTCGACGGGCAGCCGGGTCCAGTGCTCGATGGCGTACTTGGCGACCAGGCCGGAGTGGTAGGCCGAGCCGCAGGCCACGACGAAGACCTTGTCGACGTCGCGCAGGTCCTGGTCGGACAGGCGCTGCTCGTCGAGCACGATCCGGCCGTCGCGGAAGTGGCCGCGCAGGGTGTTGGCCAGCGCGTCCGGCTGCTCCTCGATCTCCTTGAGCATGAAGTACTCGTGGCCGCCCTTCTCGGCGGCGGACAGGTCCCAGTCGACCGTGAACGGCTTGGCCTCGGCGGGGCCGCCGTCGAAGTCGGTGACCTCGTAGCCGTCGGCGGTGATCACCACGACCTGGTCCTGGCCCAGCTCGACGGCCTCGCGGGTGTGCTCGATGAACGCCGACACGTCGGAGGCGAGGAACGTCTCGCCCTCGCCGACGCCGACCACGAGCGGGGAGGAGCGGCGGGCGGCGACGACCTGGCCGGGCTCGTCGGCGTGCGTCACGACGAGCGTGAACGCGCCTTCGAGGCGGCGGACGACGGCGCGGACGCTGCCGGGCAGGTCGCCCTTGGTGTCGCCGTCCGAGTAGGCCAGCGCGATCAGGTGCGCGGTGGTCTCGGTGTCGGTGTCGCTGGCCATCTCGATGCCGAGGTCTTCCAGCTCCGAGCGCAGCGCGGCGAAGTTCTCGATGATGCCGTTGTGCACCACGGCGACGCGACCGGTGGTGTCGCGGTGCGGGTGCGAGTTGCGGTCGACGGGCGCGCCGTGCGTGGCCCACCGGGTGTGGCCCATGCCGACGGTGCCCGCGAACCCGGCGCGGCCGACCTCGTCCAGCACCGCCTCCAGGTTGGCCAGCCTGCCGGCCTTGCGCTCGACGGCGAGGCCGCCCGCGCCGTCCAGGACGGCGACGCCCGCCGAGTCGTACCCCCGGTACTCCAGGCGCCTCAAGCCGTCCAGCACGACGTCCAGCGCCGAGCGGTGGCCCACGTATCCCACGATTCCGCACACACCGCACAGGGTAGCCAGATTCGTGCGGTCCCCCGAACGTGTCGGTTCACACCGTTTTCGCAGGTAACGCGCCTCTTTGGTGTAGACCAATCGTGGCGTGCGGCACCGGGTCGCGATCGACTACCGTTGCTGCGGTGAGCGGCAACTCGGCGAAGCAGGTGCTCGACCAGCTCAGCAGGCCAGGGGAGCACGAGGTGCTGCGGGGCGACCTGGCCCTCGTCGGGCTTCCCGGCCTGGTCTACACGCCGGCGTCCGGCCTCGGCCTGCCCGCCGTCGCGTTCAGCCACGGCTGGCTCCAGCCCGCCACCCGCTACCGGGGCCTGCTGCGGCACCTGGCGTCGTGGGGCATCGTCGCGGCGGCCCCGAACACCCAGCGCGGCCCGCTCGCGTCGGCGCGGCTGATGTCCGCGAACCTGACGACGGCGCTCGACGTGTGCACGGGCGTGCGGCTGGGCGAGGGCGGCATCTCGGTCGACCCGGAGCGGCTGGCGGTGGCCGGGCACTCGATGGGCGGCGGCGCGGCCGTGCTGGCGGCGGCGCGGGACCCGAGGGCGCGGGCGGTGGTGACCCTGGCGGCGGCCGAGACGAAGCCGTCGGCTCTGGACGCGGCGCGCGAGATCGGCGTGCCGGGCCTGCACCTGGCGGGCGGCGAGGACCGCATCGCGCCGCCGATCGGGCACGCGCAGGCGATCGCGGAGGCGTGGCGCGGGCCGGTGCAGGTGCGGATGCTGGAGAAGGCCTCGCACCTGGGGTTCACCGAGGGCAGGCACTGGAGCGAGCTGCTGCTGGACGGCAGGGGCGAGCGCTCGGCGCAGCGGCTGGCGCGCGGCCTGGTGACGGCGTTCCTGCTGCGGGTGCTCAAGGGCGAGCGGCGCTGGGACGCGCTGCTGGAGGACGACGTGCGCGGCGCGGCGCTGGTGTACCAGCGGGCGGCGCTGGGGCTGTGACGGCGGGGGGCCGGGCCCCGGAGGGCTGCTGAGGGGCACGGCACTGAGGGGCACGGCGCGGAGGGCTCCCCTCCCCGAAAACCGGGGAGCCCCCACGCGCGGTGCTGCTCGTGCGACCTGGGCTCAGGAGAGCCAGGTCTGACCGCTCATGTCGTCGTCGTCCGGCGGCGGCGCGGCCCTGCGCCCGCGTGCGGGCGGCTGCTGGGCGGGCTGCTGCCAGGACGGCGGCTGCTGGGTGAACGGCTGCGTGGGCGGCTCCTGCTGCCCACCCCTGGGCTGGGGTTGGGCCTGCGGTTGGGCGTGGGGCTGCTGGGCGGGCTGGGACGGCCGCGCCTCGCCCTCCTCGTCCTCCAGCCCGAAGGCCAGCTCCCCCGCGCCCCGGTCCACCGACCTCGGCTGGGGCTTCTGCGGCACGGCCAGCAGCCGGTCGGCCTTCTCGCGCAGCTGCGCGCGCTCGGCCTCGGCGCGGGCCTCGCGCTCCCCCGCCTCCTGCTCCAGCCGCTTCGCGGTGGCCGCCAGGTCGGCGGTGACCTGCGCGTTCTGCTTGCGGGTGCGGGCCAGCGCGTCGTCGAACGCCGCCTGGACCCGCTCGTCGACCTGGATCACCGGTTGTCCCCCTCGCCCAGCACGCCCTGCAGGCGGTTCATGGCGCTGCTGTCGTCGTCGAACAGCGACCCCGAGGTGCGCCACTGGCCGGAGCTGCGCTCGGTGTCACCGCCCTGGCCACCACCCTGGCCGCCGCCGGCGCCCGCGCCGCCCATCATGCCGCCGCCCATCATCCCGCCACCCATCATGCCGCTCGCGCCCTGGCCGGAGCCGTCCTGCATGGACGGGAGCACGGCGGAGCCCGCCTGACCGGCCTGGGAGGTGTGGGTGTCGGCGAAGCTGCCACCGCCCGACGAGCCGTCCTGCGAGCCGCGGTCCACGACCTGGTCCGGGGTCGAGCCGGACAGCGAGCTGCCGCCCAGCGCGGCGTCCACCTTGTCGAAGGCGCTGCCCGCGTCGCCGACCAGCGCGGCGCCCGAGGTGACGGTGGTGCCGCCGGTCGAGCCGCCCGAACCGGGGGCGTCCCAGCCGGGCGCCCCGAGGCCGGTGGCGCTCGGGGAGGTGGCGCTCGGGGAGGTGGCGCCGCTCTGGGTGGTGAAGCCCTGCTGGGCGGTGTCGTACGCCGCCGCGACGGGCTCGGTGAAGCCCTGGGGGGCGCGCGCGGGCTCGGTGAAGCCCTGGACGGGCTCCGTGAAGCCCTGGGCGGGCTCGGTGAAGCCGCGCACGGGCTCGGCGACCGGCTCGGTGAAGCCCTGCGCGGGCCGCACCGGGTCGGCGAGGCCCTGCTGGGCGACGAGCTGCTCGGCGTCGGCCGTGAAGCCGCGCGCGGCCGACGCGGCACCGGTCGCGTCGTCGGCCGGGCCGCCCGCGACGACCGGGCCGATTCCCGCGCCGACCCGACCACCGACCGGGGCGGCGTCCTCGCCGAACTCGACGCCGAACTCGTCGGGCTTGCCGCCCTGGCCGTCGTCGACGGACAGGGTGATCTCACCGGTCAGCGGGTCGACCTCGGCGATGATCTTCAGGCCGTCCTGCTCGATGACGGCCCTGCCGTCCGGGCCCGCCTGGATCGGCGTGGCCGCGCTGCCCGCGCCGGAAGCGGAACCGGCCGCGCCGCCAGCTCCCGCCCCTGCGGCGCCCGCCTCCGCCGCGCCGGAACCCGCCGCGCCGGGCGTGGTCGCCGCGCCGTCGGTGGAGCCGTCCGCGCCGGTCCCGCCCTCGGGCAGCTCCTTGCCGGTGAGCGCCTTGTACGCGTCGGGGTTGTCGCTGAAGTCCAGGTCGTAGGTCTTCGGCTGGCCGTTCGGGGTGTCCACGGTGAGCTGCACGTGGCCCTCGTCGTCGGGCTCGGTGACGGTCAGCTCGTTGTCGCCGCTGCGCACGGTGACCTTCTCGGGCTGCTCACCGCCCCCGCCGACCAGGCCGTCCGGGCTTCCGGCGCCACCCCCGGCCCCGCCGCCGCCCTCGCCCTCGGGGCTCTCCAGCCCGTCCGGCTTGCCGTCGCCGTCCGCGTCCAGCGGGTTCTCGGGCGTGGGGATCTCGGGCATCTCCGGGGTGGCGGGCATCCCGCCGCCCGTGCCGCTGCCGCCGGGCACGCCGCTGCCGGTCCCCGTGCCGGTTCCGGTTCCGGTTCCCGTGCCGGTTCCGGTTCCGGTTCCCGTCCCGGTCCCGGTTCCCGTGCCGGTCCCGGTGTTGGAGGACTGCTGCGCGGTGGTGGCGTTGCCGTTCTCGCCGCTGAACGAGGGCGCGTCGGTGACCTCGCCGAGCGCCTTGTCCTTGATCTGCCCCTCGAGCTGGCCGAACATCGTGTCGTAGCCGGTCTGGACGCCGGTCTGCACGTTGGCGCAGTACGAGTCGAAGGACTGCTTCTTGGCGTCGAACTCCTGGCACAGGAGCTTGAGCTTCTCCTTGGACTCGGTGATGAGCCGCTCGCGCACGTCCTTGGCGTGGTCCGCGAGGCCGATCGCGGCCCCGATGCCCGAGCCGACGGGTCCGCCGAGGACCAGGCCGACGAAGGCCTTCCCGAACGTCGAGATCCAGTCGCCCGACAGCCAGTCGCTGATCGTGACGTCGCCGGGCAGGAGCCCGCCCTTGGCCTTGCGGATCTCGTCCGCCGCCTCGGCGGGCGTGAGCTGGCCGCACTTGTCCGAGTGCATGTCGTGGACCGCCTGGGCGAAGTCCTTGACCTGGTCCTGGATGTGCTTCGCCGCCGCGGTGATCGTGCCGGGCACCGCCTTGGTGGACTCGACGAACCCGCCCGCGGTGTTCAGGAACTTGCCGTTGAAGCCGTTGGCGGCGGTCGCCGCGTCGCCCTGCCAGCCGCCGAGGGTGTTCCAGGCGGAGCCGAGCTGGTTCTGGTGGCCGTCCAGCTCGCCCGCGGCCTTGTCGACCTTCTCCGCGTCCTCGCGGAATTTGACCAGGTCGATGCCCCTGACCTGGTCGTAGTTCGCGTAGAGGTCGGTGAGGGCGGGCACCTGGCCGTTGTGGCCGCAGGCGTCGTTGGCGCCCTTGTAGAGCGGGATCCAGGTCTCGAAGAACCGCAGTCCGGGCGCGCCCGCGTCGAGCAGCTCGTCGGAGGAGCGGAAGTCGCCGGTCTCGTCCAGGGTCTTCTGGGTGGAGCCGAGCTCGCGCTCCCCCTTGGCCTTGGCGACGATGGCGTCGGCGTTCTTGCCGTCCTGCTCCCAGGCGGCGCGCGAACCCTCGTCGTGGGCGAGCTTCGCCCCGCTGAGGCCCATCGTGGGCACGAGGAGGACGCCCGTGCCGACGTAGTCCCAGAAACCGGGGTCGTCGGGCACCTCGACGCCGTTGGCCTCGCCGTAGCGGCGCACCTCGTCCTCGCTCGCGCCCGCCCCCGCCAGCGCGCGCACGAGCTGCTTCTTGGTGTCCCCGGTGACGTTCGGGTCGTCGAGGAGCTTCTTGATCTCGTTCTGGTCGGCCACCGCGATCACCCGCCGAACCTGGTGGAGTTGCTCTGCTCCTCGCTCTGGTACGAGTTCGCGACGTCCTTGAGCCGCTGCGCGACGTTGTTCGTGCCGCGCCCGAAGGTGTTCACGTTCTCCTGGAGGCGGTCGAAGTAGGCCTTGTAGGTGGCTGCGACACCCTGGAACTTCCGCCCGACCTGGCCCGCGCCGACACCGGGGGCCAACCCCGAGCTCATCTGGATGATGTCCGTCCCGTGGTCCTCGTACTGACCCGCGACCTTCTGCAGATCAGCGGGACTGACCCCGTAACCAGCCACTGCTTCCGCCCTCCCCTTGAACTCCTGGCTCGGACGCGCTCAGGCGCCACCAGGTTCCGTGCACAGCCTGCCAGGCGACCCTCCGCTGAACAGCGGATTCCGCATCGTCTTTGCCGGAGCGAACAGCCCGCGAGGGGCGCTGGCGGCGATTCCGGGGGCGGGAGCCAGGATCGTCCTCGGACGGCATCCCCCCGCCCGGTCGCGCGCACCCCGTGGATCGCGCGCCTCGGACACCGGGCCCGGCTTCCGCGCGGCGGCCCGAAAAAAACTCGGGGCGCCCTGGAAGGGGCGCCCCGAGTCAGGTCCGGCCGCTCGGTCTCAGCGGACCGCGCTGACCACGCCCGCCAAGCGCTGCGCCGCCGATTCGGCGAGCTCGTGCGTCGGCGCCTCGACCATCACGCGCACCAGCTGCTCCGTGCCCGAGGGCCGCAGCAGCACGCGTCCCGTGTCGCCCAGCTCCTCCGTCACGGCCGCCACGGCCTCCGCCACGGACGGGGCCGCGGCCACCGTCGCCTTGTCGGAGACCACGACGTTCAGCAGGACCTGCGGGAGCCTGCGCATCACGCCCGCCAGGTCCGCCAGCGGCTTGCCCGTCGACGCGACGCGGGCCATCAGGCGCAGGGCCGTGAGCAGGCCGTCGCCGGTGGTGGCGTGCGCGGGCAGCACGACGTGGCCCGACTGCTCGCCGCCCAGGGCGTAGCCGCCCGCGCGCAGCTCCTCCACCACGTACCGGTCGCCGACCGCCGTGGTGCGCAGCGCGATGCCGTGCTCGCGCATCGCCAGGTGCAGGCCCAGGTTGCTCATGACCGTCACGACCAGCGTGTTGTCGGTCAGCTCGCCCGCTTCCTGCATGGCCAGCGCGAGCACCGCCATGATCTGGTCGCCGTCGACCTCGTCGCCGTTCGCGTCCACGGCGGCGCAGCGGTCCGCGTCGCCGTCGTGCGCGATGCCGAGGTCGGCGCCGTGCTCCAGCACCGCGGCGCGCAGCTGCCCGATGTGGTTCGAGCCGCAGTCCTCGTTGATGTTCAGGCCGTTCGGGGCCGCGTTGATCTCGACGACCTCCGCGCCCGCCCTGCGGTACGCCTCGGGGGCCGCGCCGGACGCCGCGCCGTTCGCGCAGTCGACCACGACCTTCAGGCCGTCCAGCCTGCTGGGCACGACCTTCAGCAGGTGCTCGACGTACTGGCTGAGCGCGTCCGGCACGTCGCGGACCCGGCCCACCTCGGCGCCGGTCGGGCGGTGCGCGCCTTCGCCGAGCTTCTGCTCGATCTCGTCCTCGACGGCGTCGGGCAGCTTGTGCCCACCGGCGGCGAACAGCTTCACCCCGTTGTCCGGCATGGGGTTGTGCGAGGCGGAGATCATCACGCCCACGTCGGCGCCGAGCGCGCCGACCAGGTGCGCGACGGCGGGCGTGGGCAGCACGCCCACGCGCAGCACGTCCGCGCCCGCGCTGGCCAGGCCCGCCACGACGGCGGCCTCCAGCATCTCGCCGCTGGCCCTGGGGTCGCGGCCGACCACCGCGACGGGGCGGTGGGACCGGTCGTGCTCGGCGAGCACCCGCGCTGCGGAGGCGGCGACGGAGAGCGCGAGTTCCGGGGTGAGGTCGGCGTTCGCGAGTCCGCGAACGCCGTCGGTGCCGAACAGCCGAGCCATGATCTGAGGGCCTCCGTGTGGTCGAAGCGGTGGCGAGACCCACGCACAGCACTGCGGGAGCAGCGGTTCGGTGAACCGCTGCTCCCGCAGTGTGGTGCTCGCCGTCCCGGTGAGGGGGTCAGCGCTTGCTGTACTGAGGCGCCTTGCGGGCCTTCTTCAGACCGTACTTCTTCCGCTCCTTGACCCTGGGGTCGCGGGTGAGGAAGCCGGCCTTCTTGAGGACCGGGCGGTCCTCGGAGTCGACGGCGATCAGCGCGCGGGCGATCGCGAGGCGCAGCGCACCGGCCTGGCCGGTGGTGCCGCCGCCGCGCAGGTTCGCGATGACGTCGAACGTCTCGGGCTTCTCGGTCGTGACCAGGGGCTCGCGGATGAGCTGCTGGTGGACCTTGTTCGGGAAGTACTGGTCCATCGTCTTGCCGTTGAGCGTGAACTTGCCGGTGCCGGGCAGCAGGCGAACGCGGACGATCGCCTCCTTGCGGCGGCCGACGGTCTGCGCCAGGTGCGGCGCGCCGTTCAGCTGGTGGAGGACGACGGGAGCGGACTCCTCCTCGACCTCGCCCTCCTCGACCTCGACGTCGGAGGCGTCGCCCTCGACGGCGTCGCCCTCGACGGTGGCGTCGGCGTCGCCCTCGACGGCGTCGGCCTCAGCGGCCTCGCCCTCGGTGGCCTCGGCCTCGACGGCGTCGAACTCGGCGACCTCCGCCGCCTCGACGGCGTCGTTCTCGGTCTCAGGGGTGCTCACGGCGACTTCCTCGTTCTGCTCGGTCACTGGGCGACCTTCTTGATCTCGAACGGCTGCGGCTGCTGCGCAGCGTGCGGGTGCTCCGAGCCGGTGTAGACCTTCAGCTTGGAGGCCATCGCGCGGCCGAGGCGGTTCTTGGGCAGCATGCCCTTGATCGCCTTCTCGACCAAGCGGTCGGCGCGGGTGTCGAGCAGCTCGCCGAACGACTGCTTGCTCAGACCACCGGGGTGGCCGGAGTGGCGGTAGGCGAAGGCCTGCTCCCGCTTCTTGCCGGTCAGCGCCACCTTGTCGGCGTTGATGACGATGACGAAGTCACCGGTGTCAACGTGTGGGGCGTAGGTCGGCTTGTGCTTGCCGCGCAGCAGCGTCGCGGCCTGGGTGGCGAGCCGACCGAGCACCAGGTCCTGGGCGTCGATCACGTGCCAGGCGCGGGTCACCTCGCCGGGCTTCGGGCTGTACGTGCGCACGGGTCTACCTCGTCGTCACTTGCGTCTGGGGTCATTGCGGCGGCTGCTCAGGCCGGACCCCAACACGGGCAAGGACCAGAACACGAGGAGCGCAGTGGGCGCACCCAGGTACCGCACAACAAAGTAGGAAGATACCGGTTGGGTGTCGGGCGGGTCAAAACGACCCCCCCGTCACGCTCGGTGACCGGTGTTCAGGGACGCGCCGGGGCGCCTGCCCCCGCACGTGCCGAGGCCCCGCGACCGTGAGGTCGCGGGGCCCGCGGCGCGGCTGGCGAACGCGGTCGCAGCGGACCGCGAGCGGGGATCAGCCCCAGCGGCCGGTGTTCCGCTGCTCAGCGGACTGGTAGGCCTCGGTGGCCGCGGCGACCGCGGTGCCGATGGACGCGAGGACCTGCTGGAGGTCGGCGGCGGCGGTGTCCCACTTGCGCTGCGCCTCCTGGTAGGTCTCGGAGGAGACACCGTCCCACTGCGCCACGACGGGGGCGATGCGCTGCTTGAGCTCGTCCAGCTCGGTCTGGACCTTGGTCGCGTGGCCCGAGATGTCGCCGGCAGCGCCCGACAGCTGCCCGAAGTCAACCTTGATCTGGTCGTTCATGATCTCCCCTAGGAAGTGAAGCTACACAGCGGAAAAAGAATTGCAGGTGGAGCGAAGAGAGCGTGGGAATGAATTCCCAACGATCAGAAACCGCCGCCGAGGCGGTTCGCGATCGTGGACATCTCCTGCGCCTGCTCCTCTTCCTGCTGGATGTAGGTCGCGGCCGTGCTGTCCATCTCGTTCGCGATGGCGAGCAGCGCCTCGTTCAGCTTGCGGGCGTCGTCGTTGAAGCGCTCGATCAGCTTGTTGAACGAGTCGGCGGCGTTACCCACCCACGCGGGGGCGAGCGAGTCCACCGTGCTCCGCAGCTGGCCCAGGATGCCCTGGACGTTGCCGTTGGTGTTGGTGATGTCCCGAGCCGCGTTCTGGAGCTCGGGAGTTCCGGTGGAGTAACCAGCCATTGCGTGTGACCCCCTAGGTCAATGAGATCAAGCTTGTGCCGGGCCGGCACGACGTTCCGACGCAGACACTGCCACGACCGGTTCCCCGCTGTCGCGCATTCCCCGGAAGTAGTTGCGCTTGTAAACGCTCAGTGACGTGGTCCGCGCCTCAGCTCATGATTCGCGCTTGCGAAAAGTCCTCGTCATCGCCCTGCTCCACTGACGGGTGAGCCCCTCGGGCGGCCACGGGACGTGACGCCGGTCGCGTTTGCTCGTGCACCTGATTTGCATTCGCTCCCGTTTGCGCTTGCGATTCCCCGGCGGAACCCGGAATTTCCGAGGGCAAATTCTCGACGGGAAGCCCCCGGCTCTCGCGCCAGCCGCCCGCCACCCTGCGGACGTCCGGCGAGGTCCCGGTCGACGCCGGGTCGGGCGCGCCCGCCCGCGCCCGGTCGGCCAGCGCGCGGGTGGCCGAGCGCAGGGCCGCGTTGCGCGCGCCGCCCTCGCCCGAGGCCCTGCTCGCCCTGGTGGTGGCGGCGGCCAGGTCCGAGCGGAACCTGGCGTAGGCGTCCTGGATGCCGGTCATGCCCTCTGCTCCAGCGTCAGCTCGTCACGGACAGGGTCCGCACCACGTGCTCGCAGGCGGACCGCACCCGCTCGCGGTCCTGGTCCGCGTACCGGCAGCCGACGCTGACCTGCACGCGCCCCTGGAACACCACGTACCAGTCGGTCGAGGCGCCCTGGCCCGCTTCGCGGAAGCGCACCACATCCTTGTCCGCGAACGACGCCCGCGCGTCGAAATCGGACAAGTTGCCCCCGCCCGCCTCGTACTGGGCGCGCAGCTCGGCCTCCGCGCGGCCGGGTTCGGCGGTCGCGTCGTAGTTGAGCTTGCGCTCCTGCACGACGAGCACGGCCCCGTCGCCCGCCGAGCCCGAGGGCTTGAGCTGCACCCTGCGCTCCTGCGCGTCGCTGCCGGACTGCTCCCAGCCCTCGGGCCGGGAGAAGCGGTAGTCGTACTGGGCCGTGACGCGCTCGTCGGCGGCGGGCGGCGGGGACGGGCTCGGACCGGGACCCGATCCGGACCACCAGCCGCCCGCGAGCGCGTAGGCGGTGGCCGCGCCGACCACGAGGACCAGCGCGAGCACCCCGCCGACCACCAGCGGCACCCGGCTGCGGCGCGCGGGCGGGCGCGGCTGCGGCGGGAGGGTGCTCGGGAAGTGGGTCAGCCGGGGCGGCGGCAGCGGGGGCGGGAGCTGCTGGGGCAGGGGCTGCGACGGGGACTGCGGGGACGGGGGCTGCGGGGCGAACGGGCCGGGCTGCGGCGGCATCGTCATCCGCCGGGTGATCTTGCGGGTGGGCCCGTCGGTCCGGGGGATCTCCCCCGCGGTGAGCTTGCGGGTGGCGGCCTCGTCGGCCGGGGTGATCCGGGTGGTCGGGCCCTCGGTCCCGGACGCGCGGGGCTTGTCGGCCGGACCGGGCGCGGACGCGAGCAGCGCGCCCCTGGCCACCACGGTCTCCGGCTGGTCGATGCTGGTCGGCACCGCGCCGGTCTGCTCCAGCACCAGCCGCGCCACCAGCGGCACCCGGCTCGTGCCGCCGACCAGGAACACCGCCGCCAGCGCGCCGGGCTCCAGCCCGGCGGCGCGCGCGGTGGAGGCCACCAGCCCGGCGGCCCGCGCCAGCGGCTCGGCCACCAGCCGCTCCAGGTCGAGCCTGGTCACGTGCGCGTCGGGCAGCGGCGGCGGCAGCGGCACGTCGGTGTAGGAGTGCCGGGACAGGGTCTCCTTGGCGCCGCGCACGTCCTGCCGCAGCACCCGCCGCTTGCGCCGGTCGGCCAGCTCCCGCCCCTCCACGAGCTGCGCCCACGCCGCGCGGTCGGCCTCGGCGAGCGAGCCGCCGATGTGCTCCAGCAGCGCCTGGTCGATGTCCGCGCCGCCGAAGCCGGGGTCGCCCTCGGTGGCCAGCACCTGGAACGCCCCGGCGCGGCGCACCACGACGCTGGCGTCGACCGTGCCGCCGCCCAGATCGAGCACGGCCAGCGCGGCGCCCTCGGGCACCGCGTGCGACGCGGAGTGGAACACCGCGGCGGCGACCGGTTCCGGCACCAGCCGGACCTCGCGGCCCAGCCCGTGCGCGGCCCGCAGCAGCACGCCGGTGCGCACCGGGCCCCACGCGGCGGGGTGGGTGAGCACGAGCTGGTCGACCGGGGCGCCGCCCGCGAAGCGCCTGGCCTCGTCCACGGCGCGGGACAGCACGGCGCGCACCGCGTCGGCCACCGGCAGCACCGTGGTGCCCAGGAGCAGCTCGGACTCGTCGACGCGGCGCTTCGGGTGCGGCTCGTAGCGCGCGGGGTCCACGGCGGCCTGCCGCTCGGCCTCCTGGCCGACGAACAGGGTGCCGTCGGCGGCGGCGAACACGGCGGACGGGACGATCGGCTGGCCGTCGACCACGACGACCTGCGGTTCCCTGCCGCGCACCGAGACGGCCACGCAGGTGCTGGACGTGCCGAAGTCGACGGCGACGCGCAGGCTCATCCGCACCTCCCCGCGTCCGACCGGGGCCTGCCGGGACCATGCATACAGGATGGGTGCGACGGCCTGCCGCCCGGTGCGCACTGCGCAGCAGTGCGGAACCCCCGACCACCGCGCCCCGACCCCCGGCTGAGGCTCATCCGGTGTGGCTTCGACCTGGCGGGCGCCGACCGTCACGTGACCGGTCCGGTTCTCGTCCGGACCACGGCCGAGCACCCCGCGCGGACCGGTGAGAACTCTCACGGGCGTGAAGCGGTGGAACTCGCCCGTCCCCCGGTCGGGGCGTTCCGGTGAACTTCCGGAGCGCCTTCCGGAGCGGTTCGGGGAAAGGGGCCCTGGCATCCGCTCACCGGGAAGTGCATCCTTCTCGGACACCCGGTCCGGTGATTCCCGATCGGCGCTCACGGAGACGTGATGGCTGGTCAGCAGCCTGTGACCGGTGCCGGAAGGACTTGAGGGGAACAACCGGCGGAACAACCGAAGGGGGTGGTCAACCCACGTGTTCGCGTGTTCGGCTGGATCATATCGGCGGTGCGCGCCGGGTTTCCCGCCCGAACGCCCCCGCCACCCCGGAACGGAGCCCGAGATGACGACGGAAGCCGCGTTATCCGCACCCCACCAGCTGACCGGTGAGCACGCGCTGCGCTACGCGGGCCACTGGACGTGCGCGCTGCGCGAGCTGGCCACGGTGCGCTCGCTGCCCGAGCGCGGCTCGGACGCGGACAGCTCGCTGCGCAGGGTCGCGCGCGAGCTGAGCCCGGCGCGCCTGATCGCCCGGCCGCTGGCCGTGCCGCTGCCGGACACGACCGCGATCCGGGACGACGCCGACCGCGCCGTCGCCCGCTTCGGGCGGGTGCGCGCCGGGTCGGTGCACGCCCACGTGAGCGAGCGCACGGTGGCGACCGTCGCGGAGTGGGGACTGCCCTCGCTGGTGCTGGAGCTGACCGGGTTGCGGGTCAGCGAGCACCTGCGGATGAACTTCACCGCGGGCCGGGTCGAGCTGAAGGTGGACTCGCGCCGCTTCGGCGACCTGCTGCTGGTGGTCCCGCTGGACGGCGGGGAGACGGTGGTGGCCCAGCCCTGGGGCGTGGAGCGGTACGAGGGGGCGCTGCTGCTGGACAGCACGTGCACGCCGTACGGGCGCCTGTCGGGCCTGGCGCTGAACGTGGGGCTGCGCAGGCTCACCAGGGGAGCCGGGTCCGGGAAGCGGCCCGTCGGGGCGCGCTGAGGGCCGGGCGGGCCGCCCACCCCTCCCCCGGATCACGACCTGGAACGCCGAGGACCCCGCCTCCCTGTCGGGAAGGCGGGGTCCTCGGCGTTCGAGCGCCCTTACTCCGGCTGGATCCAGGCGAACTGCACGCGCTGCTGCCCCAGCTTGCGGGTCACCAGCGTGCCCCGGCCGGGGGGCTGCGGCGAGGCCTTGAGGTTGCCGACGATGGCGCCCTCCTCCTTCGAACCGGAGCCCACCATGATCGGCGCCGAGATCTCCTTGAGCTTGCCCAGGATCGGGTCGTACATGGCCCTGGACGCGCCACCCATGCGGCGGACCACGATCACGTGCAGGCCGACGTCCTTGGCCTGCGGGATGAACTCCGCCAGCGGGGCCAGCGGGTTCTGGCTGCCCTGCGGGGCGACCAGGTCGTAGTCGTCGACGATGACGAAGAGCTCGGGGCCCTTCCACCAGGACCGGTTGCGCAGCTGGTCCTGCGTGACGTCCGGTCCGGGCAGGCGGCCCTTCATCGAGCCCTGCACGTCCTTGATCATGTCGACCAGCTGGGTGGACGAGACCGCGTAGGAGAGCAGGTGGTCGGTCTCGATGTACCCGAGCATCGTGCGCCGGTAGTCGACCAGCATGATCAGCGCCTCGTTCGAGGTGTAGCTGTTCATGATGCCGCGCACGATGGTGCGCAGCATGTTGGTCTTGCCCGCCTCGCCGTCGGCCAGCGACATGAAGTGCGGGTCGGCGTCGAAGTCCAGGTAGACCGGGGCCAGCTCGTCCTCGTTGACGCCGATCGGGACCAGGTGGCCCCGGTTCGGGTTGGTCGTGGCGACCGCCGTCATGAGCTCCTGGTACGGCAGCAGGTCGGGCAGCAGTCGCACGGAGGGCGCGTGGCGCCCGCGCCAGGAGCCGCTCACCTTGTTGATCATGTCCTGCACGCCCGCCGCCACGCTCTCGGGGTCCGAGAAGGTGTCGATGCGCGGCAGGGCGACCAGGAAGTGCAGCTTCTGCGGCGACAGACCGCGACCGGGGCGGCCGGGCGGGACGTTGACGGCGACCTTGCGGTCCACGTCGGACTCGCTCGGGTCGCCGAGCCGCAGCTCAAGCCGGGTGCCCAGGAGGTCCTTCATCGCGGGCCGGATCTCGGCCCACCGGTTGGCCGCCACGACGAGGTGCACGCCGTAGGACAGGCCCTGCGCGGCGAGCGCCTGGACCATCGGCTCCAGCGCCTCGAACTCCTGCCGGAAGTTCATCCAGCCGTCGACGACGAGGAACGCGTCGCCGAAGTCGTCGTCGCGGATCTCGCCCCGGCGCCTGCGGTTGCGGAACTCGACCATCGAGTCGATGCCCTGCGCCCGGAACCGCCGCTCGCGCTCGGCGATCAGACCGGTCAGCTCGGCGACCATGCGGCGCGCCTTGTCCACGTCGAGCCGGGAGGCGAAGCCACCGACGTGCGGCAGCCGCTCCAGCGAGGCGAGCGTGCCACCACCGAGGTCGAGGCAGTAGAACTGCACCTCCTCGGGCGTGTGGGTCAGCGCCATCGACGTGATCAGGGTGCGGAGCATCATCGACTTGCCGGACTGCGGGCCGCCCACGATCGCGCCGTGACCGGCGGCGCCGGAGAAGTCCGCCCACAGGTCGTCGCGCCGCTGCTCGAACGGCTTGTCGACCACGCCCAGCGGCACGGCGAGCCTGCCGTTCGCCGGGTAGCCGGGCGCGCACAGGCCCCGGTCGTCGGTCTGCTGGAGCGGCGGGAGGATCGCGTCGAGGGTCGGCGGCTCGTTCAGCGGCGGCAGCCACACCTCGTGGGCGTCCGGGCCCTGGTGCTTGAGCCTGCGGACGATGACCTCGAGCTCGCTCTCCTCGTTCTTGTCGTCCTCCTTCTTGACCTCGACCACCTGCGGCTTGGGCCGCTCGGGCTCCTTGGGGATCTCGATGTAGTCGGGCACGAAGTACCGGGGGCGCTTGTCGCTGCTCACCGGGGCCGCCGGGCCCGCCACCTGGATGCCCGCCGGGCGGTAGGGGCCGGACACGTACAGCGCCTTGAACCGGATCAGGCCGGAGCCCTGCACCGACAGGTAGCCGGAACCGGGGATGGGCGGCAGCTCGTAGGCGTCGGGGACGCCGATCGCGGCTCGCGACTCCGCCGGGGAGAAGGTCTTCAGACCGATCCGGTACGACAGGTAGGTGTCGAGACCGCGCAGCTTGCCCTCCTCCAGGCGCTGCGACGCCAGGAGCATGTGCATCTGCAGCGACCGGCCGACGCGGCCGATCTGGAGGAAGATGTCGATGAAGTCCGGCTTGGCCGTCAGCATCTCGGAGAACTCGTCGATGCAGATGAACAGCGCGGGCAGCGGGTCGAGGTCGGCGCCGTTCTCACGGGCCTTCTCGTAGTCCCAGACGTTCTTGTAGTTGCCCTTCGCCAGGACCTCCTGGCGGCGGGACACCTCACCGGCGATCGCGTCCTTCATGCGGTCGACGAGGGTCAGGTCGCCCGCCAGGTTGGTGATCGTCGCGGCGACGTGCGGCGCGTCGTCCAGGCCGAGGAACGTCGCGCCGCCCTTGAAGTCGACCAGGATCATGTTGAGCGCGGTCGACGAGTGCGTGGCCAGCAGGCCGAGCACGAGGGTGCGCAGGAACTCGGACTTGCCGGAACCGGTGGCGCCGATGCACAGGCCGTGCGGGCCCATGCCGTTCTCGGCCGCCTCCTTGATGTCCAGCTCGACGGCCTGGCCGAACTCGCCGATGCCGAACGGCACGCGGTACCGGTCGTGCATGGGGCGCGGGCGCCAGGCCTGCTGCACGTCGAAGGTCATCGGGTCGCCGGGGATGCCGAGCAGCTCCAGCAGGGCCGGGTTGGCCGACAGCGGGTCCTCGGTGTCGCCGCCGGCGTCGCCCATGCCGCCGATGCGGTACGGGGAGAGCCTGCGGGCCAGCGCCTCGACCTCGGTGATGCTGAGCGAGTCGGGGCCGCCGAACCACTCCACGCCGCTGGCGCTGCGGGCGCCGAGCTTGCCGTCCTCGATCACCAGGCGCAGGCCGCGCCGGGCGGTCAGGTTGCCCAGGGACTCGGACAGGTCGAGCAGGGTGACGCCGACCAGGCCCTCCTCCAGGAGGATCTGCTCCTCCCTGGTCACGTCGCCGTCGTCGATGACGATGACGATGTGCGGCTGGTCGCTGGGCGGCGGGGCGTTGCGGGTGAACCGCTGGCGCTCGCGCAGCTGCTCGTCCAGCATCGCCTCGACCTCGGCGAGCGAGCTGGCCATCATGCGCAGCTGGCCGATGCCGTCGACGATCGACGGGTGCTGCACGTGCGGCAGCCACTTCGCCCACTCCCACTCGGCCTTGGTGCGGCCGGTGGTGACGACCGCGATGAGCAGGTCGTCGGGCGAGTGGAAGGTGGCCATCTGCGCGATGAGGGCGCGGGCCAGGCCGCGCTTCTCGTTGATCTCCCCGATCAGGCCGACGGCCGCGAAGCCGCGCAGCGCGATCGAGATGGGCAGGTCCGGCACCAGCGAGTGGGCGCGCACGAAGCGGCGCAGCGCCAGGGTCGCGATGGGCTCCAGCTCCTCGACGGGGCCGGTCTGCGGCGGGACGAGCCGGGTGGCCAGCCGCTGCGAGCCGCGGCCCGCGCGCAGGTGGCAGAAGTCCGGGTCGGACTGCCTGCGCTCCCACATGCGCCGCGTGGTGGCGAGCGACCAGAGCATCTGCGGGTCGGGGTGGACCCACTCGCGCTCGGCGCGCTGCTCGTCGGCGGCCTCGCGCGCGCGGTCGCGCATCTGGCCGAGGTACCGCAGGTAGTCCTTGCGGTCCTCGTTCATCTCGGCCTTCTTCTGGCCCTTCCCGGAGCCCATGCCGCTGGCCATCATGCCGATGGTCGACACCAGCATCATCCCCGGCATGATCATCGCCGCCGGGCTCCGATTGCTGTACGTGAACATCAGCGCCATCATGCCCACGGACGAGATGATCATGACGACGGGCATCGCCTTCATCATGATGTTGCCGGGGATGACGCGGGGCACCTCGGGCGGCGGTTCGAGGTGGACCTCACCGCCGGGCGGTCGGGGCGCAGCAAGGCGCGCCATGCGCTTGAACTGCAGCGTGCTCACCGAACAGGCACCTCACACAACTAGTAAGACCATCGCCTGGCACGGGCTCTTCGGCCCAGACCACGGGCGCTGACGCCCGGCCGACCGGCAACCGACACTATGGCGCATCACGGCGCGCCACGTCGGTGGGTCCGGGAAAACAACGGGCAACGGCTTCACCCGAAGCGACCTGCCGGCGGGGCCGCTGGGGCCATACTTGGGGCCGCCCGGTCGGCGTCGAGGTCGCCGAATAGGGTCGGGCGACCCGCAAGCACACACTCTTCCAGGAATTAGGGGGCGCTGGTGGCGACCGGTACGACGGTGTTCAGCCGGGTGACGGTGGTGGCGCCGCGAACGCGTATCGACGTCGCGCTTCCCGCCGACGTCGCGGTGGCCGACCTGCTGCCGATGCTGCTCGACATGGCCAAGGAGGCGACGCCCGACGGTGGCGTGCGCCACGGCGGGTGGTGCCTGGCCAAGCTGGGCGACAGCCCGCTCGACCCCGGCCGCACGCTGGCGTCGCTGGGGGTCGTGGACGGCGAGCTGCTTCAGCTGCGCAAGCGCAACGAGAACCCTCCCCCTCCGCTGTACGACGACGTCGTCGACGCGATCGCGGAGTCCGACCCGGACAGCTACCGGCCGTGGACCAAGGAGACCGCCCGCAAGTACGGCCACATCGCGGGCGCGCTCGGCCTGGCCGCCGCCGCCGTCGCGGTGCTGCTGGCGGGCCCGGTGGGCGGTGGCACGAGCCTGGCCGCCGCCATCAGCGCGGGCATCGCGGCCATCGTCGCGATCGCGGCGGGCACGGTCGTGGCGCGGTCCTACTCGGCGACCGGCACGGGCGTGCTGATCGTCGCGGCGGGCAGCCTGCCGATGGCCTACGTGGCCGGGCTCTACGCGGTCCCCGGCCCGGTCGGCATGGCGAACCTGCTGCTGGCCAGCGTGCTGGTGCTGATCTTCGCCGCGGTGGCGATCCTGCTCATCGGCCGGGGCATCACGGTGTTCATCGCCGCGGCCACGGCGGGCGCGCTGAGCGCGGTGGCGTTCCTGATCGGCCTGTTCGTCGAGCACCCGATGGTCGGCATCGCCGCCGCCACCTCGGCGGTGAGCCTGGCCGCGCTGTCCGCGCTGCCCAGGCTGACCATCCAGCTCGCGAAGCTGCCCCTCCCCATGGTCCCCACGAACGCGGAGGACCTGAAGGAGGACACCGGCTTCCCGGAGTACGCGGTCATCGAGCGGCGCACGGCGAACGCGCACGAGTACCTGACCGGCATGATCATCGGCTGCGGCAGCGTCGCGGCGCTGTTCGCGGTCATCGCCGCCGGTGACGGCACGGTGTTCGGCCCGATCCTGGCGATCGTGGTCACCCTCGTGCTGCTGCTGCGCGGCCGGGCCTACGCCAACGGCGCCCAGGCGGTCGCTCTGCTGGTGAGCGGCATGTTCGCGGGCGCGGGCGTGCTGGTCGGCTGGCTGGTGCAGTCCTCGCCCGGCGACCGGCTGCTGTTCGTCTTCGGCGCGCTGATCCTGGTCGGCGCGGTGTCGCTGGTGCTCGGTGTGATCTTCCCCCAGCAGAAGTTCTCCCCGGTGCTGCGCCGCACCGTGGACGTGCTGGAGGCCATCCTGATCGCGGCCGTGCTCCCGCTGGCGCTCGCCGTCATGGACATGTACGTGGTCATGCGCCAGCTCCTCCCGGCCTGAGGTTGGTGACCATGCGACGCACGACCCGCAGGGCGGCGGCGGTCACGGCCGTGGCCATGACCCTGCTCACCGCGCCGGGCGCGCTCGCCCAGCCCGCCGGGGACGACAGCCCGTCGAGCAGCGCGCCGAGCAGCACCACGAAGAAGGCGCCGAACTCGCAGCCGCCCGCGCTGGACAAGGGCGCGCGACCGGCCGTCGGCGCGGCCAGCCCGGACGTGGACTACAAGCAGCACCTGTCCTGCATCACCTCCAGCACCGGCAACCAGAAGATCGCCGAGAAGCCGTGGGGCCAGATGCAGCTGCGGCTGGAGGAGGCGCACCGCTTCGCCACCGGCAAGGGCATCAAGCTGGCCGTCATCGACACCGGCGTGAACGGCAAGCAGCCGAGGCTGGAGGGCCGGGTCCAGGCGGGCGGCGACTACGTCGGCAAGAACGAGGGCAACGGCGCGGTCGACTGCGACGGCCACGGCACCGAGGTGGCGGGCGTCGCGGCGGCCGGGCGGGACCCGGAGACGGGGTTCGTCGGGGCCGCGCCGGAGGCCCAGATCCTGGCCTACCGGCAGACCAGCGCGCACTACAAGTTCGACGACCCGGCCAAGCAGGACAGCAGGCCCACGGCGGGCAAGGTCGGCACGCTGGCCCGCGCCATCGTGAAGGCCGCCGAGGACGGCGCGGACGTCATCAACATCTCGCTGACCGCGTGCGAGACGCCGAACCCGAACGGCTCCAGCGCCCAGGAGAAGCAGCTCCAGGCCGCGATCGACTGGGCGGTCAACACCAAGGACGCCGTCATCGTCACGGCGGCGGGCAACCTGGTGGCGAGCGACCCGAACAGCAAGTCCAGCGGGTGCGCGAGCCAGAACGACAACGCGGACCCCGAGACGGTCAAGGTCGTCGCCTCGCCGCCCTGGTACGCCGACGACGTGCTGTCGGTGGCGTCCATGAGCCAGCAGGGCGGGGTGTCGTCCTTCTCGGTGTGGGGCCCGTGGGTGAGCGTCGCGGCGCCCGGCGAGGACATCGTCACGCTGGACCCGGCGGGCAGCGGCCTGACCAACGCGACGGTGGACCAGAACGGGCAGGCCGCGCGCATCCAGGGCACCAGCTTCGCCGCGCCGTACGTGGCGGGCGTGGTCGCGATGGTGCGCGAGCGCTTCCCTGAGCTGAACGCGCACCAGGTGATGGACCGGATCAAGTCGACGGCCCAGCACCCCGGCAACCCCGGCGGCAGCGACCACAAGGTCGGCGCGGGCATGGTCAACCCGATCGCCGCGCTCACGGCCGAGCTGCCGCTGGAGCAGGCGGGGGCGAAGCCGGAGAACCCGGAGCAGATCTTCACCGACCTGAACAACGGGGCGCCGCCGAGCAGGACGCCGATGATCGTGGCGCTGGCGGGCACCGGGATCGGGGTCGGGGCGCTGCTGCTGACCCTGTTCGTCGTCCACACGGTGGGCCGGAACCGGGAGCGGAAACCGGTGAAGTCGGCTTTCTGACACGACAAAAGAAAAGGGCCGTCGGGAGGAATTCCTCCCGACGGCCCTTTTCTTCATGTCCGAGGTTTTTCGTCACGCGCGGTGATCGCAGCGCCCACTCACGGCGGTATCCGTCGCCCCAAGGGGTGGAACTTTCCTTCGGCAAGCCGAAGTGAGCGCGGTGAATTTTCCCGCAGCGGCCGGAACCGCTCCGCCAACCGGGTCAGTCCTCGCCGAGCACCGGCGGCGCGCTCCGCTTCGGCTTCCCGTAGACCTCTTCGATGGTGCCGGTGAGCCGGAACTTGGACTTGTGCTCCTTCTCGCCGCCCTGCTGGCCGCCGGGAGCGCCGCCCATCATGCCGCCGCCCATCATCCCCATGCCGCCCGCGCCGCCCGCCGCACCGGCTCCCCCGGCGCCCGCGGCCGCCGCGGTCCTGGTGGCCGCGCCACCGCCCTGCTCGGTGACGGCGCTGTAGCCGCCGGGCTGCAACTGCCCCTGGGAGCCGCCGGAACCGGGCGCGGGCCCCAGCGGGACGGAGCCGCCACCACCGCCCCCGAGGCCGCTCACCGAGCCGCCACCGCCACCGCCGCCGGAACCGGCGCCCACCGCGCCACCGCCGCCGGACGAGGCTTTCTGCGTCCCGGCCTCCGCGAGGGGCTCAGCGGGCTTCTCAGCCGCCTTCCCGGCCTCCTTCCGGGCCTCCTCGGCGTCCGGGACGGCCTTCTTCTCGGCGGGCGTCGACGACTTCCAGTCCTGCTCGGGGAACCGGTGGTCCATCCGCACCTCGGCGAACCCGTCCTCGCCCTCGCCGGACACCGAGTCGCACAGCCGCAGGAACCCCTCCAGCATGTCCCGCACCGACTCGTGCAGCTCGCGGGCCGGGTCGCGCAGCTCCTCCAGGTGCTGGAGCACCCTGCGATCCCCGTCCACCGGGAGCGCGGCGGCGGCCGACACCGCCTCCGCCGCGTCGGCGAACAGCGAGGCCATCTCCTCCACGGCCCCGCGCACCCCGTCGGCGGTCGCGTCGAGCGCGTCGCCCATGACGTTCATGGCGTCGGACAGGTCGTGCCCGGCCAGCCCGACCTGCTGCATGTGCCGGACGAACGACTCGGCGTCCGCGCCCTGCCAGGCCGAGTCGAGCTTGCCCAGCGGCTTGGTCAGGTCGCGGGTGACGTGCTCGGCGACGAGCCCGGCCCTGCGCCAGCGCTCCGCCTCCGCGTGCAGGTCCGCCCACTTGCCCACGACGGGCTGGAAGTACTCCTCGACCAGGTCGCGCGCGCCGAGCCTGCGGCTGATGCCGGACAGGTAGTCCAGCTCCGGCTCGATCCTCGCGGCGATCTGGTGGCCGTCCTCGCGCGCCATCCCCGGTCCTCCCGCTAGCCCTGCTGCCGCTCGACGGCGCGGAGCATCGCCACCACTTCCTCGTCCTGCCCGCCGTAGCTGTCGGCCACCGCCGCGAGCCCCTCGGCCGCCGAGCCGAGCGTCCCGCAGGCCCGGTCGAGCTGCTGGTTGAGCACCTCGGCGGCGCGCCGGTAGGACTCGGCGCTGCGCAGGGAGCGCCCGAGGTCGCCAAACGCCGTGGTGAGCGTCGGCCCCGAGCGCAGCTCGTCGCGCGCCTTCCCCAGCTCGTCGGCGGCCTCGCCGACCCGCCGCGCGTACAGCTCCAGCCAACGGGCGTCGACCTCGACCTTCCCGCTGCCCCTGCCCACCTGCTCGACCACGTTCGCCCCCCAGACCTCTTCCCTCAGACGAACTGGGGGACGGCGCGGTTCCCCGGAAGCGAGCGAGCGAGCTTCCGGAACCCCACCCCGGACAACCCGACCGCCCCGTGCACCCCCCACCAGGACCACCGCCCCACCGCAGCCGCCCGCCCACCACGACCACAGCAGCAGCCCGCCCACCACAACCACCGCAGCCGCCCGCCCACCACAACCACCACCCCACCGCAGCCGCCCACCCACCCGGACCACCACCCCACCACGCCCCCACCACGCCCCCCCCGAACGCACGTCGGGCCCGGCATCTGCCGGGCCCGACGTCGCGCGACTGGTGCGGCCCTCCGGTCGCGCGCTGGTCCTCACCAGCGCGTCCCCGGCGGCCGGGGCGGGGTCAGCCGCCCGCCGCCTGGTTGCTCCCCGGAAGCGTCCCGAGGCTCTTGTCCGTCGGGATGGAGTCCCAGCTCCGCGACGCGTCGTTCCGGTTCATCTGCGGCCCGTTGGGCAGCAGCCGCAGGATCGACTCGGGCCCCGGCGCGAAGCCGTCCTGCCCGAGGCCGAGCGCGGCGGCCGTCGCCGAGTCCGGGACGCCGTACTTCACGCCCCGGCCGGTGATGATGTGGATCGGGCCGCTGCCGAAGTCCTGGGTGGACGTCGCCGAGCGGACCACGGCCGACTTGCCGGAGGCCATGACGAAGAAGTCCACGACCTCGCCGGTCGCGCCCACCTGGTTGATCCGCACCGGCACCGACGTGTTCTGCGTGGGCAGCGACGGCGCGATGGTCACCTGGGTGTGCTGCGACTTGTTGCCCGCGTTCACGTCCTTCGCGCTCCACCCGAGGCAGACCACGACGTTGTTCTGGTTGGGCACCAGGACGTCGGGGACCTCGCTCGGGTAGTCGAGCAGGTCGAGCGGGTTGGCCGGGCGCAGGGACTCGTTGATCTTGGCGATGTCGACCGGCTTGGGGGAGCCCTGCTCGCGGCTCGCCCTGATCAGGTCGCCGGACGCCTTGCTGATCTCCTGCAGGCCGTCCTTGAGCGCCACGTAGAACACCGAGCTCTCACCGGTGCGCTCGACCTCGATGACGTCGCCGACCTTCAGCTTCTCGCCCGTGACGTAGTCGATCGCGGTGCCCTGGCTCTCGATCTTCGGGGCGACGAGCTCCTTCGCCTCGGGGATCGCGTTGAGCAGGCCGACGCTGACCGCCCTGGGCTCCTTGCCGGTCAGGTTCAGCGCGTTGCGCACCTCGGGCTTGGTCAGGTCGACCTTCGCCCGCACGGTGCTCGTGGAGGTGATCTTGGAGTTCACCGGCGCCTTGTAGACCAGGTAGGTCGCCGCGTCGTCCGCGCCCGCCTTGACCAGCAGCGCCTTGTTGCCGTCGAGCAGCGAACCGCCGCCGCTGACGCCCGCGAGGACCGTGGTCTCGAACTTGCCCTTGGACGCGGGGTTGTTGAGCGTGTCGTCCAGGTCGAGCCGGTCGCACACCGACCACTCCGAGCCGATGCGGCCCGCCGGGTCGGCGGGCAGCACGTCCGGCCCGTCCGGGATGCCGGTCAGCCGCCCCTTGGGCAGCTTGGCCAGCGCCTTCTCGCTCACCAGCTTGGGCTCGCCGCCCGCGGCCCCGCCGCCCGTGCCCGCCGCGTCGCCGCCGCCCACGGCCCCCTGGGACTGGTCCGGCGAGGACTGCTGGAACAGCAGCAGCCGCGCGGACGCCAGGTTCGTCATGGGGACCAGGACCTTGGGGTTGTTCTGGACCACGTAGACCTGGCCGGTCTCCTTGCTGATGGCGATCTGCGTCTGGTCGTCGACCTGGGGGTCGGGCGAGAAGAAGCCGTAGACCATGAAGCCGAGGAGGCCGATGACGCCGAGCAGCACGCCGACGGCGGTCGCACGTGAGTGCGTGCGCATCGGGTCGTGCAGCATGACGGCGTCTCGGCGCACCAGGGCTGACTGCATCCGGCGCAGCACGAAGCGGTACGCCTGGACCTGTGACTTGGTGGTGGGTGTTGATGCCATTCTCGGCTCGCTGCTCTCCCAGTCGCGGTACGGTTCTGCACGATAGCCGGAGCAGAGGTAACCCGTACGCGGGATCGTGAAGACCCCACAGGGTGACACTCGAACCGGCATCCTCCTCGCCGCCCGAGGCGCACAGAACACCGAGGGGAAAGAGACCAGATCGGATGTCCGTGACCACTCCTCGCCCTGGACCGGGGCAGGGCCCCGGCCGGGGGCAGCCGCCCAGGCCAGGGATGCCCCGTCCCCCGCAGCCCCCGCCCCAGGGCCGTCCCGGCCCGGCCGGTGGCGGCGCGCAGGGGGTGCCCGCCTCCGCTCTGCGCGCCCGCAGGCGCGCCTCCGGTTCGAGCCTCGGCTCGCTGCCGGTCGCCAACCTGGTCGTCCTCGAGGTCGGCTTCGCCATCGGCCTGCTCCTGCTCGCCATCGGCGCCACCGGGGACGGCATCGACCCGGTCCTGATGTACTCCGCCGGTGGCGTGCTGCTGGTCGCCCTGATCCTGGCGTTCGCCAGGTCGCGCGGGCGCTGGCTGACCCAGTGGATCGTCCTGGTCGCGCGCTACAGCACGCGCTCGCACAGCCGCACCGCCAAGACCGACGCGCCCGCCGAGTCCAAGCCGCAGGCGGAGGAGTCCTCCGTCATCGGCCCCGAGGACCCGAGGGTCGCGCTGCTGCGCCTGGCCGTGCCCGACCTGGTGATCGCGAAGGGCGTCGACCACGAGCGCAGGCCGCTGGGCCTGGCCTGGCACCAGGGCGCCTGGACCGCCGTGCTGCTGGTCGACCCGACGCCCGGCCTGATCAACCCGGTCGGCAGCGCGCCGAACCTGCCGCTGGGCGCGCTGGTCCCGTGCCTGGAGGACCGCGGCGTGGTGCTGGACGCCATCTCGGTGATCTGGCACTGCTACCCCGGCAGCGCCTCGCTGTCCGCGAACTCGCCCGCGCTGACCTCGTACCTGGAGCTGCTGGGCCCGCTGCCCACCGCGTCCCGGCGCACCACGTGGATCGCCGTGCGGCTGGACCCGAAGCGCTGCGCCGCGGCGATCCGGGAGCGCGGCGGCGGCGTCGTGGGCGCGCACCGCGCCCTCATCGGCGCGCTGTCCCGCGTCCGCAACGCCCTGGAGTCCGTCGGCGTGTCGATCCGGCCGCTGGACGCCGACGAGCTGATCCGCGCGGGCATCTCGGCCGCCGAGCTGACCTCGGTCGCGGGCTCGGCGAACCCGGTGTCGCTGCGCGAGAAGTGGTCGGGCGTCTCCGCGGGCGGCGTCGGCCACTCCAGCTACGCCATCACCGGCTGGCCGTCGAAGGGGATGCGCGCCAACCTGAACGGCCTGACCGGCGTGCGCGCGCTGTCGTCCACGCTGTCCATGTCGATCTCGCCGAGCAGCGAGGACGGCCGGGTCGGCCTGCGCGGCCTCGTGCGGGTCAGCGCCCGCAACCAGGCGCAGCTCGACACCGCCGACACCAAGCTCAAGGCGATGTCGGACAAGCTGGACATCACCCTGACCCCGCTGAACGGGATGCAGGTGGCCGGCCTGTCCGCGACCCTCCCGCTGGGGGGCGTCGCGTGACCAACTCCCGACTGCTGGACAACCGGGGCGTCGGCAAGGGCGTCGCGCCCGAGTTCCTGGTGGACCCGAAGCTGCTGGACGTCACCAGCCCCTCCGGCGAGCGCGGCGGCATGATCTTCGGCTCCGGCCCGCAGGGCGAGCCGGTGACGGTCTCCGTGCTGCGCAACGCCCCGACCCGCATGGCGATGGTGGGCGGCCTGTACCTGGCGCGGCAGATCGCGCTGCGGGCCGCCGCGACCGGCGCCACCGTGGTGATCGCGACCGGGCGCCCGCGCGCGTGGGCCCCGGTGATCCAGGCGACCGGGGCCAACCCGGAGGACCGGAACTCGCCGGTGCAGCTGCGCAGGCTGAGCCCGGTCGAGCTGCCCCGGCCGTCCGAGGACAGCCCGGTGCTGGTGCTGCACGACGGCGGCCACGTGCCGCAGGAGCTGTTCCCGCCGCGCTCGCCGTGGCAGACGACGATGTACGTGCTGCCCTACCTGCACCCGCAGGCGTCCAGCACGATCGTCAACTCGGAGCTGGTGCTGTTCCAGCGGATGCCGATCCAGCAGGCGCAGCAGGTGTGCCAGACGATGCGCAGGCCGCCGCAGCTGGCGCAGCAGCTGACCACGCTCAAGGACGACCAGGTGATCGCCGCGGGCTTCAACCTGTGGATGCCGCTGCGCCTGGTCACGAACCCGGCCGAGCAGCAGATCCTGGGCGCGGTGCGCCGGGGCGACTGACCCGCCGCCGACCGCCTCGAAGCGCCCCGGAGCCCAGTGCTCCGGGGCGCTTCCCTTTGCCCGTCGGGTTTCCGGGGCCGGGCGGTTCCTGAAACGACGGTGTTTCGGTCGTGGAAACGCTGTGACCGCAGGGAAGCGGCTTCCCGCAGTCAGCCGGACGCCGGGGAGCGGGCATTAGCCTGACTTCCCCTCCGGGTCCTTGCGCGGCTCTCCCCCCGCCGGCTACGAACTAACGGATCGTGCCCGGCCGGTTGCGCTCCGGCAGTGGCCAGGGCACGCCCGGCGAGAGGGGAACCGGCATGGACGTTCGCGGGACAGGGGTCAGACGGCTGGCCGGGATCGGACTGGCCTCGGCGACGGCGTGGGCGGTCACGGCGGCGCTGGTGGCGGCACCCGCCTCGGCGGCCGGGGGCGACCTGCGGGGGCTGGGCGCGGAGAACGCCATCGCGGACAGCTACATCGTGGTGCTGAAGGGCGACGCCGGGGTCGCCGCGAGCGCCTTGGGGAGCAGGTACGGCGCGCGGGTCGAGCGGACCTACAGCAGCGCCCTGAAGGGCTTCTCCGCGCGGATGAGCGAGAAGCAGGCGCGGGAGCTGGCCGCCGACCCGGCGGTCGACTACGTCGAGCAGGACGCGGTCGTGAAGGTCGCCGACACGCAGTCCCCGGTGCCCTCGTGGGGCGTCGACCGGGTCGACCAGGGGCCGCTGCCGCTGGACGGCTCGTACACCTACCCGAACGGCGGCGAGGGCGTCACCGCGTACGTCATCGACACCGGCATCCGCTTCTCGCACAGCGACTTCGGCGGGCGCGCCACGTCCGGCAGGGACACCGTCGACAACGACGACGACGCCTCGGACTGCGACGGCCACGGCACGCACGTGTCCGGCACGATCGGCGGCGCCGCGCACGGCGTGGCCAAGCGGGTGTCGCTGGTCGGCGTGCGGGTGCTGGACTGCGCGGGCGAGGGCACCTGGGCGCAGGTCATCGGCGGCGTGGACTGGGTGACCGCGAACGCGGTGAAGCCCGCCGTGGCCAACATGAGCCTGGGCGGCGGCGGCAACGACGCGCTGGACCAGGCGGTGCGCGGCTCCATCGCCTCCGGCGTGGTCTACGCGCTGGCGGCGGGCAACAACTACGGCGGCGACGCCTGCACCCGCTCGCCCGCCCGCACCCCCGAGGCCATCACGGTCGGCTCGACGGCGCGCACCGACGCCCGCTCCGACTTCTCGAACATCGGCGCCTGCCTGGACGTCTACGCGCCGGGCACGGACATCACCTCGGCCTGGCTGACCGACGACACCGCCACCAACACCATCAGCGGCACCTCCATGGCCACCCCGCACGTCGCGGGCGCGGTGGCGGTCTACCTGGCCGCGAACCAGACCGCGACGCCGCAGCAGGTCCGCGACGCGCTGGTCGAGGCCGCCACGCCGGGCCTGGTCACCAACCCCGGCACGGGGTCGCCGAACAAGCTGCTCAGGGTCATCGGCGAGCCCGCCGTGCCGCCCACCGGCTGCCGCGGCGTGGTGAACGACGAGGACGTCGCCGTGCCCGACCTCGGCTCGGCCACCAGCTCGATCACCATCAGCGGCTGCGCCGGGAAGGCGAGCGCGGGCTCGTCGGTCGACGTGCGGGTGAAGCACACCTACCGGGGCGACCTGTCGCTGGACCTGATCACGCCGTCCGGGGTCGTGCAGCAGCTGAAGGTGCACTCCAGCGCGGACGGCGCGGACGACCTGACCGCGACCTACCGGCTGAACCTGTCGTCGGAGACCGCGAACGGCACCTGGCAGCTGCGGGTCCGGGACCACTTCCCGCAGGACACCGGGTTCATCGACGGGTGGACGTTGAACTTGTAGTGACCGCTGGTTGAACGACTCCGGGGACGGGACGGCGCACCGCCGCAGCGGGCCGTCCCGTCCCCAGGGGCAGTCGCTCTCAGCGGCCGTCACGCTTCAGGCGGCGACCCTCCAGGCCACCCTGCGGGCCGCTCCGCGACCCGCACCCGGATGTTCCGCGTGATCTCGGCCCGAGCCGCCAGGTCCTCGTCGGCCGGGTAGTCCACCCGCACCAGGGACAGCCCGTGCGGCGGGGCCACCGTCACCTCGCTGGACCGGCTGTGCAGCGACAGCAGCGACGCGGGCCACTCCACCGGCTTGCGCCCCTCGCCCACCGCGAGCAGGGCCCCCACCAGGCTCCGCACCATCGAGTGGCAGAAGGCGTCCGCCGAGACGAACGCGGTCAGCAGGTCGCCCTCGCGCACCCACTCCAGCCGCTGGAGCTCCCGGATCGTCGTGGCGCCCTCCCTGCGGCGGCAGTAGGCGCAGAAGTCCCGCTCCCCCAGCATGAGCCCGGACGCGGCGTTCATCGCCGCCACGTCGAGCTGACGGGGCCAGGCGAGGGTGTCCAGCCTGCGCAGCGGGTGCGCGCCGAACGGCGCGTCGGTCACCCGGTACTCGTAGTGCCGCCGCAGCGCCGCGAAGCGGGCGTCGAAGGCGGCGGGCACGACCCGCGCCGAGAACACCCGGACGTCGGCGGGCAGCGCGCGGGCCAGCCGCTTGGGCAGCCCGGCCACGTCGGCGGCCTCCGGCAGGTCGACGTGCGCCACCTGCCCGGCCGCGTGCACGCCGGCGTCGGTGCGGCCTGCCACGGTCAGCACGACGTCCTCGCGCAGCACCGTGGACATGGTGTCCTCCAGCACCCCGCAGACCGTGCGGCGGTTCGGCTGGCGGGCCCAGCCGGAGAACTCGGTGCCGTCGTACGCCAGGTCCAGCCGGACGCGGACTCGGCCGCCCCCGTCACCGGCGCCGTCCCCGTCAGCACCCGGAACACCGGCGAGCCCGCCGCCCCCGGTGGGGGCGACGGGCTCGCGGGTGGTGCTGGAGTCGCTCAGGACTCGTCCTTCTTGTCCTCGGCCTTGGCCGCGGTGCCCTCCTCGGACTTGGCCTCGGCGCCCTCGGCGGGCTCCTCGGACGCGTCCTTGGTGGCGGACTCGGGGGCCTCGGCGTCCTGGTCGACGGCCTTGGCCTCCTCGACCTTGGTCTCCTCGGCGGGAGCCTCGGTCTTGGCCTCGTCCTTGGCGAACTTGGTGCTCCGCGCCTTCTCGGCCTCGGAGGTCACCGTCTTCTGCTGCACCAGCTCGATGACGGCCATGGGGGCGTTGTCGCCCTTGCGGTTCAGCGTCTTCGTGATGCGGGTGTAGCCGCCGGAGCGGTCCGCGAAGAACGGACCGATCTCGGCCACCAGCTTGTGGACGATGTCCTTGTCGCGGATCACCTTCATGATCTCGCGACGGTTGTGCAGGTCACCGACCTTGGCCTTGGTGATCAGCTTCTCGGCGTACGGGCGCAGCCGCTTGGCCTTCGCCTCGGTCGTGGTGATGCGACCGTGGGTGAACAGCGACGTGGCCAGGTTGGCCAGCATGAGCCGCTCGTGGGCCGGCGAGCCACCGAGACGGGGTCCCTTGGTGGGGGTGGGCATCGAATTGCTCCTCGGATTTCTTTCTGATCCTCTGCTCCGGCCCGGCCGCTAAGCGGCCTCAGAGCTGCTCGGTCTCCGCGTAGTCCTGGCCGTCGTCGTGGGAGTCCACGGACGAGTCCGCGCCCCACCCCTCAGCGGGGTAGTCGGACGCGGCGGCCGAGGGGTCGAACCCGGGAGGGCTGTCCTTCAGCGCGAGGCCCAGACCGACGAGCTTCATCTTGACCTCGTCGATGGACTTCGCGCCGAAGTTGCGGATGTCCAGCAGGTCCGCCTCGCTGCGCGAGACGAGCTCGCCCACCGTGTGGATGCCCTCGCGCTTGAGGCAGTTGTAGGACCGGACGGTGAGGTCCAGGTCCTCGATCGGCATCGCGAACGCCGCGATGGTGTCCGCCTCGGCGGGCGAGGGTCCGATCTCGATGCCCTCGGCGTCGACGTTCAGCTCGCGAGCGAGGCCGAACAGCTCCACCAGGGTCTTGCCCGCCGACGCCACGGCGTCGCGCGGCGTGATGGAGGGCTTGCTCTCGACGTCGAGGATCAGCTTGTCGAAGTCGGTCCGCTGCTCGACACGGGTGGCCTCGACCTTGTAGGTCACCTTCATGACGGGCGAGTAGATCGAGTCGACGGGGATGCGGCCGATCTCGGCACCGGCCTGCTTGTTCTGGACGGCGGGGACGTAGCCGCGACCGCGCTCGACGACGAGCTCGATCTCCAGCTTGCCCTTGCCGTTCAGGGTGGCGATGTGCAGGTCGGGGTTGTGCACGGTCACACCGGCCGGGGGCACGATGTCACCGGCGGTCACCGCACCGGGCCCCTGCTTGCGCAGGTACATGGTCACCGGCTCGTCCTCCTCGGAGCTGACGACCAGCTCCTTGAGGTTGAGGATGATGTCGGTGACGTCCTCCTTCACACCGGGCACGGTGGTGAACTCGTGCAGCACGCCGTCGATGCGGATGCTGGTCACGGCCGCGCCGGGGATGGAGGACAGCAGGGTGCGGCGGATGGAGTTGCCGAGGGTGTAGCCGAAACCCGGCTCCAGCGGCTCGATGACGAACCGGGAGCGGGTCTCGCTGACCGCTTCCTCGCTGAGCGAGGGGCGCTGGGAAATCAGCACTGGGTTCTTCCTCTCTGAACCCGGCGACCGCTATTTGACGCCGGGAGAGCCAGTCGCGGAGACCGGCAAACGCGTTCGGCACACCATTTAGTGCCGTCGCGGGACCCGACTGGAGGGCGGCCCGTCGGGCCGCCCTCCAGGAGGATCACTTCGAGTAGAGCTCGACGATCAGCTGCTCGGTGACGGGCGTGTCGATCTGCGCCCGCTCCGGGAGCTGGTGCACCAGGATCCGCAGGTTCGACGGGACGACCTGCAGCCACGCCGGCACCGGACGGTCGCCGAAGGACGCGCGCGCGGCCTCGAAGGGCAGCAGCGGCAGCGACTTGGGCTTGACGTCGATGATGTCGAACTTCGACACCTGGTAGCTCGGGATGTTCACCTTGTGGCCGTTGACCAGGAAGTGACCGTGGCTGACCAGCTGGCGGGCCTGACGGCGGGTGCGGGCCAGACCGGCGCGGTACACCACGTTGTCCAGGCGCGACTCGAGGATCTGCAGCAGGTTCTCACCGGTCTTGCCGGTGCGGCGAACCGCTTCCTTGTAGTAGCGGACGAACTGCTTCTCAAGGATGCCGTACGTGTAGCGAGCCTTCTGCTTCTCCTGCAGCTGCAGGAGGTACTCGGACTCCTTGATGCGCCCTCGGCCGTGCTGGCCGGGCGGGTAGGGGCGGCGCTCGAACGCCTGGTCCCCACCGATGAGGTCGACCTTGAGGCGACGCGAGATGCGCGTGGCCGGTCCGGTGTAGCGAGCCATGAGTGCTTACTCCTCCCCGTGCCTCAGACCCGGCGCCGCTTGGGCGGGCGGCAGCCGTTGTGGGGCTGCGGGGTCACGTCCTGGATGGTGCCGACCTCGAGGCCGGCGGCCTGCAGCGAACGGATCGCGGTCTCGCGGCCGGAGCCGGGACCCTTCACGAACACGTCCACCTTGCGCACGCCGTGCTCGGCGGCCTTGCGCGCGGCGTTCTCCGCGGCCATCTGCGCGGCGAAGGGCGTCGACTTGCGCGAGCCCTTGAAGCCGACGTGGCCTGCGGAAGCCCAGCTGATCACGTTGCCCAGCGGGTCCGTGATGGACACGATGGTGTTGTTGAACGTGCTCTTGATGTGGGCCTGGCCGTGCGAGATGTTCTTCTTTTCCTTGCGCCGGACCTTCTTGACCCCGGCGCCCTGACGGGTCTTGGGTGGCATTCTGGGTGATCTCCTACTTCAGGTGCGCGAGGTTACTTCTTGCCGGCCTTCTTCTTGCCCGCAACGGTCTTCTTCGGACCCTTGCGAGTGCGCGCGTTCGTCTTGGTGCGCTGCCCGCGGACGGGCAGGTTGCGACGGTGGCGCAGGCCTTCGTAGCAACCGATCTCCATCTTGCGACGGATGTCGGCCTGGATCTCGCGGCGGAGATCACCCTCAAGCTTGAAGTGCTCTTCGATGTAGTCCCGCAGCTTGGCGAGGTCGTCGTCACCGAGGTCCTTCACCCGGAGGTCCGGGGAGATCTCGGTGGCCTTCAGCAGCTCCTTGGAGCGCGTACGACCGATGCCGAAGATGTAGGTGAGCGCGATCTCCAACCGCTTTTCGCGGGGGAGGTCGACGCCAGCGAGTCGTGCCATTCGGCGCTTGCTCCTAACAGTGGTGTCGCTCCAGGTTTGCTCCTCGCCCGTTCCCGGGACTGACTCGCTGCGTCAGTTCCGCCCGCTCTCGCGGGCGGCGTCCCGGCCCCGGCCTGGAGTCCGGGGGTGTGCCCACGCCCCCTGTCAGGGGTGTGGGCAGGTGCGAAGAGGCTTGCTTGTCTTTAGCGTCGTGGCGAACGACGACAGCGGGTGCTGCTCAGCCCTGGCGCTGCTTGTGGCGCAGGTTCTCGCAGATCACCATGACCCGGCCGTGACGGCGGATCACCTTGCACTTGTCGCAGATCTTCTTGACGCTCGGCTGAACCTTCACGCCTGAGCTCTCCTGCTTGTGGCCGAGTGCCCGTGACCGGGCACCGGAGGTCACTTGTAGCGGTAGACGATGCGCCCGCGGGACAGGTCGTAGGGCGAGAGCTCCACGACAACCCGGTCCTCGGGGAGGATTCGGATGTAGTGCTGACGCATCTTGCCGCTGATGTGCGCCAGGACCTTGTGCCCGTTCTCCAACTCGACTCGGAACATCGCGTTGGGAAGCGGCTCGACTACGCGGCCCTCGACCTCAATGGCCCCGTCCTTCTTGCCCATGTCCTCCGCGTTTCGTGACGGTGGGTACTTCCGGATTAGGGCACGCACGACCCCGAGTCCGTCTAGGCCCTTGCGAACCTGCTGCCTGCCGGGGTCTGACGACCTCCACGGGCATGGCGGAACCGGCGCGACGTGTGCGCCACCGCCCCATACTACGCGCCGTCGCCCGAACGCCCAAATCGGGTGACCATGGCCGCCAGGGCGACCCAGATCCACCACGGATGAGGCATGATCTCGGCCCGCAGCGCGGCCAGGCCCCACACCAGGAAGACGACGACGGCGAGCACGCTCAGCGCGTCGGACAGGTCCCGCGAGTTCCAGGCGTTGACCAGCGTGGTCGCCCACTCGGGCCGGTCGGCGGGCGCGCCCTCCTGCCGGGCGGACGCCTCGGCGGAGCGGGAGCGCGCGGATCCGGGCTCGGCGCGCGGCGGCTCGGCGGCGGGCAGGTGGTCGGCCGACCGGGGCACGGACGGGTCCTGCGAGCGCCAGCCGTTGACCAGAGCGGACAGCCACGAGGCCCGCTCGGGGGGCGCCTGCGGGGCCTCCGGGCGCGGCGGCCCGGTCAGCGCGGCGGTCAGCTCGGCGTACGTGCTCGCCGCCCGCACCTCGCCCGAGCGCCGCCGCAGCTCGCCCTCGCTGATCCGCCCCTCGGCGCGGGCCTCGCCCAGCACCTCCAGCGCCTGCGCCTTGTCGCGCTCCTCGGCAGTCACCGCTCCCCCGTCCCTCCGGTCCCCCCGAAGCTACCCGCGCACCCGCTGCTCGCGGGGGGCGAGCCACCACAGCGCGCCCAGCGCGGCGCCGAGGGGCGCGGTGAACCAGAGGAACCAGGGGTAGTCGAGCCCGTGCCCGTCGATGAAGTCGGAGACGTTGACCAGCAGCCAGACGACGAAGTTCAGCGCGCTCACCGCGAGCCAGACCTGGGTGAGGACCCGGAGCACGCGGTGGTACTTCGAGTCGGGCCGGGAGTACCCGGCGGTCGGCGCGGGCGCCTGCGGCCGGGGGCGGAAGTCGAGCGGCTCGGTGTCCGGCACCGGCAGGTCCGCGATGAGCCGGGCGAGGTCCCCGCGCGTCCTGGCGCGCAGCGCCTCCACGACGCGCTCGTCGAACTCGGTCACGTCGAGGGAGCCCTCGACGTGGGCGCGCCGGAGGAAGTCCTGGACCTGCTCGCGGTCCTTGTCCGAGACCCTGATGTCCTCGGGCTTCACGGGTTCGATCACACCTCCATGGTGGCGACCCACGACCCCGAGCGGTATCCAGGTAGCCCCCGTCCACGGGGGAAGAAACCCCACCCCCCTTAGCCCGTTGGTGTGACAGCGGGACCGTTCGGGCCACGTCCGGGTGAAGCATCCGGTGGAATACCCCTACCGGGACCGCACGCGTCCCGGCGGGAGGTGGGAACCCGTGCTGACCACGGCTCTGCTGCTGGCCGGGATCGCGTCCTGCGCCCTGCTGACCACCGGACTGGCCGCGCGCCGCTGCCCCGCGGGCTGCGCGCCCGGCGAGTGCGACGCGGCCGGGCACGACGAGGTCTGACCGAGGCCCCCGAGGCCCGGTCCTGACCGGGCCCGGTCCGAACAGGCCCGGTCCGAACAGGCCCGGAACGCAGGCTCAGAACGCAGAGCGGCCCCCGACCCAGCTGGGTCGGGGGCCGCTCGCACGACCGGGGGTCTCAGCCCTCCTCGGGCGCCGTCAGCACCCAGGGGCCGTCCTCGGTGATGGCCACGCTGTGCTCCCAGTGCGCGGCCTTCGACTTGTCCGCCGTGACGACCGTCCAGCCGTCCGACAGCTCCACCGTCTGGTCCGTGCCCAGGGTCAGCATCGGCTCGATCGCGATCGCCATGCCGGGCTTGAGCCGGGGGCCCTTGCCGGGCTTGCCGTAGTTCGGCAGGAACGGGTCCATGTGCATCTTGGTGCCGATGCCGTGGCCGCCGTACCCGTCGACGATCCCGTACTCGACGCCGTCGCGCTCGCCCGCCGCGATCGTCTCGGACTCGATGGCGAACGAGACGTCCGACAGCTTCGCGCCCGCCACCGCGGCCTCGATGCCCGCGAGCATCGACGTCCTGGTCGCCTCGGACAGCTTCAGCTCGGCCTCGGTGACCGTCCCGATCGGGATGGTGAGCGCCGAGTCGCCGTGCCAGCCGTCCAGGATCGCGCCGCAGTCGATCGACAGCAGGTCGCCGTCCGCGAGCACCTGGGTGCGGCTGGGGATGCCGTGGACCACCTGCTGGTTGACCGACGCGCAGATGCTCGCCGGGAACCCGTGATAGCCCTTGAAGCTCGGCACGGCGCCCGCGTCGCGGATGGTCTGCTCGGCGAGCTGGTCCAGCTCGGCCGTGCTGACCCCCGCCTTGGCGTGCGCGGCCATCAGGGTCAGGGCCTTCGCCACGACCAGGCCGGAGGCGCGCATGGCCTCCAGCTGGCCGCGGGTCTTGATCTCGATCATGCGGTCACGACCGCCTGGTGCGATTCGCCGGAGTGCATCGAGCAGTCCACCGGTCACTTCTCGCCGCGGAGCGCGGCCAGCGCCCGCTCGCTGATCTCGGTGACGTCGCCGACCGCGTCGATCGTGACGACGATGCGGGAGTAGTACTCCAGCAGCGGGGCCGTCTCGGTGCGGTAGACCTGCTGGCGGTGCCGGATGACGTCCTCCTTGTCGTCGGCGCGGCCACGGGCGAGCAGCCGCTCGACGACGATCTCCTCGTCGATCCGGAACTCCAGCACGGCGTCCAGCTCGTGCCCCTCGGAGGCGAGCAGGGCGCCGAGGACGTCCGCCTGGGCGACGTTGCGCGGGAACCCGTCGAGCAGGAAGCCGTTCGCGGCGTCCGGCTCGGCGAGGCGCTCGCGCACCATCTTGTTCGTCACCTCGTCGGGCACGAGCTCGCCCGCGTCCAGGTACTCCTGGACCTCGAGGCCGAGCGGGGTCTGCTCGCTGATGTGCGCGCGGAACAGGTCCCCCGTGGAGATGTGCGGCACGGCGAGCGCGGCGCTGAGATTCTTGGCCTGCGTGCCCTTGCCCGCTCCGGGCGGGCCGACGAGAACGAGTCGCATCTAGCGGAGGAACCCTTCGTAATTGCGCTGCATGAGCTGGCTCTCGATCTGCTTCACGGTGTCGAGGCCGACACCGACCATGATCAGCACCGCCGTGCCGCCGAGGGGGAAGTTCTGGTTCTGCCCCTCACCGGTGAGGTCGAGGAACAGGTTCGGCAGGATCGCGACGATACCGAGGTACAGCGAGCCGGGCAGCGTGATCCGCCCCAGGACGAAGCGGAGGTACTCGGCGGTGGGGCGGCCCGGCCGGATGCCGGGGATGAACCCACCGAACTTCTTCATCTCGTCCGCGCGCTCGTCCGGGTTGAACGTGATGCCGACGTAGAAGTAGGTGAAGAAGACGATCAGCATGAAGTACAGCGCGATGTGCACCGGGCTGGACTGCGAGACCAGGTGGGTCGCGACGAAGGTCTGCCACCAGCCGGGCGCCGAGCCGTCGTTGGCGGCGGTCAGGCGCGAGATCAGGTCGGGCAGGTAGAGCAGCGACGAGGCGAAGATGACCGGGATGACACCGGCCTGGTTCACCTTCAGCGGCAGGTAGGTCGAGGTGCCGCCGTACATCCTGCGGCCGATCATGCGCTTCGCGTACTGGACGGGGATGCGGCGCTGGGCCTGCTCCACGTAGATGACGCTGGCGATGATCAGCAGGGCCGCCACGCAGACCAGCGCGAAGGTCAGGCCGCCGCGGCTCCAGATGACCTGGCCCTCGACCGGGACGCGGGCCGCGATGCCGGTGAAGATCAGCAACGACATGCCGTTGCCGATGCCCTTCTCGGTGATGATCTCGCCGAGCCACATGATGACGCTGGTGCCCGCGGTCATGGTCACGACCATGACGATCAGGGAGAAGATGCTGTCGTCCGGGATGACCGGGACGTCGCAGTTGGCGAACAGCTGACCGCGCACCGCCAGGGCGATGATGCCGGTGGACTGCAGGACCGCGAGCGCGATCGTCAGGTACCGGGTGTACTGGGTCAGCTTGCCCTGGCCGGACTGGCCTTCCTTCTTCAGCTGCTCGAACCGCGGGATGACCACGGTGAGCAGCTGGACGATGATGCTCGCGGTGATGTAGGGCATGATGCCCAGCGCGAAGATCGACAAGTTCAGGAGCGCGCCGCCGCTGAACAGGTTGATCAGGGAGTAGATGCCCTGCTGGTCGACCTGCTCGACGCACTTTTTGACGTTGACGAACGAGACGCCCGGCGCGGGCAGGGTCGCGCCCAACCGGTACACCACGATGATCCCCAACGTGAAGAGGATCTTCTTGCGTAGGTCCGGCGTCGCGAGAGCCGAGCGGAATGCGCCGAGCACGCGAACCTCCATCAGCGTTGCCGCCCCGCGTGGGTCGGCATCCTGCGGTACCGGCCGTTTTGCCGGCACGGTCTTGTGGGCTCCCGCCGGACAGGGCCGGCGGTGGTGGAAGCGACGGGTGGCCGCGACCGACCCGGAACCATCCGGGTACAGCCCGCGACTTTAACAGCCGCCGGGCCGGTCACCGCATCCAGTCATCCCCCACACTTACTACCCGATCGGCACCGGTGACCGGCAAGCCCCCGAATGGATCAAGTTCGGGGAGCGTAGCCGCTGGTTACGCCCATCGCGAACAGGTTCGCGAAGTGGGACGCCGGACAGGGGTGCCGCGGTCCGCGCGCACCTGCTAACGCGCAGAAGTCATCCAAATGTCACCCCTGAGAGTGGTGGATGACGATCAGCGGGCGCGAATCCGGCGCCGGACGGCCCGCTCCGGGAACGCAGAACGGCCCCCGGAGTCGGAACTCCGGGGGCCGTTCAGCAGTTCAGGCGTCACACGCCCGTGTCTGAGGCGAGGCTCAGAGGACGGTGGTGGTGCCACCGGCGGCGGCGATCTTCTCGACCGCGCTGCCGGAGAACTTGTTGGCGACGACGTCGAGCTTGACGCCGTTGATGTCGCCGTCACCCAGCACCTTGACGAGCTCGTTCTTGCGAACGAGGCCGGCGGTGATGAGCGCGTCCACGTCGACCCGGCCGCCCTTGGGGAACAGGCGGGCGAGGTCGGACACGTTCACGACCTGGTACTCGGTGCGGAACGGGTTGCGGAAGCCCTTGAGCTTGGGCAGGCGCATGTGCAGCGGCATCTGGCCACCCTCGAAGCGCGGCGAGACGTTCTTCCGCGCTCCGGTGCCCTTGGTGCCGCGACCGGCGGTCTTGCCCTTGGAGCCCTCACCACGACCCACGCGGGTCTTCTTGGTCTTGGCGCCGGGGGCCGGCCTCAGGTCATGGATCTTGATGGTCACGACTGGACCTCCTCGACGACCACCAGGTGGCGCACGGCGTGGATGAGCCCGCGCACCTGCGGCGTGTCCTCGCGGACCACCGACTGGCGGATCTTGCGCAGCCCCAGGGTCCGCATGGACTCCCGGTGGTTGTGCTTGGTACCGATGGTGCTCTTCACCTGGGTGACCTTGAGCTGTGCCATGGTCACACCGCCCCTGCGCGGGCGCGCAGCATACCGGCGGGAGCGACGTCCTCGAGCGGCAGACCGCGGCGGGCGGCCACCTCCTCCGGACGCTGGAGGCCCTTCAGGGCCGCCACGGTGGCGTGCACGATGTTGATGGCGTTGTCGGAGCCCAGCGACTTGCTCAGCACGTCGTGGACACCGGCGCACTCCAGCACCGCGCGGACGGCGCCACCGGCGATGACACCGGTACCGGCCGAGGCCGGGCGCAGCAGCACGACACCGGCCGCCTTCTCACCCTGGACCGGGTGGGGGATGGTGCCCGCGATGCGGGGGACGCGGAAGAAGTTCTTCTTCGCCTCCTCGACGCCCTTGGCGATGGCGGCCGGAACTTCCTTGGCCTTGCCGTAGCCGACGCCCACCATGCCGTCGCCGTCGCCCACGACCACGAGGGCCGTGAAGCTGAACCGGCGACCACCCTTGACCACCTTGGAGACGCGGTTGATCGCGACAACGCGCTCCAGGTGCGGGGTCTTCTCCTGGGCCGCGCCGCCGCGGCCGCCGTCACGACGGTCGCGGCGCTCTCCGCGCTCGCCCCCGCCGCCTTCGCGACGCGTGCGTCCTGGCATCAGGCGTCCCTCTCAATTCCGGTGATGATCATTGTCAGAACTCCAGCCCCGCCTCGCGGGCGGCATCCGCGAGAGCGGCGATCCGGCCGTGGTAGGCGTTGCCACCGCGGTCGAACACCACCTTGCTGATGCCCGCGTCCTTGGCGCGAGCCGCGGCCAGCTGACCGACCTTGGCGGCACGGGCCTTCTTGTCGCCGTCGAGCGCGCGGACGTCCGCCTCGACCGAGGAGGCAGCCGCCAGGGTGTGGCCTGCGAGGTCGTCGATGATCTGCACGGTGATGTGCTTCGACGAGCGGTGCACGACCAGGCGCGGGCGCTCCGCCGTGCCGCTGACCTTCTTGCGGAGGCGGAAGTGACGGCGGGTCTTCGCGATGCGGCGGGTGGTCGAGATGTCCTTGCCCACCGGCTTGCGCTTCGTTGCAGTCTCGCTCATGTCACTTACCCGTCTTTCCGACCTTGCGGCGGATCTTCTCACCCGAGTAGCGCACGCCCTTGCCCTTGTACGGGTCGGGCTTGCGCAGCTTGCGGATGTTCGCGGCGACCTCGCCGACGAGCTGCTTGTCGATGCCAGCCACGGAGAAGCGGGTCGGCGTCTCCACCGCGAAGGTGATGCCCGCGGGGGCCTCGACCTTGACGGGGTGGCTGTAGCCCAGGGCGAACTCGAGGTCCGAACCCTTGAGAGCCACGCGGTAACCGACGCCGTGGATCTCCATCTTCTTCTCGTAGCCCTGCGTCACGCCGACGACCATGTTCTGCACCAGGGTGCGGGACAGGCCGTGGAGCGAGCGGCTGCGGCGCTCGTCGTTCGGGCGCTTGACCTCGAGGGTGCCGTCGTCGGCCTTCTCGAGGGTGATCGGCTCGGCGATCGTCAGGTTCAGGGTGCCCTTCGGCCCCTTCACGCTGACGGCCTGGCCGTCGATGTTCACGTCGACCCCGGAGGGGACGGTGATCGGCAGCTTTCCGATGCGCGACATGCCTTCAGTCCCCCCTTCTACCAGACGTAGGCGAGGACTTCTCCGCCCACGCCCTGCTTGTTGGCCTGGCGGTCGGTCAGCAGACCACCAGAGGTCGAGATGATCGCGACGCCAAGACCGCCCAGCACCTTCGGCAGGTTGGTCGACTTCGCGTAAACCCGCAGACCGGGCTTGGAGACGCGGCGGAGGCCGGCGATGCTGCGCTCCCGGTTCGGGCCGTACTTCAGCTCGATCACCAGGTTCTTGGCGACCTCGCCATCCTCGTCGCGGTAGCTGGCGATGTAGCCCTCGCGCTTGAGGATCTCGGCGATGTTCGCCTTCAGCTTCGAGTGCGGCATCACGACCTTGTCGTGGTAAGCCGAGTTCGCGTTCCGCAGACGAGTGAGCATGTCTGCGATCGGGTCGGTCATCGTCATGGTGACCTGGTCAACCTTTCTCGCTGCGGTTCCCCAGCCAGGGTCCGAGCGGCCCGCCCCCTCGCGGGGGCGGGGCGCTGGTCGTGGACGGGCCTACAGCGAAGTGGATGTAGAGAGAAAAACCGGCCGCCGAGGCGGAACTACCAGCTCGACTTGCTCACGCCGGGCAGCTCGCCCCGGTGGGCCATCTCGCGCAGGCAGATCCGGCACAGGCCGAACTTGCGGAACACCGAGTGCGGACGACCGCAGCGCTGGCAGCGGGTGTAGGCGCGCACCTTGAACTTCGGCTTGCCCGCCGCCTTGTTGATCAGAGCCTTCTTGGCCATCTGTCAGTTCTCCTTGAACGGGAAGCCCAGGTGCTTGAGCAGCGCCCGACCCTCCTCGTCGTTGGTGGCGGTCGTGACGACCGTGATGTCCATGCCGCGCGGGCGGTCGATGGCGTCCGGGTCGATCTCGTGGAACATCGACTGCTCGTTGAGGCCGAACGTGTAGTTCCCGTTGCCGTCGAACTGCTTGCCGGACAGGCCGCGGAAGTCGCGGATGCGCGGCAGCGCGATCGTCAGCAGGCGGTCCAGGAACTCCCACATGCGGTCGCCGCGCAGCGTGACGCGGGCGCCGATGGGCATGCCCTCGCGCAGCTTGAACTGCGCGATGGACTTGCGGGCCCTGCGGACCTCGGGGCGCTGGCCGGTGATGATCGACAGGTCGCGCACGGCGCCCTCGATCAGCTTGCCGTCGCGGGCGGCGTCGCCGACACCCATGTTGACGACGACCTTCACGACGCCGGGGATCTGCATCACGTTCGCGTACTCGAACTGCTTCTGCAGCTCGGCGGCGATTTCCTCGCGGTAGCGGGTCTTCAGCCGCGGCGTGATCTTCTCAGCGGTGGTCATCAGATGTCCTTCCCGTTACGACGGGAAATGCGGACCCGCTTGCCCTCGTCGTTCGTCCGGTAGCCCACACGGGTCGGCTTGCCGTCGGAGTCGACCACCATCACGTTGGACACGTGGATGGGGGCCTCCTGGGTCACGATGCCGCCCGACTGCGCGCCGCGCTGGGTCTGCGTGATCCGGGTGTGCTTCTTGATGCGGTTGACGCCCTCGACCAGGACGCGGTCCAGCGCGGGGTAGGCCTGGATGACCTTGCCGCGAGCACCCTTGTCCTTGCCGGCGATAACCACGACGGTGTCGCCCTTCTTCACCTTCATGGTCAGAGCACCTCCGGCGCCAACGAGATGATCTTCATGAACTTCTTGTCGCGCAGCTCACGGCCGACCGGGCCGAAGATGCGGGTGCCGCGCGGCTCGTTGTCGTTCTTGATGAGCACAGCGGCGTTCTCGTCGAAGCGGATGTAAGAGCCGTCGGGACGGCGCTTCTCCTTGACGGTCCGGACGACGACGGCCTTGACCACGTCGCCCTTCTTGACACCCGCGCCGGGGATTGCCTGCTTCACCGTGGCGACGATGATGTCCCCGATGCCCGCGTAGCGACGGCCGGAACCACCGAGAACACGGATGCAGAGGATTTCCTTCGCACCGGTGTTGTCGGCGACCCGGAGCCGCGACTCCTGCTGGATCACTTACCTGTCTCCTTGACCATTCCTGGCCCGCCAGATTTCCGACCTGACGGGCTCGGTCTGACTTACTTGGCCTTCTCGAGGACCTCGACGAGCCTCCACCGCTTGGTGGCGGACAGCGGCCGGGTCTCCATGAGGAGGACGCGGTCGCCGATGCCAGCGGCGTTCTGCTCGTCGTGCGCCTTCACCTTGGCGGTGGAGCGCATGACCTTCGAGTAGCGGCGGTGCTTCTTGCGGTCCTCGACCGCGACCACGATCGTCTTGTCCATCTTGTCGGACACGACGAGGCCCTCGCGGACCTTGCGGTAGTTGCGCGCCTCGGTGGTCACTTCTTCGTTCTCGCTCATGCCGCACCCTCACCAGTGGAAGCCGCCTCGGGGGAAGCCGAGAGACCCAGCTCCCGCTCGCGCATCACGGTGTAGACCCGAGCGATCTCGTTCCGGACCGTGCGCAGGCGGCGGTTGTTGTCGAGCTGCCCGGTGGCCATCTGGAAGCGGAGGTTGAACAGCTCCTCCTTGGCCTCCCGAAGGCGCAGCACGAGCTCCTCTTCAGTCAGCTCGCGCAGCTCGGAAGCGGTGGTACCCGCTGCCATCAGAAGTCACCACCCTCACGCGTGACGATGCGGCACTTCATCGGCAGCTTGTGGATCGCGCGACGGAGCGCCTCACGGGCGGTTGCCTCGTTCGGGAAGGACATCTCGAAGAGGACCCGCCCCGGCTTGATGTTGGCCACCCACCACTCCGGAGAGCCCTTGCCGGAACCCATGCGGGTCTCGGCGGGCTTCTTCGTCAGCGGGCGGTCGGGGAAGATGTTGATCCACACCTTGCCACCGCGGCGGATGTGCCGGGTGATGGCGATACGAGCCGACTCGATCTGCCGGTTGGTCACGTAGGCGGGCTCCAGGGCCTGGATGCCGAACTCGCCGAAGGTGACCCTCGTGCCGCCCTTGGCAGCACCGGAACGACCGGGGTGGTGCTGCTTGCGGTGCTTAACCCTGCGCGGGATGAGCACGACTCAGCCCTCCGTCTTCTCTTCGGTCGCGGCCGGCTTGTCGCTGGCCTGTGCGTCAGCAGCGGCACGACCGGCCTCGGTGCTCGTCGCGGTGGTGCCGCTGGCACCGGAGCGACGGGCCCGGTTCGGGCGGTCACCGCGGTCGCGCCGGGGCGCGCGCTCGGCCGAGGGGGCCGCGTCGCGCTCGCGCTTGGCGCTGATGCCACCGACCACGTCGCCCTTGTAGATCCACACCTTGACGCCGATGCGACCGAACGTGGTGCGGGCCTCGAAGAAGCCGTAGTCGATGTCGGCGCGGAGCGTGTGCAGCGGCACGCGGCCGTCGCGGTAGTGCTCCGAGCGGGACATCTCGGCGCCGCCGAGGCGACCGCCGCACTGCACGCGGATGCCCTTCACCTGCGAGGAGCGCATGGCCGACTGGATGGCCTTGCGCATCGCGCGGCGGAAGGCGACGCGGTTGGACAGCTGCTCGGCGACGCCCTGCGCCACGAGCTGCGCGTCCGACTCGGGGTTCTTCACCTCGAGGATGTTGAGCTGCACCTGCTTCTTGGTGAGCTTCTCCAGCTCACCGCGGATGCGGTCGGCCTCCGCGCCGCGACGGCCGATGACGATGCCCGGCCGGGCGGTGTGGATGTCGACGCGGACCCGGTCACGGGTGCGCTCGATCTCCACCTTGGAGATGCCGGCACGCTCCATGCCGCGCGAGAGCAGCTTGCGGATCTTGACATCCTCGGCCACGTACTCGGCGTACTGCTTGTCGGCGTACCAGCGGGACTTCCAGTCGGTGGTGATCCCCAGCCGGAAGCCGTGCGGGTTGATCTTCTGACCCACTACCGAGCACTTCCCTTCGCGCTGGTCTTCTTGGGACGGCTCTCCACCTCGACGGTGATGTGGCTCGTCCGCTTGCGAATCCGGTACGCACGGCCCTGGGCGCGCGGGCGGAATCGCTTGAGGGTCGGGCCCTCGTCCACGTAGACCTTCGACACCCAGAGGGTGTCGGGGTCCAGGGACAGGTTGTTCTCGGCGTTGGCCACGGCGCTCGCGAGCACCTTGCGGACCGGCTCAGATGCCGCCTGCGGCGCGAACTGGAGCACGGCCAGGGCCTCGCTGGCGCTACGACCCCTGATGAGCTCGACGACGCGACGCACCTTCATGGGCGTGTCGCGGACGTAGCGAGCCCGAGCCACGGCGCGCGGGTGCTCCGGCGCTTCGGCTTCGTTACGGGCGTTCATCGCTGCTTCCCCTTGCTCTTTTCCTAGTTCGACGCCTAGCGGCGGCGCGACTTCCGGTCGTCCTTGATGTGACCCTTGAACGTGCGGGTCGGGGCGAACTCGCCGAGCTTGTGCCCGACCATCGCCTCCGTCACGAACACCGGCACGTGCTTGCGGCCGTCGTGCACCGCGATCGTGTGGCCCAGCATGTCGGGGATGATCGTCGACCGGCGGGACCAGGTCTTGATGACGGTCTTCTTACCCGACTCGTTGAGGACGTCCACCTTCTTGAGCAGGTGGTCGTCCACGAAGGGGCCCTTCTTCAGGCTGCGAGGCATCCTTCACTCCCTCCCTGCTCAGCGCTTCTTACCGGTGCGACGACGCCGGACGATGAGCCTGTCGCTTGCCTTGCGGCGGCGGGTACGGCCTTCGGGCTTACCAGCCGGGTTGACCGGGTGGCGACCACCGGAGGTCTTGCCCTCACCACCACCGTGGGGGTGGTCGACCGGGTTCATGGCGACACCGCGGACGGTGGGCTTCTTGCCCTTCCACCGCATGCGGCCGGCCTTGCCCCAGTTGATGTTCTGGTGCTCCGCGTTGCCGACCTCGCCGATCGTGGCGCGGCAGCGCACGTCCACGTTGCGGATCTCGCCCGAGGGCATCCGCAGCTGGGCGTACGGGCCGTCCTTGGCGACGAGCTGGACGCTCGCACCCGCGGAACGCGCGATCTTGGCGCCGCCACCGGGGCGCAGCTCGATCGCGTGGACAACGGTGCCGACCGGGATGTTCCGGAGCGGCAGGTTGTTGCCCGGCTTGATGTCGGCCTTGGGGCCGTTCTCGATCACGTCGCCCTGGTGCAGCTTGGCCGGGGCGATGATGTAGCGCTTCTCGCCGTCGACGTAGTGCAGCAGCGCGATCCGGGCGGTGCGGTTGGGGTCGTACTCGATGTGAGCGACCTTGGCCGGGATGCCGTCCTTGTCCGTGCGGCGGAAGTCGATCAGGCGGTAGGCCCGCTTGTGGCCGCCGCCCTTGTGCCGCGTCGTGATCTTGCCCGAAGCGTTGCGGCCACCACGGCCGTGCAGCGGGCGGACCAGCGACTTCTCCGGCGTCGACCGAGTGATCTCGGCGAAGTCGGAGACGCTCGCACCGCGACGACCGGGGGTCGTCGGCTTGTACTTGCGAATGCCCATCTCTACGCAGTCCTCGTCGTCATCAGGCGGCCGGGCCGCCGAAGATCTCGATCGGCTTGCTCTCGGCGGACAGCGTCACGATGGCGCGCTTGGTGTCCTTGCGCTTGCCGTAGCCCGTCTTGGTGCGCTTGCGCTTGCCCTGACGGTTGATCGTGTTGACGCTGACGACCTTGACGCCGAAGACCTTCTCCACGGCAATCTTGATCTGGGTCTTGTTCGAGCCGGGGGACACCAGGAAGGTGTACTTGTTCTCCTCGAGGAGCCCGTAGGACTTCTCGGAGATCACCGGCGCGAGCAGGATGTCCCTGTGGTCGGGGATCACTTCTCGTCCTCCTGTGCCACCTCGGACGAACCGGCGACCGCCTCGGCCGAGCCCTTGCCCTGCTGGGACTTGCTCGCGAGGAACACGTCCAGGGCGCTCTTGCTGAACACCACGTCGTCGTTGACCAGCACGTCGTACGTGTTGAGCTGGTCGGGCGCGATGACGTGCACGTGCGTCAGGTTGCGCAGGCTCACCCACGACACGTCCTCGTCGCGCAGCAGCACGACCAGGATGCGGCGGGCGGTGCTCACCGACTCCAGGACCTTGCGGGCGGTCTTGGTGGAGGGCTTGTCACCCTCCACGAAACCGGTCACCACGTGGACCTGGTTCGCGCGGGCCCGGTCGGACAGGGCACCGCGCAGGGCGGCGGCCTTCATCTTCTTGGGGGTGCGCTGCGAGTAGTCGCGCGGCACGGGACCGTGCACGACGCCACCACCGGCGAACTGGGGCGCGCGGGTCGAGCCCTGACGGGCGCGGCCGGTGCCCTTCTGCCGGTACGGCTTCTTGCCGCCACCGGAGACCTCGGCGCGGGTCTTCACCTTGTGCGTGCCCTGGCGCGCGGCGGCCTGCTGGGCCACGACGACCTGGTGCAGCAGGGAGATGTTGGCCTGCGCGTCGAACACGGCGCCGGGCAGCTCGACGCTGCCGTCGGTCTTGCCGTCCGGGGTGCGGACCTCAACGGACGTCGTCATGATCAGGCACCACCCTTCGCAGCGGTCTTGACGAACACGGTGCCGCCCTTGGGGCCGGGAACGGCGCCCTTGATGAGCAGCAGGCCGGACTCGGCGTCCACCCGGAAGACCTTGAGGTTCTGGGTCGTCACGCGGGCGTGGCCCATGCGGCCCGCCATGCGGAGGCCCTTGAACACGCGGCCGGGCGTGGCGCAGCCGCCGATCGAACCGGGCGAGCGGTGCTTGCGCTGGGTGCCGTGGCTGGCGCCCAGGCCGGCGAAGCCGTGGCGCTTCATGACACCGGCGTAGCCCTTGCCCCTGCTGGTGCCGACAACGTCGACAACCGCGCCGGCCTCGAACACCTCAGCGGTGATCTCCTGGCCGACCTGGTACTCGGAGGCGTCCGTGGTGCGCAGCTCCGCCAGGTGGCGGCGGGGCGTGACGCCCGCCTTGGCGAAGTGGCCCGCAACGGGCTTGATGACCTTGCGCGGGTCGATCGCGCCGAAGGCCAGCTGCACGGCCGAGTAGCCGTCGTTCTCCTGGGTCCGAACCTGGGTGACCACGTTCGGCTCGGCCTTGACGACGGTCACCGGGACGACCCGGTTGTTCTCGTCGAAGACCTGAGTCATGCCGAGCTTGGTGCCCAGGAGGCCCTTAACCTGCCTGTCAGACATGGGTCTCGTTACTCTCCGCCCCAAATGGGATCAACACTGCCGCGTCCACGCTTACTGAATGTTGACGTCGACGCTCGCCGGCAGGTCGATGCGCATGAGCGCGTCCACCGTCTTCGGCGTCGGGTCGAGGATGTCGATCAGACGCTTGTGCGTGCGCATCTCGAAGTGCTCGCGCGAGTCCTTGTACTTGTGCGGCGAGCGGATGACGCAGTAAACGTTCTTCTCAGTGGGCAGCGGCACAGGCCCGACGACCCGAGCGCCGGTGCGCGTCACGGTCTCGACGATCTTGCGCGCGGACGCGTCGATCGCCTCGTGGTCGTAGGCCTTGAGCCGGATGCGGATCTTCTGTCCCGCCATAGTGGCTTGCCGTTCCTCTGCTTCTAGTACCGCCGCGGTGCGGGCACCTTTCGCGAGGTCACGGGACCTCCGGCGCGCTCCGCCCCCTATTCAGGACTGACACCGAGCGGTGTCACGGTGCCCGGTCCACGCGGTCGGGCGTGTCGCCCTCCCGGCCATAAACCGGTCCCACTGATGAAACCTGTGGGATTTTGTGCCCAACACAACTTCAACGATCTTACCCCGCTCGTGACGGGGCGGCCAGGTCCATGGTTCTGAACCGGCCGCCCCGACGAGCAACCCGTCAATAGTTGCACACTCTCGTGCGCAAGCCAAATCCGGGGGTGTTTCAGTTAGCGCGAGGTCACTTGATGATCTTGGTGACCGAGCCCGCACCGACGGTGCGGCCACCCTCGCGGATGGCGAACCGCAGGCCCTCGTCCATGGCGATCGGCTGGATCAGCTTCACGGACATGGTGGTGTTGTCGCCCGGCATGACCATCTCGGTGCCCTCGGGGAGGGTCACGACGCCGGTCACGTCGGTGGTGCGGAAGTAGAACTGCGGGCGGTAGTTGTTGAAGAACGGCGTGTGGCGACCGCCCTCGTCCTTCGACAGGATGTAGACCTGCGCGTCGAACTCGGTGTGCGGGGTCGTGGTGCCGGGCTTCACGATCACCATGCCGCGCTCGACGTCCTCGCGCTTGATGCCGCGGAGCAGCAGCGCGGCGTTGTCGCCCGCGCGGCCCTCGTCGAGGAACTTCTTGAACATCTCGATCGAGGTGACCGTGGTCTTCTTCGAGGTGTCCTTGATGCCGACGATCTCGATCTCGGAGTTCACCTGGATGATGCCGCGCTCGATGCGACCGGTGACGACCGTGCCACGACCGGTGATCGTGAAGACGTCCTCGACCGGCATCAGGAACGGGCGCTCGATGTCGCGCGGGGGCTCCGGGATGCTCTCGTCCACGGCGTCCATGAGGCCGATGAGCTTCTCGCCCCACTCGGCGTCGCCCTCCAGCGCCTTCAGCGCGGAGACGCGGACGACCGGCAGGTCGTCACCGGGGAACTCGTACTCGGAGAGCAGCTCGCGGACCTCGAGCTCGACGAGCTCCAGGATCTCCTCGTCGTCCACCATGTCGGCCTTGTTCAGGGCCACCACGATGTAGGGCACACCGACCTGGCGGGCCAGGAGCACGTGCTCCTTGGTCTGCGGCATCGGGCCGTCGGTCGCGGCCACGACCAGGATGGCGCCGTCCATCTGCGCCGCACCCGTGATCATGTTCTTGATGTAGTCCGCGTGACCGGGGCAGTCGACGTGCGCGTAGTGGCGCTTGTCGGTCTGGTACTCGATGTGCGCGATCGAGATCGTGATGCCGCGCTGCTTCTCCTCCGGCGCCTTGTCGATCTGGTCGAACGGCGTGAAGGGGTTCAGGTCCGGGTACTTGTCGTGCAGGACCTTGGAGATGGCAGCGGTCAGCGTCGTCTTGCCATGGTCGATGTGACCGATGGTGCCGATGTTGACGTGCGGCTTCGTCCGCTCGAACTTCGCCTTCGCCACTGGATTGTCCTCCTGGACTTCTATTGCTTTACCCGGCGGGTGTGGTTCGACCCGCCGGGCGTCACGTCAGGGTTTTGCGGACCCCAGGGACTGAACCCCCGGAGAGCCCGCGTGGTGCTGCGGTGCTCCGGTTTGGGTTACTCGCCCGTCGCCTTTGCGATGATCTCCTTCGAGACGTTCGCGGGAACCTCTGCGTAGGAGTCGAACGTCATCGAGTAGTTCGCCCGGCCCTGGGTCTTGGACCGCAGGTCGCCGACGTACCCGAACATCTCCGACAGCGGCACGAGCGCCTTGACGACGCGGGTTCCGCTGCGCTCCTCCATGGCCTGGATCTGGCCGCGGCGGGAGTTGAGGTCGCCGATCACGTCGCCCATGTACTCCTCGGGCGTGGTGACCTCGACAGCCATCAGGGGCTCGAGGATCGCGGGGCTCGCCTGGCGAGCCGCTTCCTTGAGGGCCATCGAACCGGCGATCTTGAACGCCATCTCCGACGAGTCGACCTCGTGGTAGGCGCCGTCCGTCAGGGTCAGCTTCACGCCGACCAGCGGGTAGCCCGCCAGCACGCCGTACTGCATGGCGTCCTGCGCGCCCGCGTCGACCGAGGGGATGTACTCCCTCGGGATGCGACCACCGGAGACGGCGTTGACGAACTCGTAGAGCGCGCCGTCTTCCTTCTTCTCCAGCGGCTCCAGGTCGATGAGGACCTTCGCGAACTGGCCGGAGCCACCGGTCTGCTTCTTGTGGGTGTAGGAGTACTTCTCCACCTTGCGGCGGATGGTCTCCCGGTACGCCACCTGGGGCTTGCCGATGTTGGCCTCGACCTTGTACTCGCGGCGCATGCGGTCCACCAGGATGTCCAGGTGGAGCTCGCCCATGCCGGCGATGATGGTCTGGCCGGTCTCCTCGTCGAGCTTGACCCGGAAGGTCGGGTCCTCCTCGGCGAGCTTCTGGATCGCGGTGCCCAGCTTCTCCTGGTCGGCCTTCGTCTTGGGCTCGATGGCCACTTCGATGACCGGCTCGGGGAAGGTCATGGACTCGAGGACGATCGGGTTCTGCGCGTCCGACAGGGTCTCACCGGTCGTGGTGTCCTTCAGACCGATCACGGCGTAGATGTGCCCCGCCATGGCGTCGGTGACCGGGTTCTCCTTGTTGGCGTGCATCTGGAAGATCTTCCCGATGCGCTCCTTGCGGTCCTTGGTCGAGTTGATGACCTGGGACCCGGAGGCGACCTGACCCGAGTACACCCGGATGTAGGTCAGCTTGCCGAAGAAGGGGTGCGCGGCGATCTTGAACGCCAGCGCGGCGAACGGCTCGTCCGTGGAGGGCTTGCGCGTGACCACGGTCTCGCCGTCCCGCAGCGTGCCCTCGACCGGCGGGAGGTCGAGCGGCGACGGCAGGTAGTCGATCACGGCGTCGAGCATGGGCTGGACGCCCTTGTTCTTGAACGCCGAGCCGCAGAGCACCGGGTACGCGGTGCCCTCCTTGACGATCTGGCGGATGCCCGTCTTGATCTGCTCGACGGACAGCTCCTCGCCCCCGAGGTACAGCTCCATCAGGGCGTCGTCGGTCTCGGCCACGGCCTCGACCAGCTGCTCGCGGTACTCCTTCGCGCGCTCCAGCAGATCCGCGGGGATCTCCTCGACGGCGTAGTCCTCGCCCTTCTGGACCTCGCCGCGCCAGGTGAGGGCGCGCATGTTGATCAGGTCGACGACGCCGATGAAGTCGCTCTCGGAGCCGATCGGCAGCTGCAGCGGCAGGGGCTTGGCGCCCAGCCGCTCGCTGATGGTCCTGATGGTGAAGTAGAAGTCCGCGCCCAGCTTGTCCATCTTGTTGACGAAGCAGATGCGGGGAACGTCGTACTTCGAGGCCTGCCGCCACACCTGCTCGGACTGGGGCTCGACGCCCTCCTTGCCGTCGAACACCGCGACGGCGCCGTCCAGCACGCGGAGGTTGCGCTCCACCTCGACCGTGAAGTCGACGTGGCCCGGCGTGTCGATCAGGTTGATCTGGTGGTCCTTCCAGAAGCAGGTCGTCGCGGCCGACGTGATCGTGATGCCGCGCTCCTGCTCCTGCTCCATCCAGTCCATCACGGCCGCGCCGTCGTGAACCTCGCCGATCTTGTAGCTGATCCCGGTGTAGAACAGGATCCGCTCGGTCGTCGTGGTCTTGCCCGCGTCGATGTGGGCCATGATGCCGATGTTCCGGACCTTGGCCAGATCAGTGAGCACGTCCTGTGCCACGGGTGTTTCCCCTGTCTTGAGCTAGCTGGTAGCAGGCTCACTAGGGCCGGGAGCGGCCCGGCCGGGTCTCCCCGGCCGGGCGTCGCGTCACCAGCGGTAGTGGGCGAAGGCCTTGTTCGACTCGGCCATCTTGTGGGTGTCCTCGCGGCGCTTGACGCTCGCGCCCAGGCCGTTGCTCGCGTCGAGCAGCTCGTTCATCAGGCGCTCGATCATGGTCTTCTCACGGCGCTGCCGGGAGAAGATGATCAGCCAGCGCAGGGCGAGCGTGGTCGAACGACCCGGCTTGACCTCGATGGGGACCTGGTAGGTCGCACCACCGACGCGGCGGCTCTTGACCTCCAGGGCGGGCTTGACGTTGTCGAGCGCGCGCTTCAGCGTGACGACCGGGTCGGTGCCGGTCTTCTCGCGGGCGCCCTCGAGGGCGCCATACACGATCCGCTCGGCCACGGAGCGCTTGCCGTCGACCAGCACCTTGTTGATGAGCTGGGTCACCAGCGGAGAGCTGTAGACCGGGTCGGAGATCAGCGGCCGCTTCGGGGCCGGTCCCTTGCGGGGCATCAGCTCTTCTCCTTCTTCGCGCCGTAGCGGCTGCGAGCCTGCTTGCGGTTCTTGACGCCCTGGGTGTCGAGCGAACCGCGAATGATCTTGTAGCGGACGCCGGGGAGGTCCTTCACACGACCGCCGCGCACGAGCACCATCGAGTGCTCCTGCAGGTTGTGGCCCTCACCGGGGATGTACGCGGTGACCTCGATGCCGCTGGTCAGGCGAACACGGGCGACCTTGCGCAGAGCCGAGTTCGGCTTCTTGGGCGTGGTCGTGTAGACGCGGGTGCACACACCGCGCCGCTGCGGGCTGCCCTTGAGGGCCGCCGTCTTCTGCTTGGCGACCTTGTCCTGCCGGCCCTTGCGGACCAGCTGCTGGATCGTTGGCATACGCCTGGCTGCTTCTTCCGTTCACGTGCCCGCCGCCGGGGCGGCGAGCGCTGTTACCTGGTCCCTCTCTGCACCCGAGGTCGGGCGTGTCGCACCCCACCGGCATGGCCGAGCGGGGGTTGAACCGCCTCACCACAGGTCCGCAGGCCACGTCCCAGGACGCCCCTGCGTGTGGAGGACACCGCGACCCGCCTTCCAGAACAACTGGCGCGTAGGCACGCGGAGCGGCCCGACATGGGTCGGGCACGAGTACCAAAGATACTCCGCACGGTCAGCACCGGTCAAAACGGCCCTGCCCGGGGGGCGGATCCCGCAGTCATTCACCCGTCAGGACGATTCAACCACCGGTTCGGGAGATCCGCATCCGGGTTTCCCGGCGCAGTTCAGCGCCGCGTGGCCACCGGTGGCGCGGGGTTCGCCGGACCGTGCGACGGGACCTGCGCACGGTCGGCGGTCACCCTCGCGCAGACGGGGGTGGGCGCCACGCGATCGCCCGCCCGGACGGGGGTGCGCGGGGAGCAGGACGACGTGACCGGCCGCACCCTCCCGACCGCTTTCGGACGGCCACTTCGGACAGTCCAGGCGTTACCGGAAGGCCCTGACGCCGCCATGCCCGACTGGGGCGACAACGACGCGCTGGCCGCCCGGAACGCCCAGCTGCGCGACACCCTCGACAGCGTCATGCGCGAGGTGGAGCAGCGCGCGGAGGCGTTGAAGGACGCGCAGGCCGCCGTCGCCGCCCTGTCCGGTCGCGCGGGGTCGGTCCGCGAGCAGGTGAGCGGCGCGATGGCCCCGCTGGCCGAGCCGCCCGCCGTGCGGCCCCCGCACGGCCAGCCCCCGCAGCGCCTCACGAGGCCCGCCCCGCGCAGGCCCGCGCCGTCGGACGAGGACGAGGACTTCGGCGGGAACTCGATCATGAACAGGGGTGACGGCTGGTGACCGGCGGGCAGGTGCAGCTCAGGGTGGAGGCGGTCGCCGCCGCCAGGAGGCTCGGCGCCGTCGGCGAGGACTTCGGCGAGCGGATCGCCGCGCTCACCTCGGCGCCGGCGGCCGAGGGCGCGTGCTGGGGCGGGGACGAGTCCGGGCAGCAGTTCGCGAAGACCTACGAGCCGAACGTGGGCAAGGCGCAGGACGTGATGCGGAAGGCCGCGGGCGCGATGGCCTCCATCGCGGACGGCCTGACCGAGCAGGCGGAGTCGATGCGCTGGCTGGACGACGAGATCCGGGCGCGCACGGGCCGGGCGGACGACTGACGTGGGCATCGAGATCCCCGGCTGGCTGGAGCAGGTCGCCTGGCTGGCGGCGGGCGAGTGGCCGGAGGGCGACGGGCGCGCTGGTCGGCGCGGGCGGGGACAAGCTCCTCGGCAGCGCGACCGGGGGCCTGGCCCGGAACGCGGCGCGCGAAGCGGCCGAGGAGGCGGTCACGGGCGTGGCGGCGACGGTCGCGGAGGCGGTCGTCACGGGCGAGGGCGTGACGTTCGACGACCTGCTGCAGAGCGCGGCGAGCGGCGGCCCAGGAGGCGCGGTCGGGGGCGCGAAGACCCACTTCGACGGCGGCTCGCGCGGTGGCTCGGCGGGAGACCCGGGCGGGTCGCCGGCCCTCGGGGGCGCCCTGGACCTGGGCGGTTCCCCGACCAGCGCCCCGCAGACCAGGCCGGACTTGGACGCGCGGCCAGCGCCGACGCCGGTGAGCGCACCTCGCGACGGCGGCGGCCAGGGCAACCCACCCGACCCGCAGCCGCTCGGGCACGCGCAGGACGCGACGTCGACGTCGACGTCGTACGCGACGACCACCCCGGCGGAACCCGCCCACGCGCCGCAGTCCTCCCAGGAGCCCACGCCGAGGCAGTCGAACCAGGCGGCGCCCCAGCAGTTCCCGTCGCAGTTCCCCCAGCCCGCGCACACCCCGAACACCCCCGCGCCCGCCCCCAGCAGCCCCCGACGGCGGCCCAGCAGGGCACGACCACCCAGCAGGGCAGCCCGTCGAACTTCGGCGCGCCCCAGCGCACGCCCGGCGACCACCACCCCTCGGACGGCAGGTTCCAGCCGACGTCGCAGTCAGGGCCTGCCCAGCAGCCGGGGTTCGCCCAGCAGGGCCTCTCGCAACAGGGGGTGCCGCACGCCCCGAGCCCGTCGCCGCAGCGGCCGTTCCCCGCGCCGAACGGCCAGGCCCAGCACCCCGGCGCCCGGCAGCAGCCACCCGCGCAGGGCCATGGGCAGCCTCGGCACGCCGAGCCGCCCAGGCAGCTGGACCAACCCCGGTCAGCAGCGCCCCACACCGCAACACCCCGGTTCCGACGTCCCGAGGACCACGCCGGACACACCGCCCGCCCCGCACCGGGCGCCGCCCCAGGACGCACCGCCCGCGCCGCCCAGGTCGCTCGCCGAGGAGCGGGAGGCCATCCGGCGGCTGAACACGCGGGTGCCGCTCCCGAAGGGCCGGAGCACTACTGGCGCGACGTCGAGTTCACCCAGTCGGGCTTGGCGCCGCACGGCAGCAACTTCACGAACCACCACAACTCCGCGGCCAGGGTGGCCACCGACCCGAGCGGCTGCACCGTGGACGTCCACGGCCAGGGCAGCAACGCGGTGCGGCTGGGCGAGACCACGCTGTCCCCGCGGCAGCTCGCGTCGATCATCAGGACCTCGGGCGACTGGGGCGGCGAGAAGCCGATCCGCCTCATCTCCTGCCAGACCGGGTCCCAGGAGACGGGCTTCGCCGCGCAGCTGTCCGGGGAGCTGGTCAACGACCAGTGCGACGAGTTCGTCGGGTACTGGGACTACCAGGGGCAGCGGCGGTTCTACACCGCGTTCGACAACCCCGGTGACGCGGCGACCTACCTGATCGGGTTCTTCTACAGCTGCACGGCCGCGCTGCGGGAGACGGTCGAGCTGCCGCCGCAGCCCGCCGGGGGACGGCCCGCCGCCCCCGTCGGGCGCCTGACGGGTGGTTCACTGACGTCGTGGACGGGTTGATCAACGCGATGGGCGCGCTCGCCGGGGCCGAGGGCGGGTCCGGCGCGGGCTCCGGCGCGGTCGAGGTCGTCGCGGTGCGCGGGGACGTCGTGGTCGTGCGGGTCGGGGACGTCGTGCTCAAGGCGCACGAGCGCGGCACGGACGGCTCGGCGCTCGGGGCCCGGCTGGAGGTCGCCCGCGGGCTCGGCGGGGTGCTGCTCGCGCCGCTCGGGCCGCCGGTCGAGGTGCTGGGGCGGGTGGTGACGCGGTGGCCCTTCGGGGAGGCCGTGCCGCAGTCCGCGCCCGAGGCGTTCCCGCTGGTGGACGCCGGGCGGTTGCTGGCCGAGCTGCACCTGGCGCCCGTGCCGCCCGGCACGCCCGAGGCGGGGGCCTGGAGCCGGATGGTGCGGGCCGTGCGGGAGACGCCCTCGGGGGCACCCGGCGCGGACGTCGTGCGGGGCGCGTTCGGCACGCTGCCCGACCCGCCGCGCGGGTCCGCGCTCATCCACGGCGACTGGCACCTCGGGCAGCTGCTGCGCCACGACGGCGCCTGGCGGCTGATCGACCTCGACGACCTCGGCTGGGGCCACCCCGCCTGGGACCTCGCCCGGCCCGCCGCGCTGCTGCTCGCCGGGGTGCTCGACGGGCGCGAGTGGGACCGGCTGCTCACCGCCTACCTCGACGCGGGCGGGCCGGCCGTCGACCCCGCCGACCCGTGGGCCGCGCTGGAGGCGCCCGCCCGCGCGCTCGTTGTGCAGATGGCGGCACGGGCGCTGAGCGCGTCGGTCCGCGACGGCGTGCCGCTGGAACCCGCGCAGGAAGCCCTGGTCGCGACCTGCGACCGGATCGTCTCGGCCCACCGGGGACCGCGCCGCGGCTAATATCGCGGTCACCGGGCGCAACAGGAGGTAGCAGTGATGCAGTGTCCCAAGTGCCATGCGCAGATGCGCACTTATGACCGGATGGGCGTGCACATCGAGCAGTGCGACGGCTGCCGGGGCGTCTTCCTCGACTACGGCGAGCTGGAGGCGATCACCCGGCTGGAGAAGCAGATGGCCACCCCGCCGCCGCCCCCTCCCGCCGCCGCGCCCGCACCCGCGCAGGTCCACTACGTGCAGCAACCGCCGCCCGTCTGGGGCCAGCCGCACTACGGCGGCCACTACGGCCACCGCAAGCACCGCGGCCTGTCCGGCCTGTTCTACTCCTCGTGACCGCTAGGGGGCGGTGACCACGCGGGGGTGAACCACGCAGGGGGACCGAGGGGGCTGGCCGTCACCGGACCAGCAGATCGCCCGGACCTTCACCGAAGCTGAACGAGATCGGCGGCGCCCCGCGCAGGGACGCCGCCGATCTGCTTTTCCCCCGACCGGGGACCTCAAGAGCTCAAGAACCCCCGACAAAGGGAGAAGGCCCCCGGCGAAACGCCGAGGGCCTTCCCACAACCAGAGCTGCGGTCAGCGGTAGTCGCGACCGAAGTCGTAGTCGTCCAGCGGAACCGCGGCGCCCGTGCCGGTCCCGAACACGTCCGGCGTGTAGTAGCCGTCGTCGTAGCTCGGGATGGCGTACGCGGCGGCGCGCGCCTCCTCGGTCGGCTGGACCTGGATGTTCCGGTACCGGTTGATGCCGGTGCCGGCCGGGATCAGCTTACCGATGATCACGTTCTCCTTCAGGCCGATCAGCTTGTCCGACCGCCCGTTGATGGCGGCGTCGGTCAGGACGCGCGTCGTCTCCTGGAAGGAGGCCGCCGACAGCCACGAGTCCGTGGCCAGCGACGCCTTCGTGATGCCCATCAGGACCGGGCGACCGGCGGCGGGCTCGCCGCCCTCGGCCACGACCTGGCGGTTGCCCGACTCGAAGTCCGCGCGCTCGACCAGCGAGCCCGGCAGGAACTCCGTCGCACCCGAGTCGATGATCGTGACCCGGCGCAGCATCTGCCGGACGATGACCTCGATGTGCTTGTCGTGGATCGCCACGCCCTGGGCGCGGTAGACCTTCTGGACCTCCTGCACCAGGTGCAGCTGGGCCTCGCGCGGACCCATGACCCGCAGGACCTCGTGCGGGTCGGGCGTGCCCTCCAGCAGCTGCTGGCCGACGCTCACGTGGTCGCCGTCCTGCAGCGGGCCGGTGGCCGTGTTGGCCAGGCGCTGACGCTTCGAGAGCTTCTCGAAGAGGATCTCCTCGGACCCGTCGTCCGGGATGAGGGTGATCTTCCAGAAGCGGTCGCCGTCCTCGATCCGCACGCGGCCGTCGACGTCGGCGATGGGCGCCTTGCCCTTCGGGACGCGGGCCTCGAACAGCTCCTGGACACGCGGCAGACCGGTGGTGATGTCGTCACCGGCCACACCACCCTGGTGGAAGGTGCGCATCGTCAGCTGGGTGCCGGGCTCACCGATCGACTGGGCGGCGACGATGCCGACGGCCTCGCCGACGTCGACCAGCTGGCCGGTGGCCATCGAGCGGCCGTAGCAGGACGCGCACACGCCGACCGCGGACTCGCAGGTCAGCACGGAGCGGACCTTCACCCGGACGACGTTGTTGGTCACCAGGGTCTGGAGCGCCGGGTCGCCCAGGTCGTCACCGCGGTTGAGGACGAGGTTGCCGTCCTTGTCGGTGATGTCCTCGGCCAGGGTCCGGGCGTACACGCTGGTCTGCGCGAACTCGTGCAGGCCGACGCGGTCGCTCAGGACCTCGCCCACGGTCATGCCCACGCCGCGCGTGGTGCCGCAGTCGATCTCGCGGATGATGACGTCCTGCGAGACGTCCACCAGACGACGGGTCAGGTAGCCCGAGTCCGCCGTGCGGAGCGCGGTGTCGGCCAGACCCTTGCGGGCGCCGTGCGTGGCGATGAAGTACTCCAGGACCGACAAGCCCTCGCGGAATGAGTTCTTGATCGGGCGCGGGATGTACTCGCCCTTCGGGTTCGTGACCAGGCCGCGCATACCCGCGAGGGAGCGGACCTGGGTCATGTTGCCCGCCGCGCCGGACTTCACGATCTTGCGGATCGAGTTGTCCTCGGGGAAGTTGTCCTCCATGACCTGGGCGACGTCCTCGGTCGCCTTGGTCCACACCTTGACGAGCTCGTTGTTGCGCTCGGTGTAGGACAGCTGACCGCGCTGGTAGCGCTTCTCCACCGCGTCCGCGAGCTTCTCGTACTCGTCGAGGATGCCCTGCTTGGCCTCGGGGACGAGCACGTCGGAGATCGCGACGGTCACGCCGGAGCGGGTGGCCCAGTGGAAGCCGGCGTCCTTCAGCTTGTCCAGCGTCCGGGCGACGGTGACCATCGGGTACCGCTCGGCGAGGTCGTTGATGACCGTGGCCTGCCGCTTCTTGGGCATGACCTCGTTCAGGAACGGGTAGTCCTGCGGCAGGACCTCGTTGAACAGCACCCGGCCGAGGGTGGTCTCGGCCAGCCACGGCTGACCGGGCTCCCAGCCCTCGGGCTCCTGGCCGCGCGGCGGGTTCTTGTCGGTGATGCGGATCTTGCACATCGCCTGCAGGCCCAGCGCCTTGCGGTCGAACGCCATCTGCGCCTCGGCGGGCGAGGAGTACGCCTGGCCCTCGCCGAGGTCGTCCTCCTTGTGCCAGGTCAGGTGGTACAGACCCGTCACCATGTCCAGTCGCGGCATGGCCAGCGGCTTGCCGGACGCGGGCGAGAGGATGTTGTTCGACGACAGCATCAGCACGCGCGCCTCGGCCTGGGCCTCGGCGGACAGCGGCAGGTGGACGGCCATCTGGTCGCCGTCGAAGTCGGCGTTGAACGCCTCGCAGACGAGCGGGTGGAGCTGGATGGCCTTGCCCTCGACCAGCTGCGGCTCGAAGGCCTGGATGCCGAGGCGGTGCAGCGTGGGCGCGCGGTTGAGCAGCACCGGGTGCTCGGTGATGACCTCTTCGAGGACGTCCCACACGGCGGGGCGGGCGCGCTCGACCATGCGCTTGGCCGACTTGATGTTCTGCGCGTGGTTCAGGTCCACCAGGCGCTTCATCACGAACGGCTTGAACAGCTCCAGCGCCATCTGCTTGGGCAGACCGCACTGGTGCAGCTTGAGCTGCGGGCCGACGACGATGACCGAGCGGCCGGAGTAGTCGACGCGCTTGCCGAGCAGGTTCTGGCGGAACCGGCCCTGCTTGCCCTTGAGCAGGTCGGACAGCGACTTGAGCGGGCGGTTGCCCGGACCGGTCACCGGACGGCCGCGACGGCCGTTGTCGAACAGCGCGTCGACGGCCTCCTGCAGCATCCGCTTCTCGTTGTTGACGATGATCTCGGGCGCGCCGAGGTCGATCAGTCGCTTGAGGCGGTTGTTGCGGTTGATGACGCGGCGGTACAGGTCGTTCAGGTCGGAGGTCGCGAAGCGGCCACCGTCGAGCTGCACCATGGGGCGCAGGTCCGGCGGGATGACCGGGACGCAGTCCAGGACCATGCCCTGCGGGTTGTTGCGGGTCGCCTGGAACGCGGCGACGACCTTGAGGCGCTTGAGGGCGCGGAGCTTCTTCTGGCCCTTGCCGCTGCGGATGGTCTCGCGCAGCACCTCGGCCTCGGCGTCCACGTCGTAGTCGCCGAGCAGCTTCTGGATGGCCTCGGCGCCCATGGCGCCGGTGAAGTAGTCGCCGTACCGGTCGTACAGCTCGCGGTAGAGCTGCTCGTCGGCGATGAGCTGGGCGCGCTCCAGCTTGACGAACGTGCTCCAGATCTCGTCGAGCCGGTCCAGCTCGCGCTGGGCGCGGTCGCGGAGCTGGCGCATCTCGCGCTCGCCGCCCTCCTTGACCTTGCGGCGGACGTCGGACTTGGCGCCCTCGGCCTCCAGCTCGGCCAGGTCGGCTTCCAGCTTCTGCGCGCGGGCCTCGACGTCCGCGTCGCGGCGGTTCTCGACGCGCTTGCGCTCGACCTGCATCTCGCTGTCGAGCGTGGGCTGGTCGGTGTGGCGCAGCTCCGCGTTGACGCCCACGATGACGTAGGCCGCGAAGTAGATGATCTTCTCGAGGTCCTTGGGGGCCAGGTCGAGCAGGTAGCCCAACCGGCTGGGGACGCCCTTGAAGTACCAGATGTGGGTGACCGGCGCGGCCAGTTCGATGTGGCCCATGCGCTCGCGGCGCACCTTGGCGCGGGTCACCTCGACGCCGCAGCGCTCGCAGATGATGCCCTTGAAGCGCACGCGCTTGTACTTGCCGCAGTAGCACTCCCAGTCCCTGGTGGGACCGAAGATCTTCTCGCAGAACAAGCCGTCCTTCTCCGGCTTGAGCGTGCGGTAGTTGATGGTCTCGGGCTTCTTGACCTCGCCGAAGGACCACTGGCGGATGTCGTCCGCGGTGGCGAGACCGATGCGGAGCTCATCGAAGAAGTTGACGTCGAGCACGTCTACTCTCTTCCCCTTTTGGATCGGTTGCCCCGAAAGCAGGGCTGGAGGGCTGGCTCAGGAGCTTGGGGGGACCGAGGGGGCGCCGGTAGGGGCGCCCACCTCGGTTCCGGCGGGTCAGTTGACGACGTCGTCCACGGACGGCGACTCGGACCGCGACAGGTTGATGCCGAGGTTCGCGGCCGCGCGCTCCAGGTCTTCGTCGTCGCCGTCGCGCATCTCGATCGCGGCGCCGTCCGAGGACAGCACCTCGACGTTGAGGCACAGCGACTGGAGCTCCTTGAGCAGCACCTTGAAGGACTCCGGGATGCCCGGCTCCGGGATGTTCTCGCCCTTGACGATGGCCTCGTAGACCTTCACGCGGCCGAGCACGTCGTCGGACTTGATGGTGAGCAGCTCCTGCAGGGTGTAGGCGGCGCCGTACGCCTGCATCGCCCAGCACTCCATCTCACCGAAGCGCTGACCACCGAACTGCGCCTTACCACCCAGCGGCTGCTGCGTGATCATCGAGTACGGGCCGGTGGAACGCGCGTGGATCTTGTCGTCCACCAGGTGCAGCAGCTTCAGGATGTACATGTAGCCGACCGACACGGGGAAGGGGTACGGCTCGCCGCTGCGCCCGTCGAAGAGCTGCGCCTTGCCGTTCTCCTTGACCATGCGCTCGCCGTCGCGGTTCGGGACCGTCGAGCCCAGCAGGCCCGTGATCTCCTCCTCGCGCGCGCCGTCGAAGACGGGCGTGGCGGTCTTGGTGCCGGGGTCGACCTCGTAGAGGTCGGCGGGCAGGTTCTTCGCCCAGTCCGGGTCGCCGTTGATGCTCCAGCCCTGCTTGGCGATCCACCCGAGGTGGGTCTCCAGGACCTGGCCGATGTTCATACGACGCGGGACGCCGTGCGTGTTCAGCACGATGTCGACCGGGGTGCCGTCCTCCAGGAAGGGCATGTCCTCGACGGGGAGGATCTTGCCGATGACGCCCTTGTTGCCGTGGCGGCCGGCGAGCTTGTCGCCGTCCTGGATCTTGCGCTTCTGGGCCACGTACACGCGGACCAGCTCGTTCACGCCGGGGGGCAGCTCGTCGTCGTCCTCGCGGCTGAACACGCGGATGCCGATGACCTTGCCGTACTCGCCGTGCGGCACCTTGAGCGAGGTGTCGCGGACCTCGCGCGCCTTCTCGCCGAAGATCGCGCGGAGCAGCCGCTCCTCGGGGGTCAGCTCGGTCTCGCCCTTGGGCGTGACCTTGCCGACGAGGATGTCGCCCGGCTGGACCTCGGCGCCGATGCGGATGATGCCGCGCTCGTCCAGGTCGGCCAGGACCTCCTCGGAGACGTTCGGGATGTCCCGCGTGATCTCCTCGGCGCCCAGCTTGGTGTCGCGGGCGTCGATCTCGTGCTCCTCGATGTGGATCGAGGTCAGGACGTCGTCCTGCACGAGGCGCTGCGACAGGATGATCGCGTCCTCGTAGTTGTGGCCCTCCCACGGCATGATCGCCACGAGCAGGTTCTTGCCCAGGGCCATCTCGCCGTTCTCGGTGCACGGGCCGTCCGCGAGGACCTGGCCCACCTTCACCTGGTCGCCCTCGTTCACGATGGGCTTCTGGTTGATGCAGGTGCCCTGGTTCGAGCGGCGGAACTTGTGCATCCCGTAGGTCTGGCGGGAGCCGTCGTCGGCCATGACCGTGACGTAGTCGGCGGAGATCTCCTCCACCACGCCGGTCTTCTTGGCCACCACGACGTCACCGGCGTCGACCGCGGCGCGCAGCTCCATGCCGGTGCCGACCAGCGGGGACTCGCTGCGCAGCAGCGGCACCGCCTGGCGCTGCATGTTCGCGCCCATCAGGGCGCGGTTCGCGTCGTCGTGCTCCAGGAAGGGGATCATCGCCGTCGCGGCCGAGACCATCTGGCGGGGCGAGACGTCCATGTAGTCGACGTCGCGCGGGTCGATCATCTCGACCTCGCCGCCCTTCTTGCGGACCAGGACCTTGCCCTCGAGGAAGTTGCCCTCCCCGTCGATCCTGGCGTTCGCCTGGGCCTTGACGTACCGGTCCTCCTCGTCCGCGGTCAGGTAGTCGATCTGGTCGGTGACCCGGCCGTCGACGACCTTGCGGTACGGCGTCTCGATGAAGCCGAACGGGTTGACCCGCCCGTAGGAGGACAGCGAGCCGATCAGGCCGATGTTCGGGCCTTCAGGGGTCTCGATGGGGCACATGCGGCCGTAGTGCGACGGGTGGACGTCGCGGACCTCCATGCCGGCGCGCTCGCGCGACAGACCACCGGGGCCCAGCGCCGAGAGGCGGCGCTTGTGGGTCAGACCGGCCAGCGGGTTGGTCTGGTCCATGAACTGCGAGAGCTGGGACGTGCCGAAGAACTCCTTGATCGCCGCCACGACGGGACGGATGTTGATCAGGGTCTGCGGCGTGATCGCCTCGACGTCCTGGGTCGTCATGCGCTCGCGCACGACGCGCTCCATGCGGGAGAGGCCGACCCGGATCTGGTTCTGGATCAGCTCGCCGACGGTGCGCAGGCGGCGGTTGCCGAAGTGGTCGATGTCGTCGACCTCGACCGGCACCTCGGTCTCGCCCGGCTGCATGCTGGTCTCACCGGCGTGCAGGCGGACCAGGTACTCGATCGTCGTGACGATGTCGTCCTCGGTCAGCACGCCGGTGCTGATCGGGGTGTCCAGGCCCAGCTTCTTGTTGACCTTGTACCGGCCGACCTTGGCGAGGTCGTAGCGCTTCTCCTTGAAGAAGAGCGTCTCCAGCAGGGCCTGGGCGGACTCCTTCGTCGGGGGCTCGCCGGGGCGCAGCTTGCGGTAGATGTCGAGCAGGGCCTCGTCGGTGCCCGCCGTGTGGTCCTTCTCCAGGGTCGTCAGCAGCGTCTCGCTGAAGGAGAAGCGCTCGCGGATCTGCTCGGTGCTCCAGCCGAGGGCCTTGAGCAGCACGGTGACCGGCTGGCGGCGCTTGCGGTCGATGCGGACACCCACGGTGTCGCGCTTGTCGACGTCGAACTCCAGCCACGCGCCCCTGGAAGGGATGATCTTGACCGAGAAGACGTCCTTGTCGGTCGTCTTGTCGATCGCGGTGTCGTAGTAGACGCCGGGGGAACGGACGAGCTGGGACACGACGACCCGCTCGGTGCCGTTGATGATGAACGTGCCCTTGTCCGTCATCATCGGGAAGTCACCCATGAACACCGTCTGGCTCTTGATCTCGCCAGTGGTGTGGTTGGTGAACTCCGCGGTGACGAACAGCGGGGCCGCGTACGTCATGTCCTTGTCCTTGCACTCCTCGGTCGAGGCCTTGACCTCGTCGAAGCGCGGATCGGAGAAGGACAGGGACATCGAGCCGGAGAAGTCCTCGATGGGGGAGATCTCGTTCAGGACCTCTTCGAGGCCGCCCGTCGGCGCCTCGTCGCCCTCGTCGACTCGGCGCTGGAACCACGCCTCGTCGCCGGTGAGCCACTCGAACGACTGGATCTGGAGGTCGAGCAGGTTGGGCGTCTGGAGCGGCTCGTGGATCTTCGCAAACGAAACCCGCTTCGGCGCTCCAGGGATCCCCGACGTGGAGTTGGTCGCAGCAGTGGCCTTGGTCGCGCGAGAGATCGCCAAGATGCGTCCTTCCAGGGACAGGTAGCTGGCTAGTCAGCGGAACTAGCACGGCTGTCAAGGGTGCGGCGATGCCCGGCAATCCAGCTCTCGGCGAAGGGCAAACGGAAAGAGGGCAGCGCAAAGGGGCAGTCTAGCTGCGCGCGCGCAGGCTGTCGAGAGGCACCTGGAAGGACCTTTCTCGTGCTCACCGACAGAGTGACCCGGACGACGCTCGCAGTCAAGATGCCACGCGACGATCACCCTCGTGGCGCACCGCGCGTTTACCGGACGTGACGGCCGTGACCTGCGGGAACGACGCGGGGGTCGGCGTCCGAAGCGGACGCGGGCGGTACGGGCGGGGGAAAACCGCCGGTCGGGACCGTGGGGCGGTGGCGGCGAATACGTGACCCGAATCACTCGTTTTCAGCCTTGTTCACCCTGCGTTCGCACACCTGGCCAGCTCGGCGGCCTGGGTCGCGTCCTGGCCGAACAGGTCCATGCCGTCGACCAGCCAGCGGCCCCCCTCCTTGCGCGCCCCGACCCGCATCATCGCGACGCCGCCGCCGCTGCGGTTGTCGGTGGTGCGGGTGGTGACCTGGTCGAGGAAGAGCAGGACGGTGGCGCGGTCGCCGTCGAGCGAGGTGACGCCGCTGGTCACGGCCTTCACGGTGACCACGAGCTTCTGCTCGGGGGCGAGGGCGCGGACCTGGCCGAAGATCGCGTCGTACTGGCACTTGGCCCGGCCGGCCAGCACCTCGCCCGCGGCGCGCTCGGTGGCGCCGACGTCGGCGAAGTCGTAGGAGAAGGCCCGCTCGACGGCGTCCCGCACCTGCCCGCCGACCTCGGCGGTCCCGGCGGCGTCGACGAGGGCGCGGTCGTAGGCGACTCGGGAGGCGGCGGTCTGGAACCAGGCTCCGAGGGCGAGGAGGAGGGCGGAGAGGAGGACGAGGGCGGCGGGGAGGAGCCAGGGGCGGCGGGGTGGGGTGGAGGGCTCGGGGGTGGGGTCGGTCGACAGGACCTGGTGCCCGCGCTTGCGCTTGGCGCGCGGGCGCGGCGGGGACGGCGGTTCGCCACCATCCGCGATCGACGCGTCACCCCCGGTCGGCGAGGGGGCGACGGAACCGGGCCTGAGCGGCTCCACACCGTTCTTGATCAACTCGGGAGCGTGATCGTCCCGGGAGGCGTCGGCCGGCGGCTCCACGGGGCGCTCAGAGGCCGGTTCGGCGGGTGGGGACGCCGGGGAGGGCGCGGGTGCGGTCACCGAGGCGGGTGCGACGGGTGCGACGGCCTCCGGAGCGGCCTCCTGGGCGTCCTCCGGAGCGGTCGCCTCCGGGCGCTCGTCGCGCGCGGTCGGCGCGGTCGGGCTGGCCGCGGACGGGGTCGTGGCCGCGTCCGGCGGCGTGGTCGTGCCCTCCGGTGGGGTCGGGTGTTCGGTGGTCGGGGTGGGTGGGGGTTCCGAGGGTGCGGGCGGGCCTGGCCTGCGCAGGCCGGCCACTCGGGGCCTGGTCCTGGGCGGGCTGGGGACGGGGCGGCGGCGCTGGGGTGGCATTCGCGGGGCTCCTCTCACGCGCCGCCTGCCGCGACCGGGCCGAGGGCCGCCAGCTTCCAGCCGGCGTCGGTCCTGGTCAGGGCGGTGCGGTAGCGGTTGATCTTCTTCACCGGTTGGCCGCCCTCCGGGGCGACGGTGGTCTCCACCACGGCGATCAGCGCCGCGGTCCCGGCTCGGGCGTCGAGCTCGGTCACGGCGGCGTCCAGGACGCGGCTGGTGGTGACGGTCTTCGCGGCCTCGATCTGCTCGCGGCGGGTCTGCCTGCCCTCCTCGACCTCGCGGCGCAGGTCGCCGGTCGAGCTGTCCAGCCAGCGGTCCAGGTCCTCGTCGACCTTCCGGAAGTCGAGCGTGGTGAAGTTGACGACCCCGACCTGGCCGACCCTGAGCACCTCGTCGCGCTCCCGCGCGTAGGCCACCGAGTCCCCGGTGGACGCGCTCCACCAGGTCATCCCGGCCCACAGCGCGTACCCGGCGGACAGCACCACGAGCACCACCGCCACCGGGAGCACCCGCCCCCACCCCCGCGCGCCCCCGGACCGCCAAGCCGCGACCGGGGCATCACCGTCAGGCGAGTCCCCGACCGGCGCGTCCTCGGCTGGCGCGCCCTCGGCCGACTGGTCCTCGGTCGGCGAGTCGCCGCCCGGTCCGTCCCCACCCGGCGAGCCCCTGCCTGGCGAATCCCCACCTGCGGGGTCCGGCTCGGCGTCCGCCGCCTCCTCGGCGGGCGTGGCCGAGTCCCGGTCCGCAGCGGCACCCGGCGCGTCCGCGTCCCGCGCCTCGGGGCCTGCCCCGTCCGCGTCCCGCGTCCCGCCCTCCGCCGCCTCTCCGCTCCCCGCCTCCGGAGGGCGGTGCTCCTCCGACTCCCCCAGGTCCGACTCCCGCAGGTCCGACTCGCGCGCTCCCGCCACGTCCCCTCCCTCAGCCCGGCAGCCCGAGCAACTGGCCCAACCCGATCAGCAGCGGCGCCCCGTCCTCCGGCGCCGCAGGCTCCCGCCCCGGCTGCTCCGCCTCTCCCCCGCCCGGCGTGCTCGGCACGCCGGGGTGCGGCGCGTTCTGCGCCCCCCGCACCCCCGTCGCGCTCCCCCGCGCCAGCGCGCAGCGCGCCCCGCCGTTCAGCGGCGGCGCGGTCGCCGTGTCCGCGCCCTGCCGGATCCTGGTGCCCTCGTAGCCGACCGCGCAGGGCAGCGGGTCGAGGACGTTCAGCGCCAGCCCGAACCGCGCCCGCCCGTCGCCCGGCGCGACGGTGCGCGCGCCCGCGATCGCCAGCGGGTAGGTCACCGCGAGCTGCTCGATCCCGTCGAGCCTGGTCACCACGACGTCCGCGGTGGTCAGCAGGTTCGCCAGCAGCGCGCCGACCGCCGTCCCGCTCTCCGCCGGCAGCCCCGCCACCTGCTCGGCCGCCCCAGGCGCGACCGCGATCAGCCGCCGCAGGTCCCCGTCCGAGGACTTGAGCCGCTCGGCCAGGGCGCGCAGTTCCGCGCTGATCCCCCGGACCTGACCGCCGAGCCGGGCCTGGGTGTCGAGCACGACCGCGCCGTCCCGGATCAGCGCGGTGGTCCGCGGCAGGTGCTCGGTCGCGGCTGCGGTGGACGACCGGGCGCCGTCCAGCAGCGCCCGCAGGTCGGCGCGGTTGCGGCCCACGGTGTCCGCGGCGACGTCGGCGAGCGGGTCCAGCGAGGTGAGCAGGGCGACCAGCCGGGTGCGCTGGTCGGCGAGCACCCGCAGGCCGGGTTCGAGGCCGTCGAGCGCGCCCGCGACCTGGTCGCGCCGGACGGCGAGCGCGCCGCCGAACCGGTTGACCGCGCCGTCGCCGAGCCGCTCGGCCGCCCCGCTCCCGGACGCGGCCAGTTCCACGAACTTCTCGCCGAGCAGCGCGGACTGCCGCAGGCTCGCCACGGCGTCGGCGGGCGGCGCGACGACCCGGAACGGCCGGTCGCCCAGGTCCGCGCCACCGGGCAGCGGCAGTGCCCCGCTGAGCAGCGGTTCCAGCTCCCGGCACGCCGACGACAGCGGCCCCGGCACCCGTCCCGGCTCCACGGACTGGAGCAGCTTGCACACCAGCACGATCGGCGGCTGGTTCAGCTCGTTGACGTCCGCCCTGGTGTCGAGCGTCCCGGAGGTCCCGTTGTAGGTGTTGAGCAGGTTCCCGGCGGCCAGCGGCGCCACGTCCAGCACCCCGCCCAGCTCGTCGCGCTCGTCGGCGAGCAGCCCGGTGACGTCGCCGAGCGCGAGCCCGTTGCCGTCGAGCACGTCGGCGGAGCTGTCCAGCAGGTCGGCGAGCGCGCCGTCCCGGTTGGCCCCGTCCGGCCCGAGCGCGGTCGCGAGCCGCTCCATCACCGGCCCCCGGTGTGCGCGGGCGCGAGCTGCACGTACCGGTCGCCGACCACGCTCGGCGCGACCACGACGGCCCGCGCGTCGGCGGGTACCGGCACCCGCCGGTCCAGCTCCACGGCCACCCGCACCACGCGCCCCCTCGGCTCGACGGCGACCACCGTCCCGACCCGCACCCCGAGCACCCGCACGTCCGAGCCGGGGTAGAGCCCCACGGCGGAGGCGAACAGCGCGCTCACCCTGCGGTTCTCCACCCCGCTGAACGCCCACCGCAGCGCGGTGGCGCCCACGACCGCGAGCACGCAGGCGAGCGCGCCCCACCGGACCAGCCGCGCCCGCGCCCTGGTCGTGGCCACGTCAGCCCCCTCCCATCGGCGTGCGCTGGACTCCCGGCGGCAGGCAGCCCTCCTCGGTGAACCCGACCAGCCCGAGGTCCACCGACGGCGGCAGCAGCCCGCACAGGTAGGTGTCGAACCAGCGCCCGTTGCCGAGGGTGGCGGCGACCAGGCCGAGGTTCGCGATGTCGGTCCTGAGCGGCGGCCGGGCCTCGTCCAGGAAGCCCGCGGTGGTGGACGCCAGGTCGCCGAGCGCGGAGATGGCCTCGCCGACGACCCGGTCGCGGGAGGCGAGGGTGGAGGTGAGGGAGGCGGTGTGCCGCAGCAGCGCGTCCACCGTGCCGCCCTCGCCCTGGAGCACCTGCGCGATCCGGGTGGACAGCCGGTTCACCTCCTCCGGGGAGAGCTCCTGGAACAGCGGCTTGAAGCCGGTGAACAGCGCGGTCAGGGCGAGCGCGGGCCGGGTGCGCTCCAGCGGGATGCCGCCGCCGGGCGGCAGCGCCTCCCCGACCGGGCCCGCGCCCTGCTCCAGCGCGAGGTAGCGCCTGCCGACGAGGTCGCGGTACTCGATCGCGGCGGTGGTGGACGCGGGCAGCGAGCGCTCCCCGGTGAGCGAGAACGCGACCTCGGCGGAGCTGCGCCCCCGACCGCGCTGATCCACCACCCGCACCCCGTCCACCCTGCCGACCCTCACGCCCGCGACGCGCACGTCGTCGCCCTCGGCGAGGCCGGTCGCGTCGGTGAACCGGGCGGTGCAGCCGGTGCTCGGTCCGAGGTCGGCGCTCTCGATGGTCGTGTCGGCCAGCGCGGTGATGCCCCGCCGCAGCTCGGGCAGCTCCGCGCTGACCCAACCCACCACCAGCCCCGGGACCTTCACGTCCGAGTCCACCGCGAGCTGGTTCCCGACCCGGTCGGCGCGCAGCAGCACGGTGGTCGTGGTGGTGGTCGCGCCCCGGTACGGCGCGACCACGACGAGCACGGCCACCCCGAGGAGGCGGTCGCGGCTCATCCGGCGATCCGCACCGTCGTGGTGGTGCCCCAGATGGCCAGGCTGAGGAAGAAGTCCAGCAGGCTCGTGGTGACGATCGCGGTGCGCACCGCCCGCCCGACCGCGACGCCCACGCCCGCCGGTCCGCCGGACGCCCGGTACCCGTAGTAGCAGTGCGTCAGGATGATCACCACCGCGAACACCAGGACCTTGCCGAACGACCAGAGCACGTCCTCGGGTGGCAGGAACAGCGTGAAGTAGTGGTCGTAGGTGCCCGCCGACTGGCCGTAGAAGTGCACGGTGACGGTCCGCGCGGCCAGGTACGAGGTGAGCAGGCCGATCACGTACAGCGGCACGATCGCCGCGAACCCGGCCACGATCCGGGTGGTCACCAGGTACGGCAGGCTCGGCACGCCCATGACCTCCAGCGCGTCGATCTCCTCGGAGATCCGCATCGCGCCGAGCTGCGCGGTGAACCCGGACCCGACCGTCGCCGACAGCGCGAGTCCCGCGACCAGCGGCGCGATCTCGCGGGTGTTGAAGTAGGCCGAGACGAACCCGGCGAACGCCGAGGTGCCGATCTGGTCGAGCGCGGTGAACCCCTGCAGGCCCACGACCGTGCCGGTGAACACGGACAGGCCCACCATGACGCCGATCGTGCCGCCGATGACGGCCAGCGCGCCGCTGCCGAAGCTGACCTCGGCGAGCAGCCGCAGCACCTCGCGGTGGTAGCGGGTGATCGCGCGGGGCGCCCAGGCGAGCGCGCGCAGGTAGAACCACAGCTGGTCGCCGAGGGAGTCCAGCCCCCGCAGCGGGGCGCTCGCCGCGCGTCGCGCCCGCTCGCCGGTCGTGGCCACGTCAGCTCCCCTTCGCGGGCACGACCTGGAGGTAGATCGTGGTGAGGACGAAGTTGGCGAAGAACAGCAGCAGGAACGTGACGACCACGGCCTGGTTGACCGCGTCGCCGACGCCCTTGGGGCCGCCCGCCGGGTTCAGGCCCCGGTAGGCGGCGACGATGCCCGCGATGAACCCGAACACCAGCGCCTTGAGCTCGCCGATCCACAGGTCGGACAGCTGCGCGAGCGCCGAGAAGCTGGCCAGGTACGCGCCGGGCGTGCCGTCCTGCAGGACGACGTTGAAGAAGTAGCCGCCCATGACGCCGACGACGCTGACCATGCCGTTGAGCAGCACCGCGACCACCATCGCGGCCAGCACCCTGGGCACCACCAGCCGGTGCACCGGCGAGACGCCGAGCACCTCCATGGCGTCGATCTCCTCGCGGATCGTGCGGGAGCCGAGGTCCGCGCAGATGGCGCTGCCGCCCGCGCCCGCGATGAGCAGCGCGGTCACGATCGGGCTGGCCTGCTGGATGATCGCCAGCACGCTGGCCGCGCCGGTGAACGACTGGGCGCCGATCTGCCTGGTCAGCGAGCCCAGCTGGAGGGCGATGACCGCGCCGAACGGGATGGACACCAGCGCGGTCGGCAGCACCGTGACGCTGACCAGGAACCAGCACTGCTGCACGAACTCGCGCACCTGGAACGGTCGCCGGAAGGACGCCGCGACCACCTGGCCCGCGAGCGCGAACAGCCTGCCGGTCTCGCGCAGCAGACCGGCTCCGGGTAACGCCGGGGTGCTCACGCGAGGTCTCCCGGTCCGGTGCGGGGAACCGGTGCTCCGGCGGGGCGCTCGTCCACCCGCGTCGGCGGGTTCGCCGGTCCCGCGAGCGCGGCGTAGCGCTGCCGCTCCTGCGGGGTCAGGCTGGCCACGATGCCCTGCCGGGCGCGCGGCGGCAGGGTGTGCAGGACGTCCATGACCCGGTCCTTGCGCCTGCGCACCGCCCGCCTCGGCGGCAGTCCCGGCGTGGGTTCGAGCTGCGGCACGACGCCGCGCACGTCCTCGTCCGGCGAGCCGTCCGCGTGCCCGGCCGCGCGGTGGGCGAGCTCGGCGGCGATGGTGGCCTGGTCCTTCTCCTCGGACATGCCGATGGGCCCGTTGCGGCGGCCGTTGAGGAACTGCTCCACCACCGGTTCCTCGCTGGTCAGCAGGACCTCTCTGGGTCCGAACACGACCAGCTCCCGGCGGAAGAGCATCCCCAAGTTGTCCGGGACGGTGCGGGCGACGGTGATGTTGTGGGTGACGATCAGGATGGTCGCGTCGATCTGCGCGTTCAGGTCGATGAGCAGCTGGCTCAGGTAGGCGGTGCGCACCGGGTCGAGCCCGGAGTCCGGCTCGTCGCACAGGATGATCTCCGGGTCGAGCACGAGCGCCCGCGCCAGCCCGGCCCGCTTGCGCATCCCGCCGGAGATCTCGCCGGGCAGCTTCCGCTCGGCCCCGACGAGGCCGACCATCTCCATCTTCTCCAGCACGATCCGCCGGATCCCGGTCTCGGACTCGCGGGTGTGCTCGCGCAGCGGGAACGCCACGTTGTCGAAGAGGGTCATCGAGCCGAACAGGGCGCCGTCCTGGAACAGCACGCCGAACAGCTTGCGGATCTCGTACAGCTCCCGCTCGGAGCAGCGGACCAGGTCGGTGCCGTTGACCGTGATGCTGCCGCGCTCGGGCTTGAGCAGCCCGACCAGCGACTTGAGGAACACGGATTTGCCGGTCCCGGACGGTCCGAGCATCACGCTGACCTCGCCCGCGGGCACGGTCAGCGTCACGTCCCGCCAGATGTTCTGCCCGCCGAAGGACTTCGTGAGGCCGTCGACCACCACTTCGACGCCCATCCCACCTCCCCGTCGCCGCCGCCGTCAGCCGCGCCGCCGTGACACCCATCACGTGATCGTCTTCACAGTGCAACGAGGCGCTCTCTAAGGGGTTACTCCTCGGTCGGGGGAACGTCAGTAACGGAAGGGCAACAAAAAAGGGCGGGCCCCCCGAATGGGGGACCCGCCCTTGAAGCGCTGAAGCGTCAGATCACTTGAGCGAGATCTTGGCGCCGGCGGCCTCGAGCTTCTCCTTGGCGGCGTCGGCGACGTCCTTCGCCACGCTCTCCAGGATCGGCTTCGGAGCGGCCTCGACCAGCTCCTTGGCCTCCTTCAGGCCCAGGCCCGAGACGACCTCGCGGACGACCTTGATGACCTGGATCTTCTTGTCGCCAGCCGACTCGAGGACGACGGTGAACTCGTCCTTCTCGTCGACCTCGACGGCGGCAGCGGCGGCCGGGCCGGCGGCGACGGCGACCGGAGCAGCGGCGGTGACCTCGAAGGTCTCCTCGAACTGCTTCACGAAGGCCGACAGCTCCAGGAGGGTCATCTCCTTGAACGCGTCGAGCAGCTCGTCGGTGCTGAGCTTCGCCATGATGGCGGTCCTTTCTGTTCAACGCCCGAACTGCGGCCGGACGCGGAGTCTGTTTGGTGTGATCAGCTCTCGGCGGGCTCGGCAGGAGCGTCGGCAGGCGCGTCGGCCTGCTTCTTCTCCACCAGAGCGGCGGCCAGGCGAGCGACCTGGGAGGCGGGGGCGTTGAACAGACCCGCGGCCTTGGCCAGGTTGCCCTTCATCGCGCCCGCCAGCTTGGCGAGCAGCACCTCACGGCTCTCGAGGTCCGCGATAGCGGTGACCTCGTCAACCGAGAGGGGGCGGCCATCCATGTAGCCGCCCTTGATGACCAGGGCCTTGTTGTCCTTCGCGAAGTCGCGCAGGGCCTTCGCCGCGTCGACCGGCTCGCCCTCGACGAACGCGATCGCGGTCGGGCCGACGAGCAGGGCCTCGAGGCCCTCGACGCCCGCGTCCTCCGCGGCACGCTTGACCAGCGTGTTCTTCGCAACGGTGTAAGTGGTGCCCGCGCCGAGAGCGCGACGCAGCGTGGTGAGCTGCGCCATGGAGAGGCCACGGTACTCGGTGACGACAGCGGCCGAGCTACCGCGGAACTTGTCCGACAGCTCGGCGACGGCCGAAACCTTGCTGGGCTTCGCCATGATCGCCTCCTCTCTGGGCTTGGTGACGCCGATCAGCCGAGAGGTCCGCGTTCTGGGCACAAAAAAACGCCCCTGCGCGGCAGCACAAGGGCGGACGGATCACGGCGAGCCGCGATCAGGCCATACCTCGTCCTCCTGCGCGGGTCGCCCGCTGTACCAGCGGGACCTTCGTCCTCACGCCCGAGAGGGCGCGATGAGACCAGCGGTCTTGGGTGGAACTCGGCAAGCGTAACCGACGCTTCCCCGCTGGACCAAATCCGGGATGATGACGGGCGTGACGGACGAGCAGCGCCCACCTGACCTCGACCCTGAGCAGCTCCGCCGGTTCCAGGAGTTCCAGCGGTTCCAGGAGTTCGAGCGCTTCCAGGAGGCGCAGCGGCAGCAGGACGCGCTCCCGCCCGGCGGCGCGGACTCCGGGAACCTGCCGCAGGTGGTCGAGGGCAGCGCGGTCGACCAGGGCCCGGTGACCGACCCCCGGCTCGCCGAGGGCGCGCCGCAGCCGCAGCAGGCGCCCCCGCGGTTCCCGCCCGGCGGCTTCCCGGCAGGCGGCCCGCAGCCGGGCCAGGCGCCCGGCCACCCGCCACCCGGTCACCCCGCCCCCGGCTACCCCGTGCCGCACCAGCAGCCGTACCCGCCGCCCGCGCCCGCCGTGCACAAGGGCAAGCCGTGGTGGCAGCACGTGCTGGCCAGCAGGCTGGTGCGCAGGCTGGTCACCCTGGGCGTGCTGCTGCTGGTGCTCCAGTACTTCTACGACCAGTACTTCGGCGGTGAGCAGCCCGGCGACCGCGCGCAGACCGCGGGCGGGCCGACCGGCGAGGCCGTGGAGATGGCGCCGGACACGCCGGTGAAGACGATCGCGAAGCTGTACGGCGACGTGGGCTCCGGCCGGGTCCGGGCGTGCAAGGTGCTGTTCAGCGAGGACGCCGCCAGGGACGGGTTCGCCTCGGCCTTCGGCGCGGGCACCTGCGAGGAGGCGTTCGCCGCGCTCAAGCCGCAGGTCACGCACGTGACGAACTACAGCGGCGTCTCGTTCTCCAGCGAGCTGTACAAGACGCCGACGACCGACGTCGTGGTGGTCAGCTCCTGCGAGGCCGTCGTGTCCGGCGGACCGAGGCTGGGGAAGTTCACCGTGACCCGGCAGAGCAACGAGAAGTGGATGATCTCGGCCTACGAGCAGGAGACCTGCGCCCAGCCGTAGCGCCGCGGGAGACCTGGAAAAACGCCGAACCCCCGGTCTGCTGACCGGGGGTTCGGCGTGAGCTCAGGTGCGGGACCGTCAGACGGCGGCCTCGTCCGAGAGCAGGTTGCGCGTGCGGTTCGGGTCCACGGGGATGCCGGGGCCCATCGTCGTCGAGACGGTCACCTTCTTGACGTACCGGCCCTTCGCGGCGGAGGGCTTGGCACGCAGGATCTCGTCCAGCGCGGCGGCGTAGTTCTCGACCAGCTTCTCCGGGTCGAACGACACCTTGCCGATGACGAGGTGCAGGTTCGCCTGCTTGTCGACGCGGAAGTTGATCTTACCGCCCTTGATGTCCGTCACGGCCTTGCTGACCTCGGGGGTCACGGTGCCGGTCTTCGGGTTCGGCATCAGGCCACGCGGGCCGAGGATGCGGGCGATGCGGCCGACCTTGGCCATCTGGTCCGGCGTCGCGATCGCGGCGTCGAAGTCCAGCCAGCCGCCCTGGATGCGGGCGATCAGCTCGTCGGTGCCGACCGCGTCCGCACCGGCGGCCTCGGCCTCGGCGGCCTTGTCACCCGTGGCGAAGACGATCACGCGGGCGGTCTTGCCCGTACCGTGCGGCAGGTTCACGGTGCCGCGGACCATCTGGTCGGCCTTGCGGGGGTCGACGCCCAGCCGGATGGCGACCTCGACGGTCGCGTCCAGCTTCACCTTGGAGGTCTCCTTGGCGAGCTTGGCGGCCTCCAGCGGCGAGTACAGCCGCTCCCGGTCCACCAGCTCGGCGGCGTTCTTGTACGCCTTGCTGCGCTTCATGCTTCTGTCCTTCTGAGTGGATCAGTAGTGGTCCGGGCCGCGCTGGGCCCTCCCACGCTGTCGGGGTGCCCCGCGAACGGGGCGCGGAGGAGGGTCAGCCCTCGACCGTGATGCCCATGGAGCGGGCGGTACCAGCGATGATCTTCGCGGCCTGGTCGACGTCGTTCGCGTTCAGGTCGACCATCTTGGTCTGCGCGATCTCGCGCACCTGCTCCATGGTCACCTTGGCGACCTTGAGGCGGTGCGGCTCGCCCGAGCCCTTCTCCACGCCGGCGGCCTTGAGGATCAGCTTCGCGGCGGGCGGGGTCTTGAGCTTGAAGTCGAACGACCGGTCCTCGTAGACCGAGATCTCGACCGGCACCACGGTTCCGCGCTGCGACTCGGTGGCCGCGTTGTACTGCTTGCAGAACTCCATGATGTTGACGCCGTGCTGGCCCAGCGCGGGGCCGACCGGCGGGGCCGGGTTCGCGGCGCCGGCCTTGATCTGCAGCTTGATGACCGCTGCGAGCTTCTTCTTCTTGGGTGGCATCTCAGTGCTTCCTCTATTGCGGTGTCCGCGCGCGGCCCTGCCAGCCGCAGCGTGGCTGCCCGCTCCCCCTGGGGTCCCCCCGGCTCAGACCGGGGGGAGGGAGGCGGATCAGATCTTGGAGACCTGGCTGAACGACAGCTCGACCGGCGTCTCGCGACCGAAGATCGACACGAGGACCTTGAGCTTCTGGCCGTCCGCGTTGACCTCGCTGATGGTGGCGGGCAGCGTCGCGAAGGGACCGTCCATGACGGTGACCGACTCGCCCACCTCGAAGTCCACCTCGACGGTCGACTTGACCGGGGTGGTCGCGGCCTTCTTGCCCGCGGCGGGCTCCTGCTTGCCCTGGGGGAGCAGGAACTTCAGCACCTCGTCGACGGTCAGCGGCGACGGCTTGGAGGTCGCGCCCACGAACCCGGTGACACCGGGCGTGTTGCGCACCGCGCTCCAGGAACCGTCGTTCAGCTCCATGCGGACCAGGATGTAGCCGGGCAGCACCTTGCGCTGCACCTGCTTGCGCTGGCCGTTCTTGATCTCGGTGACTTCCTCGGTCGGCACCTCGACCTGGAAGATGTAGTCCTCCATGTCGAGCGTCTGGATGCGCGTCTCGAGGTTGGTCTTGACCTTGTTCTCGTAGCCGGCGTATGAGTGCACGACGTACCAGTCGCCGGGCGCGCGGCGCAGGGCCTCGCGCATCTCGGCGGCGGGGTCGGCGGGCTCGGCGTCGATCGGGGTGCTGTCGAGCTCGACGACGTCGACATCACCGTCAGCGGTGTCCTCGGTGGAGACCTCGGTGGTGTCCTCCGACGACGCCTCAGCCTCGACCTCGACGCGCTCCTCCCCGGTGCCGGGGTCGCGCTCGTCGGTCAGGTCGGTCAGCTCCTGGGCGCTCGCGCCGTTCTCGGAGGTCACTGTTGGTCTCGCTTCCTTTCGTGCATCACGTGCCCAGCCTGTCACAGCCCCGCGACGTCTGCGGGGCGGACCGGGCGAGCCGGCGTCAGCCGAACAGCCAGAACACGCCCTCGGCGAAGGCGATGTCCAGACCGAAGACCAGCGCCGTCATGAAGGCCACGAAGACCAGCACGACCGAGGTGTAGGTGACCATCTGCTTGCGGGTCGGCCAGATCACCTTCCGGAGCTCGCCGACCACCTCGCGGATGTAGCGGAAGAAGCGCGCGAAGATGTTCGGGCGCTTCTCTTTGCCCTCGCGGGTGCGGGTCGGCTTGCCCTTCTTCGCGGAGTCCGAGGTGGAGTCCACCTTGTCGGACTTCGGCTCCGCGGAGCGCCCGGCGTCCTTTCGGGACGCCGGACGCGCGGTGCCACGGCGCTCGCGGCGCGCGGCGGCGGTGACCGGCCGGGACGCGTCGTCGCGCTTTTCCGGCTGGCCCTGCTCGCGGCCCTCGCTCATGCCGTCCTCCGCTCACCATCGCGTTTCGACGCAGGGGCGACAGGACTTGAACCTGCAACCTGCGGTTTTGGAGACCGCTGCTCTGCCAGTTGAGCTACACCCCTTTGGGTCCTCGCGGACCCCTGGCGGGAGACGCCTTGCACCCCCCTCACGAAGCTCCGTGAGGTGCGATGGGGCGTTCCAAGACCGGAAGCATACTGCACACCCCCGCCGATCTTCCAACTTGCCCGGTCAGCGGGGGTGCGGACGCGGGTATCGGGGGCGCGTCTGCCACGATTGGCGCCATGGCTGAGCCTGAGACGACCCCCGCGCCCACCGCCCCCGCGCTCCCCCGGATCTCCCGGCGGATCGGGGGCATCGCCGAGTCCGCCACGCTGGCGGTCGACGCGAAGGCGAAGGCGCTCAAGGCGGCGGGGCGACCGGTGATCGGGTTCGGGGCGGGCGAGCCCGACTTCCCGACGCCGGAGGCGGTCGTGGCCGCCGCCCAGGCCGCGTGCGCCGACCCGCGCAACCACCGCTACACCCCGGCCGCGGGCCTGCCCGAGCTGCGTGAGGCCGTCGCCGCGAAGACCAAGCGCGACTCCGGCTACGAGGTGGCCGCGAGCCAGGTGCTGATCACCAACGGCGGCAAGCAGGCCGTCTACCAGGCGTTCGCGACCATCGTCGACCCCGGCGACGAGGTGCTGCTGCCCGCGCCGTACTGGACCACCTACCCCGAGGCGATCACCCTCGCGGGCGGCGTCCCGGTGCAGGTCACGGCGGACGAGACCACCGACTACCTGGTGACCGTCGAGCAGCTGGAGGCGGCCCGCACGCCGCGCACGAAGGTGCTGCTGCTGTGCTCGCCGTCCAACCCGACCGGCTCGGTCTACAGCCGCGAGGCGATCACCGAGATCGGCCGCTGGGCGCACGCCAACGGCCTGTGGGTGATCAGCGACGAGATCTACGAGCACCTGGTCTACGACGGCGCCGAGGCGGTCTCGCTGCCGGTGGCCGTCCCGGAGATGGCCGACCGCACGATCGTGCTCAACGGCGTGGCCAAGACGTACGCGATGACCGGCTGGCGGGTCGGCTGGCTGATCGGCCCGGCCGACGTGGTCAAGGCCGCCGCGAACCTCCAGTCGCACCTGTCCTCGAACGTGTCGAACGTCGCACAGCGCGCCGCGCTGGAGGCCGTGTCCGGCTCGCTGGACGCCGCGCACGCGATGCGCGTCGCGTTCGACCGCAGGCGTCGCCTGATCGTGGAGCTGCTGTCCGCGATCCCCGGCGTGGACTGCCCCAACCCGACCGGCGCGTTCTACGTCTACCCGTCGGTGAGGGCGCTGATCGGCAAGGAGCTGCGGGGCCAGGAGATCACCGACTCGGTGACGCTGGCCGCGCTGATCCTGGAGCACGCCGAGGTCGCCGTGGTCCCCGGCGAGGCGTTCGGCACCCCCGGCTACCTGCGCCTGTCCTACGCGCTCGGCGACGAGGACCTCAAGACCGGTCTCGACCGCGTGGCGAAGCTGCTCGCCGAGGTGAAGTAGCTCACCGAACCCCCATCCCGAAGGCGGTCCCGACAGGGGCCGCCTTCGGCGTTTCCGACCCCCGAAAATCCCCCTCGAAAGGGTGAAAAAGGCGGCGTTCCGCGACACCCCCCGGCCGGACGCCCCTTTCCGCAGGGCCGAAGTGCCCTACCACCGGAAAGATCGTTAACGAATTCCCCGGCACCCCGACTAACCCGTCGTCCGGCTCGCCGAGCCACCGCACAACGGGAGTCCCGAATGTCGTACCCCCAGCAGTACGCCCAGCACGCGCCGCAGGGCCACCAGCAGCCCGCGCAGAACGGTCTCGCGACCGGCAGCCTCGTCCTGGGCGTCGTGGGCCTGCTGCTGAGCTTCATCCCGTTCATCGGCGTCATCGCGTGGCCGCTGGTCATCGTCGGCCTGGTCCTCGGCCTGGTCGCCGTCTCCAAGCTCACCAGGAACCCGGCCAACAGCAAGGGCCTGGCCATCAGCGGCACCGTGCTGTCCGCGCTGGGCCTGGTCGTCTGCGTCCTCTGGCTCGTGGGCTTCGGCGCGGCCGTCGGGAACGCGAACGAGCAGGCCGAGAAGGAGGTCACCGTGGTCTACGAGGTGACCGGCGACGCCCCGTCCGCCTCGGTGAACTACTCCTCCTACGGCGACGGCACGAGCGAGGACGTGAACGAGGACATCACGACCCTGCCGTGGAAGAAGGAGGTGCGGACCAGGGGCCTGTTCAGCGGCAGCTCGCTGATGGTCAGCACCGGTGCGGGCGGCGGCGCGGTGACCTGCAAGGTGTTCGTGGACGGCCAGGAGAAGAAGACCGCGACGGCCTCCGGCGAGTTCGCGATCGCCTCCTGCTCGAACTTCTGACCTCGTCCGGGGGCGCAGTCAGGGGTCACACGTTCGGGGGTAGACCGCTAACGGGTCCGCACCGCTCCCGATGCCCTCTGCGGGACGTCCGCATCGACGGAGGGCTGGGCATGGGTTCCGCGCGGGAGGTGGAGCGGTCGCGGCGGTGGCTGGTGGTGTCCGCCGCGTCGCTGCTGCTGCTCGGCGCGCTGGTGGGCGCGGTGCTGGTGAACGGCCCGTCCGGTCCGAGGTCGGCGACCGTGGTCTACGAGGTGACGGGCGTGGCGGGGCACGCCACCGTCGTCTACTCGACGTTCGACGACGGCGGCGTGTCCACCGGCCAGGAGGAGCTGTCCTCGCTGCCCTGGCGCCGCGAGGTGACGGCGCCGGGCGGCGCGCGCGGCGTGCTCACCGTGACGATCGGCGAGCAGGGCGGCGAGGTGGGCTGCCAGGTGAGCGTGGACGGCGTCGAGCGCCGCTCGGCGTCCGCCTCGGGTCCCGGCTCCAGCGCGTTCTGCGGCGGTTTCTAGCCCCTCGGCGGCCCTCTGCGGCCCTCTGCGCGGCCCCTCAGTGCCCCTCAGTGCCGCGCCGGGCCGCTACGGGAGGCGGACGCGGGCGGAGGCCCCGCCGAGGACGGACTTGCCGTCGTGGCTGGCGTTGATGTTCACCTTGAAGGTCCCGTCCTCCAGGACCTTGGTGACCTTCGCGGTGACCTCGACCACGGCGCCCTCGTCGTCGTCGGGCACCGGCACGGGCCTGCCGAACCGGGTGCCGTACTCGACCACGGCGGCCGGGTCGCCCGCCCACTCGGTGACGATGCGGCAGGCCATGCCCATGGTGAGCATCCCGTGGGCGATGACGCCGGGCAGCCCGACGCCCTCGGCGAACCGCTGGTTCCAGTGGATGGGGTTGAAGTCCAGGGAGGCGCCCGCGTACGCGACGAGGTGGGCGCGGGTGATGCGCAGGGTGATGGGCGGCAGCTCGTCGCCGACGCTCACCTCGGCCGCGGTGATCACGATTCCCCCCTGACGACGAGCGTGGACTTGGCGGTGGTGACGGCGGCGCCGTGCTGGTCGGTGATCTCCGCGCGCAGCGAGAGCATGTCGTTGCCCATGCGCGAGGTGATGTTGTCGACGGTCAGCGCCACGCTGAGCACGTCCCCGGCGGCGATGGGCCGGTGGTGGCTGAACGTCTGGTCGCCGTGCACGACGCGGCTGTAGTCGAGCCCCAGCTCGGGGTCCTCGACGAGCTGCGAGTTGGCGCTCATCGAGACCAGGATCGCGAACGTGGGGGGCGCGATGACGTCGGGGTGCCCGGCCGCGCGCGCGGCGTCCGCGTCCCGGTGCACCACGCTCGTGGCCCCGACCGCGTCGGCGAACTCCCGGATCTTCTCCCGCCCGACCTCGTAGGGCGGCGTAGGCGGGTAAGACCGTCCGATGAACGAAGCGTCGAGTGGCACGAGACGCAGATTACGCGACGAGGCCCGCCCCGGAACGAACCGGGACGGGCCTCGCGTCGCGAAGGGAAAACCTCAGCGGGTTTCCTTGTGCGCCTTGTGCGTCTTGCAGTTCGGGCAGAACTTCTTGATCTCCAGGCGGTCCGGGTCGTTGCGCCGGTTCTTCCTGGTGATGTAGTTGCGGTGCTTGCACTCTTCACACGCAAGCGTGATCTTCGGCCGAACGTCGGTAGCAGCCACGGTCCTCGCCTTTCTCAGAGCACACGATCCCGAAACCCGAAGCGGGCTTACCACTCCAGCGGGTCCACAGAGAAACCTTCTCTGCAAAGGAGAAAACACACCACAAGGGCCAGAACAATTAATGTCCTGACCCAAACCAACCCATAAGGGAAACGATCGCCACCTACCGGACCCCCGAAAGGGGGTCCAGGGGGCAAAGCCCTCCTGGGCGGGGTCCGGGGGCCGAACCCCCGGTGTGATGCGGAGCGAACCAGCCTGCGCTCTCCGCAGGCACAGTTCACCCATTCGCGTAGCGGTGGCCGGACTTGAACCGGCGACACAGCGATTATGAGCCGCTTGCTCTACCAACTGAGCTACACCGCTTTACACAACACGGGCCGCGATGCTCATGCACCGCGGCCGAGTCGTGGAGCCCCTTTACGGAATCGAACCGTAGACCTTCTCCTTACCATGGAGACGCTCTGCCGACTGAGCTAAAGGGGCTTGCCGCTCTTCGTGCGATCTTGCTTCGCTCTCTGAGCTGAGGAGAACTCTACACAAGATCCCGTCCGAAGTGAAATCGGGGGGCGGCTTCAGTGCACCAGAGTGAGCACCGTCTCATCCCGCGCTCCCCTGACCTGCACGGTTCGCGCTCGCAACCACGCTTCGAAGCGCTCCTCGGAGAGCGGTCGGGAGATCAGGTAGCCCTGGGCGACGTCGCAGCCCATCCCGACCAGCTGGTCGCGCGCGGCGTCGTCCTCGACGCCCTCGGCGACGACGGTGAGGCCGAGCGAGTGGCCCAGCTCGACGATCGAGCGGACGACGGCCATGTCGCCGAGGTCGGTGCCCATGCCGAGCACGAAGCTCTTGTCGATCTTCACCTCGTCCACCGGGAGCTGCCGCAGGTAGGCCAGCGACGAGTAGCCGGTGCCGAAGTCGTCCACCGCCAGCACGACGCCCATGGTGTGCAGCCTGCGCAGGACGGGCAGGGCGCGCTCGGGGTCGGCCATGACGCCGGACTCGGTCAGCTCGAACGTGAGCAGCTCCGGCGGGACCCGGTGCCGGTCGAGCGCTTCCTTCACCCGGTCGGGGAACTCCTCGTCGGCGAGGGTGCGCACGGACAGGTTCACCGCGATGGACATCCGCAGGTCGCGGTCCATCCAGCGGCGGACCCGCTCCAGGCCCTTGTCCATGACGAAGTCGGTGAGCACGTCGACGAGCCCGGTCGCCTCCACCGCGGGGATGAACTCGTCGGGGTCGACGCGGCCGAACTCGGGGTGCTTCCACCGCACGAGCGACTCGGCGCCGATGACCTGCCTGCTCGGCAGGGCGATCTTCGGCTGGTAGTGCACCGAGATCTGGCCGTTCTCCAGCGCGGAGCGGAACTGGGTGACCAGCTGGAAGCGGCGCAGGAAGATCTGGCCCATGCTGGGCGCGTAGGCGCGCATGGGCTCGTTCTCACTGGTGGCCCGCAGCGCCACGTCGGCGCGCTGGAGCAGCGAGTCCGCGTCCTTGGCGTCGTCCTCGACCTCGGCGACGTCCGCCCAGCCGACGATGGCGCCCGCCTCGACGGTGAGCCGGTCGACGGGGTACGGCACGGACAGGCGGGCGCGCAGGCGCTCGGCGATCTCCTTGACCCGCTCGGCCTTGCGGTCGACCAGGAGCGCCGCGAACGCGCCGCCGTCGAGCCTGGCCAGCGGGACGTCGGGGCCCAGCTCGTCGCGGAGCCTGCGGCCCGCGGCGACGACCATGCGGTCGCCCCACGCCTGGCCGAGGGCGTCCAGGACGGTGGACAGCACGTCCAGGTCGACCCGGAGCACGACGGCGGCCCCGGACTCGCGGACGGGCTCGGCCGCGGCCTCCAGGAAGCCGGTGCGGTTGAGCAGGCCGGTCAGCGGGTCGTGGTAGGCGTCGTGGCGGAGCCTGGCGAGGAGCCTGCGGTTGTCCACGGCGGTGGACAGGTGGTTGGCCAGGGTGCGCAGGAGCTGGATGTCGGCCTTGCCGAAGCCGCGCCACCGGCTGAGCCGGTCGTGCACCTCGACGGCGCCGAGCAGCTGGGTGGCCCCGCCGCGCAGCGGGACGACGAGCGCCTCCTGGGCGTCGCGGCGGACGAGGGCGTCGGTGGCCTCCTCGCCCGCGTCGGCGACCCGGAAGTAGCGGACCTGGGTGCCGGGGAGCTGGAGCATCGCGTCCTCGCGGGACGTGCGGGCGTCGTCGCGGCGCATGGCCTGCGGCAGCGGCTCGCCCGCGACGAGGGTGCGCATGGGGGCCTGCGGGTCGGTGCGCAGGCGCAGGACGACCCGGTTGGCGTTGAGCTGCTCGCGGATGCGCTCGGCGATGTGCTGCCACTCGTCGGCCTCGGCCTTGCCGTCCTCGGCGTCGACGGCGGTGGTGGCCCCGCCGCGCGGGCCGGTGCCGTGCCTGCCGGAGCGGGCGACGCGGAGCGAGACCTCGCTGAGCGCCTCCAGGTCGCGCTGCTCGCGCAGCAGGCCGGAGTAGGCGAGGTAGATGGCGGTGATGCCGGCGAAGGCCAGCACGATCAGCAGGCCGCCCCACTGGGCGTGGTCGGCGACCTCGTAGGCGACCAGGCCCGCGGCGGTGTTGAGGAGCGCGACGACGAGGGTCTGCAGGACGAGTCGGCCGCTGGGGGCCAGGCGCATCCCCTTGCGCATGAGGCGCAGGGCGGTGAGGCCGAGGACGCTGGCGAGCAGCGGGACGCTGATGGTGCCGACGAACGCGCCCGCCCAGGCGGGGCCGGTGTCGCCGACGAACCGGTTGACGGCGTCGGCCACGGCGAAGGCGACCGAGATCTCCATGAACATCAGGCCGGCGTTGTAGACCGCGCGGTCGAGCACGCGCCTGCCGAGGAGGGTGCCGACGCCCGCGACGACGTGGGCGGCGAGGACGACCTCGAAGGGTGCGACGAGCAGGCCGAGGACGAGCGGGATCTCGGTGAAGGAGATCGTCCAGGCGACGCCGCTGCGGACGTCGACGTTGATCGCGAGCTGCTCGGCCAGCAGGAAGCCGACGACGAGCAGCGGGCCGGTCCACAGGAGGCTGAGGCGGGACGGGTCGTCGGGGAGGTTCGCCCCCACGAGGAACGCGGACAGGACGCCCGCGACGAGCAGCAGCACCGCGAAGGCGGTGAACGCTCGGTTGGTCGACCTGGGCGACGTGTTCGACGTCGGGGCCGAGGTCTGGTCGGACATCCAGCCTCCTCGTCGGCCGGGTCGCGGGGTCGGCCGGATCGGCCTGCCTGCGGGGTCCTGGCGTGACTGAGGGGTCTCGAACACCCACCGAGACCCCTCCTATACCTCAATGTACCCCGGTTGGGCGATAAAATGGCAGGTTGGTGAGGGGGTTGACACGTGAAGTGACAGATCTACTCACACGATCAGGTCTTCTGACACTGGGCGGGGGATGGGTGGCCCGTTTGGCCGCTTCGGGGCTTGCGGCGCTCGGCCCTGGAGCGCGGCGGTCGACCGGCGCTACTCGCTGCAGGAGCACTCCCCGGAGGAGCTCGGCGCGACCTGGCGGGCGCCGCGCTCGCACGTGCTGGCCCGGAGCCCCGGCGACGACCTGGGGCGGCGGCTGCGGGAGTGGCCGCTGACCGGCGGGGGCGATCCGGAGACGGCGGCGCTGGTGACCGTGCCCAGCCGCGCCGAGGACGCGCCGCGCGTGCTGCTGGCGCACGGGTTCGCGCCGCTGGTGGTGCTGGCCTGCCGAACCCGCGCTCGACGCCGTTCTGGGGCTCGCGGGGGTACCGGCCGCTGTGGACGACTCGGCAGCGGCGGCCTGCTCGGCGAGGTGAGGGGCGGGCCTGGCGGTCGGGCGGGCCTGGCGGTCGGGCGCGGTGGTGGTGGCCTGCGGGGTGGGGACCGGGGCCGGTTGGGGCTGGGGCGGTTCGGGTTGGGGCTGGTCGTGGCCAGCTCTAGTCGTGGCCGGTGTTCGGGGTCCTGCTCTGGGTTCGGGGTCCTGCTCGGGGTTCGGGGTCCTGCTCGGGTTTCCGGGTTTTCGGGTCAGACGAGCGCGGGGGTCGGGCCGGGCAGTTCGGGGGTGAGCTGGTCGCGGATGGTGGCCAGGCAGCGGCGGGCCTCGACGGCGGCGTGGTGCTGCGCGGCGGCGCTGCCCGCGGCCTCGCGCATCACCAGCCAGGTCGCGGACATCGCGGCGGGGCGCTGGTCGGCGCGCACGGCGGCGAGGAGCTCGCGCTGCTCCGGGAAGGGGTGCAGGGCGATCTGCTCGGTGCAGGCGCGCAGCTCGGCGACGGTGGGGCAGGTCAGGACGCGCGGGGCGACGAGGTGCTCCAGCTTGGCGGGCAGGTCGACGGCGGCCAGCTCACCGGCGGAGAGCGGTCCGAAGTCGAGCACGGCGTCGAGCCCGCGCTCCAGCTCGTCGGCGGCGGCGAGCAGCGCGACGAGCCGCTCGCGCGGCGGCGGCTGCCGGGTCGCGGGCTCGCGCCGCGCGCCGGGGGGCCGCAGCGCCAGCCCGATGACGACGCCGACCACGACCCCGGCGATGACGATCCAGGTTCCGGTCATGCCGGACAGCATCCCGCCCCGCGAAACCCGTAACGCCGTTACAGACGACGACGTGCCGTTCCCGTCGCCGACCGGTCATCGGGACTTCGGCTGGGCCGATCAGAGCAGCCGATCACCCTGTTCGGCAGACAGTGACGCGATCCCCCGGCCGGGCGACGACTTGACCGGTACCGACCTCGACCGGCCGGGTGAAACGCCCCGGATCCGGTACGCGCCAGGACCCGCGGCGCTCTCCTTGGTGCGGGGGTAGCGAGGAGCGAGGGGGGCGTCATGATCGAGACGACGATCGAGCTGTCCGGCCGGGTGCGGGCGATGCTGCGCGCGGTCGCGGCGGGCAGGGCGGAGCTGTCCGGCGGCGGGGAGCCGGATCTGTACGTGGACGGTCTGCCGTGCTCGGACCGGGCCGCGATCCACGACCTGGTGCACCTCGGCCTGGTCAGGGCACTCGCGGCGGTGCGCCTGGACGAGCGCGCGGGCGCGGAGCTGACCGAGGCGGGCCGGGCGGCGATCGCGTAGGGCTCGAACATGTGTTCGAGATGAGTTATGCTTCATACAGGGCGGGCACGCAAGTGAGAGGAAGCACTTGCGCGCCCGCCCTCCCTGTTGTGTCAGGGGCGACCTCAGTCGACGCCGACGGTCTTCTTGTAGTGCGCGCGCAGCGCCTCACGGCTCACCTCGCGCACGCCCAGCACCAGTCCTTCCAGCTCGCGGTAAGCCGGGTAGGCGCGCAGGGCGGGCATGATCACCACTTCCAGCGTGGTGGGGTTCACCGCCATCAGCCCGCGGTCGAACAGCACGTGGATGTCGGCGCGCAGCAGCAGCCCCTCGGCCGTGTCGTGCTTCTCGTGCACCGCGAACGCCCGCAGGTGCGCGGCCTGCAGCGCCTCGGCGGGGCACTTCCCGGTGATGGCGCAGTTCAGCCCGTCCCGCTGGAGCAGCGCCTTGCGGAACGCGGGCTGCCCCTTGCGCACCTTGACCAGCGCCTCACCACGTCCCGCGGGCAGCTCACGAGGTGCGTCGGCGGGGACCTCGGGCGGCAGTGGCGCGGCCGTGGCTTCGAGCAGCGCCTGGAGCGCCGTCACCCGGAGCGGGCTGATCGCCTGCTGGGTCGACTTGTTCTCCGCGATCGCGCGCAACTGCCTGACGGTCAGCGCCCCGTCCAGCCCACGCCACGTGGCGCCGTAGCGGGCGGTGTAGCGGGTGACGGTGATGGTCTCCGACTCGCGCTCGTCGAACAGCAGCCTGCACCTCTGGCACAGGTAGCGGGGTTTCTCGAACTTGCGCTCCTTGGTGGCGATCCGCTTGCACTCGGGGCAGCGGTAGCGCACCTTCGGGACGTCAGGCTCCACGTCGACCGCCTCGACCCACGCGGTCCCCAGCGCGATCTCCCGGTTCCGCACCACGACCAGATCGCCGACGCCGACCAGCTTCGAGTTCTGCACGGTGGAGTCGAAGACGTAGTACGACTCGGGAACGTCCGGATAACCGTCGTTGCCCTTGAAGTCGCGGTCGTCCCCCATGGCCGACAACGCCCAAGCCCGCACAACCCACCTCCGACGGGTGAAAAAACAAGACCCCCTGTTCGCGTGACTGCGAACAGGGGGTCTTGAGTGTTGTGGCGGGTAGAGGATTCGAACCTCTGTAGCTTTCGCGACGGATTTACAGTCCGCTCCCATTGGCCGCTCGGGCAACCCGCCCCGCACCCCGTACCGGCGGTGCGTGGAGAACAATACACACCCCCGTTCACCCCCTTGCAACCGGGATACCCCGGTAGGCTCGCCACGGTTCCAGGACACACCGACGCGGAGGTACCGGGCACGTGGCAGACCCGTCGTTCGACGTGGTGAGCAAGGTCGACCGCCAGGAGGTCGACAACGCGCTCAACCAGGCGGCCAAGGAGTTGAGCAACCGGTTCGACTTCCGCGGCACCGGCACCGAGGTGTCGTGGGCGGGCGAGGAGGCGATCGCCTTCCAGTCCGAGACCGAGGAGCGCTGCCGGGCCGCGATCGAGGTGTTCCAGGAGAAGCTCATCAAGCGCGGCATCTCCATGAAGGCCTTCGAGATCGGCGACCCCGCCGTGTCCGGCAAGGTGTTCAAGGTCACGGGCACGCTCGTGCAGGGCATCACCTCCGAGAAGGCCAAGGAGATCGCCAAGCGCATCCGGGACGAGGCTCCCAAGGGCGTGCAGGCGCAGATCCAGGGCGACCAGCTGCGGGTGTCCGGCAAGAAGAAGGACCACCTGCAGGAGGTGATCGCGCTGCTCAAGGGCGCGGACTTCGGGATCGCCCTCCAGTTCACCAACTACCGGTGAAGGGCGTCGTCCTCGCCGGTGGCAGCGGCACCCGGCTGCACCCGATCACGCAGGCGGTGTCCAAGCAGCTGCTGCCCGTCTACGACAAGCCGATGGTGTACTACCCGCTGTCGGTGCTGATGCTCGCGGGCATCCGCGAGGTGCTGCTGATCTCGACCCCCGCCGACCTGCCGCTGTTCCGCCGCCTGCTGGGCGACGGCTCGCAGTTCGGCCTCCGGCTGGAGTACGCCGAGCAGGCTCACCCGAACGGGCTCGCCGAGGCGTTCGTGATCGGGGCCGACTTCATCGGCGAGGACGACGTCTCGCTCGTGCTGGGCGACAACATCTTCTACGGCCAGGGCTTCTCCAAGGTCCTCCAGGGCAACGCCGCGAACCTCGACGGGTGCGTGCTGTTCGGCTACCCCGTCAAGGACCCCGAGCGCTACGGCGTCGGCGAGGTCGACAGCTCCGGCAAGCTGCTCAGCATCGAGGAGAAGCCCTCGGCGCCGAAGTCGAACAAGGCCATCACCGGCCTGTACCTCTACGACAACGGCGTGGTCGACATCGCCCGCTCGCTCAAGCCGTCGCCGCGCGGCGAGCTGGAGATCACCGACGTGAACCTGGCCTACCTGCGCGAGGGCCGGGCGCACCTGGTGGACCTCGGGCGCGGCTTCGCCTGGCTGGACACCGGCACGCACGACTCGCTGCTGGAGGCCGGGCAGTTCGTGCAGGTGCTGGAGCACCGCCAGGGCGTGCGGATCGCCTGCCTGGAGGAGATCGCCTACCGGATGGGCTTCATCAGCGCGGAGCAGTGCTACGCGCAGGGCGAGAAGCTCGCCAAGTCCGGGTACGGGCAGTACGTGATGACCGTGGCCTCCGAGGGCCTGGACAAGTAGCGGCCGGGCAAGGCAGCGGCGGGACGGGGGGCTAGCGCTCGCGCGCCAGCTCCTCCAGCCTGCGCACGCGGTCCGCGATCGGCGGGTGCGTGGCGAACAGCCGCGCCAGGTGCTCCCCCGGCCGGAACGGGCTGGCGATCATCAGGTGGGACTGCGCCACCAGGGCGGGCTCGGGCGCCAGCGGCGCGGCCAGCGCCCCCGCCTCCAGCTTGCGCAGCGCCGACGCCAGCGCCAGCGGGTCCCCGGTCAGCTCGGCCGCCGACGCGTCAGCCTGGTACTCGCGGGACCGGCTCACCGCCATCCGCACGATCCCCGCCGCGACCGGCCCCAGCACCGCGATCGCCAGCAGCGCGATCGGGTTCGGCCGCTCGTCGTCCGCGTCGCCGAACAGGCCCGCGATGAGCGCCAGGTTCGCCAGCGCGCTCACCACGCCCGCCAGCGCCCCCGCCACGCACGACACGAGGATGTCGCGGTTGCGCACGTGCGACAGCTCGTGCCCCAGCACCGCCCGCAGCTCCCGCTCGTCGAGCAGCTCCAGGATGCCGGTGGTGCAGCACACGGCGGCGTTGCGCGGGTTCCGGCCGGTGGCGAAGGCGTTCGGGGCGGCCGTGGGGCTGACGTAGAGCCTGGGCACCGGCTGCCGGGCCGCCTTGGCCAGCTCGCGGACGACGCGGTGCAGCGCGGGCTGCTCGACCTCGGACACCGGGCGGGCGCGCATGGCCCGCAGGGCGAGCTTGTCGCAGTTGAAGTAGGCGTGGGCGTTGACGCCGACGGCGATCACCAGGCCGACGAGCAGCGCCGTCTCGCCGAAGAACGAGCTGATCAGGACGATCAGGGCGCTCATCGCGCCGAGCAGGACCGCCGTTCTGACCCCGTTGAAGTGCTTGTGCACGGTGCTCGCCTCCGGGTGCCTCAGGTCCTCCCTCTCAACGCCCCCGGCCCTGCGGCGGTTCCTGCGCCGGTCGCACCCCCGGTCGTGCCACGGGTCGTGCGCCGGGTCCGGCGCCCGGCCGCGCGCCCGGCCGTCCCGGCCTTCCGGTGGCGGCCTCCGGGGCGGGTTCGGCGGCCGGGTCGAGCGGCGGCGGTGGCGGCACCCGGTCGACCCAGGTGGCCAGCACGTCCCGCTCGTGGACCAGCTCGGCGACCGCGCCGGAACCGTCCGGGGTCCCGGTGCCGGGGTAGGAGAAGTCGGGCGCCCAGTGCAGCGCGTCGAACGGGCACGCCTCGACGCAGATGCCGCAGTAGAGGCACTGGCCGTAGTCGATGGCGAACCGGTCCAGCACGTTGCGGGCGCGCGGGCGCGCCGATCCGGGCTGCTGCTCGACCTCGGTGTGCGAGTCGATGTGGATGCACCAGTCGGGGCACTCGCGGGCGCAGATCATGCACACGGTGCAGTTGGCCTCCAGCAGCGCGATGACGCCCCTGGTGCGCGGTGGCAGGTCAGCCACGGTCGGCCTCGCCCTCGGTCGGCTCGGGGCGCGGGCCCCACGACGGGTCGGGCACGCCGGGCGGCGCGGCGCGCCTGCGGCTGGGGGACGAGGAGCCGTCCTCGCCGGGTTCGAGGCGGCCCGGCCAGGGGCGCACCACGCGGGAGACGAGCACGAAGTCCTTGCGCAGCGGGTGCCCGGCGAACGAGTCGGGCAGCAGCAGCCGCTCGGGGTCGGGCCTGCCGAGGATCGGGATGCCGAACATCTCGGCGGCCTCCCGCTCGTGCCAGGCGGCGCCCGCCCACAGCCCGGCGACGCTGGGCAGCGCCTCGTCCGCGCCGACCTCGGTGCGCAGCGCCAGGCCCTCGCGGGTGTCCGGGTTCGCGACGTGCAGCAGCACCGCGTGCGCGCCGCCGGAGGCGCCGGGGCGGCCCGCGTCCTCGACGCCGAGCCAGTCGAAGAAGGCGCAGCCCAGTTCGTCGCGGGCGTGCGCGGCGGCGATGGTCCAGTCGGCGAGCGCGACGTGCGCGGTGGTCTGCCCGAAGGCGGTCTTGACCTGGGCGCCGGGCACCCGCTCGGCGAGCGCGGCGGTGGCGGGCGGCATCAGGAGACCATCCGGTGCAGCGCGGCGAGGCCCTCCAGGAGCGCCTCGGGACGGGGTGGGCAGCCGGGGACGGCGACGTGGACCGGCAGCGCCTGGTCGATGCCCTTGGTGACGCTGTAGGAGTCCCAGTAGGGGCCGCCGGTGTTGCTGCACGCGCCGACGGACAGCACGTAACGCGGTTCCGGCATCTCCTGGTACGCGGCGAGCACAGCGGGCAACATGACGTCGGTGACCGTGCCCGACACGACCAGCACGTGGGCCTCCCCCGCAGAGCGGACCGGGTCCACGCCGAGCGCGTCCAGGTCGTGCCCGCCCTCCAGGGCGGCCATCACCTCGACGCCGCAGCAGGCGAGCCCGAGGTCGAGCACGGTGACGCGGTACGTGGTGCCCCAGTCGAGCGTGGAAACCGTCACGGCGGATGAGGTTAGTACGTGGGGGCCCACCGGGCTGCCACCCGGCGGGCCCCCAACCCCCCAAACCCCCTGCTCGCGTCCGGCTGTCCCCCGCCGGGCGCGGGACAATTCTCTTACGGGTGACACCTCCGCGTCCAGGTAAATTGATCAAGTTCTTCAGATTATTTCTCCGCGAAGTGCGGTCAAGTTCAGTTCAACTAATCGGTAGAACACTTCGCGCGCGGCGCGGACACGAGAGGCAGCGGATGTCCACCTCGACGCAGTTGCTCCTGCCAGCGGGCAACCGGCTCAGTCGACTGCTGAACACGCCCCCGGCACTGCTGGACACCACGTTCGACCAGCTCAGGACACTGATCGCGGTGTACGAGACGAAGTCCGCGCTGCGCGCGGCGCGGGCGCTGGGACGGGAGCAGTCCAGCGTCCAGAAGCAGATCGACACGCTGAACCGGAACTTCAAGCAGTTGTGCGGCGAACCCCTGGTGGTGAAGCAGGGGCGCGGCAAGGACGTGCTGATCACGCCGACCGGCGAGGCGCTGGTGGAATTGGCGCGGACCACTTTGACCGAGTGGCTGGATTCGATTCACGAGTGCAGGCGCAAGCTCGGCACGACGCTGACCGTGGGCACCACGCGGTTCATGCTCGACTCGCTGGCGAAGGCCTGGGACCACGTCGCCGAGGAGTTCCGGGTGCGCGACGTGGAGCTGAAGGTCGTGCACATCCGCACCAAGGACATCTGGACCAAGCTGGAGAGCAAGGAGGTCGACATCGTCTGCGGCAGCGTCGTGACGCCCGCCGGGCGGACCGTCGCGGAGGCGTTCGGCGACTTCGACGTGATCGACTGGCGGCGGGGCGGACTGGCGCTGCTGACGAACCTGCCGGAGGACCGGCTGGGCGCGAGCGCGGGCACCGGCGAGCTGCCGAGGTTGCCGCTGGTGGTGCCGTCGGACGGGCTGATCGCGGAGTTCCTGCGCGGCTGGTTCGGGCCGGACTACCGCAGCGAGCTGGACATCGCGGCGGAGATCGACGAGATCCAGTACGGGATGTCGCTGCTGCGCTCGGGCCTGGTGAAGGGCTGCATGATCGTCACCTCGGGCCTGGGGGTGGTCGCGGCGAACAACGAGCTGCGCGAGGGGTCCGGGCTGCGCGTGGTGGAGCTGCGCAACGACCGGAAGCCCCAGCTGGAGCGGCTGGTCGGGGTCTTCGCCCGCAAGGACGAGCGGGCGAAGTTCCCGGCCGACCACCCGCTCAACCTGCTGTGGGCGGCGTTCCAGCGCGAGCGGCCTGCCTAGCCGGCGCGCTTGTCCTCGTGCCCGGACCCCTGCCGGGCCCGCTTGACCAACCACTCGGTCCCGGTGAGCGGCGCGGGCGCTTTCCGCCGCGCCGTTTCGCCCTGGTGCGGGCTGGGGGCCGGGCGCTGGGCGTCGACTTCGTTCACGGCACGCTCCCTACCTGTGCGACGGCAGTGCTGACGATCGGAGCACCAGGAGGGCGTCGCACGCCAGCGAGGTCATGCGAACGGGTGAAGTCGGCAAATGCGCTGGCGAGAGGCGTGCGGGACCCGCGGCGGACGACCGGGCGGGCCGCTCCGCCGGGCGCGTCCCGCCGGGCGGCAGGGGCGCGGAGCAGGGCCTCGGGGACATCATGCGCGGGCCGGTGGGGGTGGCCACCGGATTTCGCCCGATCGGGGGTGGTCGGGGGCGATGGGGTGGCGGCGGGCGGCTCGGCGCGCTCACCCCGGACCGGGTGACGGGGTGGGGCGGTGGTGGCGAGCAGTAGCGGCACAACATGTTGCGGGTGGGTGGCGGGTGGACCACTTCATGTTGGGGTTGTCCACAGGGACGTGAAGAACTCCACACCCGTTGACCAGCGGAAATGGATGTGTTTCACATGTTGTCCACAGAATCATCCACAGCGGTGACGGACCGTGGTCAGCGCTGGTTCCGAAGGCTGTGCGCGGGCGGAACGGGCTCGTGGGGAGGGCGGGGCGGGCGGGACGGCGCGCAACCGGGACGGGCGGGCCGAGGCGCGGCGGGGAGGGCTGAGCGGGGCGGGCAGGCTCCGCTCCGCCGCGGTTCGGGCCCCCGGCGCGTGGGCGCCGGGGGCGGGTGATCGTGGGCGGGTGATCGCGGTCGGGAAGGCGCGGTCGGGAAGGCGCGGTCGGGAAGGCGCGCGGCGTCAGTCCCTGATCTCCAGGGTGCAGCACTTGGGGCCGCCGCCGGACTTGCGCAGCTCCGAGATGTCCACCGGCACCGCCGTGAAGCCCCGGCGCTCCACCTCCGCCGCCAGGCCGCGGGCCTCCAGGGGCAGCACGACGTTGCGGCCGTCCGAGACCGCGTTCAGGCCCAGGCACGCGGCGTCCCGCTCGTCCGCCAGCACCGCGTCCGGGAACAGGCCCGCGAGCACCTCGCGCGAGCCCGGCGAGAACGCCTGCGGGTAGTACGCCACCAGGTCCTCCGCCAGCACGAACAGCGCCGTGTCCAGGTGGTAGTACCGGGGGTCGACCAGGCGCAGCGACACCACCGGCACGCCCAGCGCCTCCTGCGCCTCGGCGTGCGCCGCCGGGTCGGTGCGGAAGCCGGTCCCGGCCAGCAGGTAGCGGCCGGTCCAGGTGAAGTCGCCCTCGGCCTCGTTGATCCGCTCCGGCATGACCACGCCGGGGTAGCCGTTGGCCTCGAACCAGCGGCGGAAGTGCTCGGCCTCCGGGGCCCGCTGCGGCGCGCGGAAGCGCGAGCCGAGCACCCGGCCGCCGACGACGGTGCCCGAGTTCGCGGCGAACACCATGTCCGGCAGGCCCGGCGCGGGCTCGACCACGTCGACCCGGTGCCCCAGCGCCTCGTAGACGCCCTTGAGCTCGCGCCACTGCCGCACGGCCAGCTCCACGTCGACCGGCTGCTCCGGGTCCATCCACGGGTTGATCCGGTACTCGACGGCGAAGTGCCTCGGCTCGCACATGAGGTAGCGCCGCGCGGTCGGCACCCGCGCGGGGGCGGGAGCGGCGGCGACGGGGAGGGTGAGCGGCGCGTCGCCGGGCGCGACCAGGGAAACCGAAGTCATGGATCGAAATGTAAGTGAGCCCCTGAGCGTCGAACAATGCCGCTGCATTGCGCTTCGTCGTGCAGAATGTTGCGTGTGGACTCGATCGACCAGCGGATCATTTCGTGCCTCGTGACCAACGCCCGCTCCAGCTTCGCGGACATCGGCAAGGACGTGGGGCTCTCGGCCCCCGCGGTGAAGCGCCGGGTGGACAAGCTCCTGGACACCGGCGTGCTGCGCGGCTTCACCGCCGTCGTCGACCCGGCCCAGCTGGGCTGGGGCACCGAGGCGCTGGTCGAGGTGCACTGCCGGGGCAACGTGACGCCGCACGACATCAAGGCCCGCCTGGAGCCGATGCCGGAGGTGATGGCGGCCTACACCGTGTCCGGCGCGGCCGACGCCGTGGTGCACCTGCGGGCGGCGAGCATCCACCACCTGGAGACCGCGCTGGAGCGGCTGCGCGCGGTGGAGATCATCGACCGGACGGTGTCGACCGTCGTGCTCTCCCGCCTGCTCGACCGGCCGCAGGCGCCCTGAGCCCGCGACGCACAGCCGCCCGCGCCGCGCAACCCCGCCGAAGCCTCTCCACGACCCCCTGACCGGCGGCGGCGCACCCCCTGACCACCCCCTAGCCGCACCGACGGGGGTTCGGGTGACCACCGCGCTCCGTAGAGTCACCCTATGCCCGAGGTGCTGCTGGACCGCTCCGACCGCGTCGCCGTCCTGACCGTGCACGACCCGGACCGCCGCAACGCGCTCACCGAGGCCCTGTCCCGCGAGCTGGCCGACGCGGTCGCCGCGTGCGAGGCCGACCCGGACGTCAACGCCCTCGTGGTCACCGGCGCTCCCCCGGCGTTCTGCGCGGGCGCGGACCTGACCGCGCTCGGCGAGGCCCGCGAGGAGGGCCTGCGGCGCATCTACGCCGGGTTCCTGGCGGTCGCGAACTGCTCGCTGCCGACCGTGGCGGCGGTGGGCGGCGCGGCGGTCGGCGCGGGGCTGAACCTGGCGCTGGCCTGCGACGTGCGGCTGGCCGGCCCGAGGGCCCGCTTCGACGCCCGCTTCCTGCGCCTGGGCATCCACCCCGGCGGCGGCATGACCTGGCTGCTGGAGCGGATCGCGGGCCCGCAGACCGTGGCCGCGATGGTGCTGCTGGGCCAGGTGCTCGACGCGGACGCGGCGGTGCGGCGCGGCCTGGCCTGGGACCGGGTGGACGGCGGGCACGACGAGCTGGTCGCCTCCGCCGTCGACCTGCTGAAGGCCACCGCCGAGGCCCCCCGCGAGCTGGTCCGGGTGACCAAGGCCACGATCCGCGCCACCTCCGCGCTGCCCGCCCACGCGCCCGCCGTGGAGGCCGAGCTGGGCCCGCAGGCCGCCTCCACGGCCTCCCCGGAGTTCGCGGCCAGGCTCGCCGAGGCCAAGGCGGGCCTGGGCAAGCGGACGTGACGGGACGCACGTTCACGCCCGTTTGATCACGGGTAGTAGCGTTGTCCCCGAAATCCGCGCACGGACCGCAACCGTGCGGGGGGCTAACGATCGAAGGCCGTACCACACCAGCCCCGTGCGCCACAGGACTTCGGTCTTTCCCACCCCCCGAAAGCACGAGAAATTCCCCACACCGCGCAGGACTACCCTCGGGTGTCGGGGCGGGCGCCCCTCCCGCCCCTGCTTCCGCGAGAGAGGGATCGGCTCAGGAGATGACTAGCGACCTGGACAGCGGCGCCTCGACCGGTGGTCCCGAGGTCCGCAGGCTGGACCGAGTGGTGATCCGCTTCGCGGGCGACTCGGGCGACGGGATGCAGTTGACCGGCGACCGGTTCACCTCCGAGGCCGCCGCGTTCGGCAACGACCTCGCGACCCTGCCGAACTTCCCCGCCGAGATCCGGGCGCCCCAGGGCACCCTGCCCGGCGTCTCCTCGTTCCAGCTGCACTTCGCCGACTACGACATCCTCACCCCCGGCGACCGCCCCGACGTGCTGGTCGCGATGAACCCGGCCGCGCTCAAGGCGAACATCGCCGACCTGCCCGCGGGCGGCATCCTGATCGTCAACACCGACGAGTTCTCCAAGCGCAACCTCACCAAGGTCGGCTACCCGGCCAACCCCCTGGAGGACGGCTCGCTCGCCTCCTACCAGGTGCACGAGGTCGCCATGGGCACGCTCACGCTGGGCGCGGTCGAGTCCACGGGCCTGGGCAAGAAGGACGGCGAGCGGGCGAAGAACATGTTCGCGCTCGGCCTGCTGTCCTGGATGTACCACCGGCCGACCGAGGGCACCGAGCGGTTCCTGCGGGAGAAGTTCGCCCGCAAGCCCGACATCGCCGAGGCGAACGTGCTGGCGTTCCGGGCGGGCTGGAACTACGGCGAGACGACCGAGTCGTTCGCGGTGACCTACGAGGTGGCCCCGGCGAAGCTGGCGCGCGGCACCTACCGGCAGATCACCGGCAACACCGCGCTGGCGTACGGGGTGGTGGCCGCGGGCCAGCGCTCCGGGCTGCCCGTGGTGCTGGGCACCTACCCGATCACCCCCGCCTCGGACATCCTGCACGAGCTGTCCAAGCACAAGGAGTTCGGCGTCACCACGCTCCAGGCCGAGGACGAGATCGCGGGCATCGGCGCCGCGCTCGGCGCGTCCTACGGCGGCGCGCTCGGCGTGACCTCCACGTCCGGCCCCGGCATCGCGCTCAAGTCCGAGACCATCGGCCTGGCCGTGATGACCGAGCTGCCGCTGGTCGTGATCGACGTGCAGCGCGGCGGGCCGTCGACCGGCCTGCCGACCAAGACCGAGCAGGCCGACCTGCTCCAGGCCATGTTCGGCCGCAACGGCGAGTCGCCGGTGCCGGTGATCGCCCCGCTCTCCCCCGCCGACTGCTTCGACGTGGCGCTGGAGGCGGCCAGGATCGCGCTGGAGTACCGGACGCCGGTGCTGCTGCTGTCGGACGGCGCGATCGCGAACGGCTCCGAGCCGTGGCTGGTGCCGGACGTCGAGTCGCTGCCCGACCTGTCGGTGGCGTTCGCGACCGAGCCGAACGCGCCGGACGGCACGTTCTGGCCGTACCTGCGGGACCCGGAGACGCTGGCGCGGCCGTGGGCGGTGCCGGGCACGCCGGGGCTCCAGCACCGCATCGGCGGGCTGGAGAAGGCCGACGGCACCGGCAACATCTCCTACGACCCGGCCAACCACGACCACATGGTGCGGCTGCGGCAGCGCAAGATCGACGGCATCAGGGTGCCGGACGTGGTCGTCGACGACCCCGGCGGCCGGGCCAGGGTGCTGGTGGTCGGCTGGGGCTCGTCGTACGGGCCGATCGGCGCGGCGGCGCGGCGGGTGCGCAAGCAGGGGCTGTCGGTGGCGCACGCCCACCTGCGGCACCTCAACCCGTTCCCGGCGAACCTCGGCGAGGTGCTGGCCCGCTACGACCGGGTCGTCGTGCCGGAGATGAACCTGGGGCAGCTGGCGCTGCTGCTGCGCGCCCGCTACCTCGTGGACGTCGTCTCGCGCACGAAGGTGCAGGGTCTGCCGTTCAAGGCGGAGGAGTTGCAGGGCGTGCTGTCCGACGTGATCCAGGGGGTGTCCGCGTGACCGCGATCGACCTCGGCCTTCCCGGACTGGGCGGGGTGCCCACCGAGGACGGGCCGCAGAAGGCCAAGGACTACAAGTCGGACCAGGAGGTCCGCTGGTGCCCCGGCTGCGGGGACTACGTGGTGCTCAACGCCGTGCAGTCGTTCCTGCCGACGCTGGGGCTCAAGCGCGAGAACATCGTGTTCGTGTCGGGCATCGGCTGCTCGTCGCGGTTCCCGTACTACATGAACACCTACGGGATGCACTCCATCCACGGCCGGGCGCCCGCGATCGCCACGGGACTGGCGGTGGCGCGGCCCGACCTGTCGGTGTGGGTGGTGACCGGGGACGGCGACGCGCTGTCCATCGGCGGCAACCACCTGATCCACACGCTGCGGCGCAACGTGAACCTGAAGATCCTGCTGTTCAACAACCGGATCTACGGGCTCACCAAGGGCCAGTACTCGCCGACCTCCGAGGCGGGCAAGGTCACCAAGTCCACGCCGTCCGGGTCGCTGGACCACCCGTTCAACCCGGTGTCGCTGGCGCTGGGCGCGGAGGCCTCGTTCGTGGGCCGGGCGATGGACTCGGACCGGGTGGGGCTGACCGACGTGCTGCGGCAGGCCGCCGAGCACCGGGGGTCGGCGCTGGTGGAGATCTACCAGAACTGCCCGATCTTCAACGACGGCGCGTTCGACGTGCTCAAGGACGCCGACTCGGCGGCCCAGCGGATCATCCCGGTGGAGCACGGGAAGCCGATCGTGTTCGGCGGCGGCGAGCACGCGGTGGTGCGGCGCGGGTTCGGGCTGGCGGTGGCGCGGACGTCCGAGGTGGACGCGGCGGACGTGGTGGTGCACGACGCGGGCGACCTGGAGCTGGGGTTCGCGCTGTCGCGGCTGTCGACGCAGGACCTGACGCACGTGGTGACCGGCGTGTTCCGGCGGTCGGCGCGGGAGACCTACGACGACGCGGCGCGGGCGCAGGTGGAGCGGGCCAAGGCGGCTCGACCGGCGAACCTGGCGTCGCTGCTGCGCGGGAAGGACACCTGGACGGTGGCGTGACGCCGCTCGGGGCGTGAACGCGGGAAGGGGCTCCCCGAACGCTCGGGGAGCCCCTTCTCGTCGTGGTCGCGCTCAGCCCGTCACGGGGCCTTGTGGAACCCGGCCTTCTCCGCGTCCGAGGTGGTCCGGAACCACACGTCGGCGCGCGTCTCGCGGAAGTTCGCGGACGCGTCCGTGAAGTACCGGCGGCCGGTCAGGGTCGCCTTCACCACGAACTCCGGCGCGGGCGCCTTGCCGTCGGACTTCGGCAGCACCGAGCCGGGCCCGAACGGGGAGCGCGGGTTGAAGCCCTCCGGCTGCTGGTAGCGGGACGAGGCCGTCTCCTGGCCGCCGCCGGTGGTGGGGCTGAAGCCGACCGGCCTCGGGCGCATCGGGCGCGCCGGGGGCGGGCTGGTGGACTTCACCGGCGGGATCAGCGGCTGCTGCGGCTTCGGGAAGCTGCTCTGCGACTTCACCGGGCGCTGCGGCAGGCCGCTCGCCGCCTGCTTCCTGGACGCGTCGGCGGCCAGCTCGGCCGCGGTCTGCTCGGCCTCCAGCAGCTCGGGCGACAGGGTCGGCACGAACGGCTGGTCGTCGTAGGTCTTCGCGGCGGGGGCCTTGGGCGCCGGGGTGGCCGGGGTGACCGGCTCCGACTCCAGGACCTCCTCCTCGGCCAGCGGCTCGAACAGCGAGCGCTTCGGCTTCGGCTTCTCCTCGGCGGCGGGGGTCTTCGGCCGCGCGGGGCGCACCGGGAGGGGCGCCGCCTCGGGCTCGGGCTCCGGCTCGGGGTCGGGGAGGCTGTGCCTGCTGACCGGCTCGAAGTCCAGCTCGGCCTCCGACTCCGGGTCGGGCAGGCTGTGCCTGCTGACCAGGCCGAGGTCGGACTCGGGCTCGGGCTCGGCGTGCGCCGGGGCCGGGGTCGGCGCGGGGGCGGGGGTCGGCGCGGGCCGGTCGTCCTCCAGCGGCGGGGTCCTGGACGCCCAGAACGCCTCCAGCTCGGACTTCGGCGCCTCCGGCTCGTCCTCGGGCTCCTCGGGGCGCGCGAACAGGTCGACGCCCTGGGAGCTCGGGTCGGTCATCTCGAACAGGTCGCGCTCGTCGGCGACGGGCTCGGAGTGGCCGAACATGCCCCGGTCGCTCGCGCCCCGGTCCCGCTTGGGCAGGTCGACGGGCTCGTAGTCGTCCTCGTAGCGGCGGTCGTCGGCGTCGGCGACCAGGTCGCCGCGCGAGCGGTCCTCGGCGTGGTCGGCGGCGTGGTCGGCGTGGGCGCCGCGCTCGGCCAGGTCGTGGTCGTCGAGGTCGCGGTCGAGGTCCCGCCCGTCGAGACCCCGCCCGTCGAAGTCGCGGTCGTCGTGGTCGCGGTCGTCGTGGTCGCCGAGGTCGTCGGCGAAGCCGCGCTCGTCCCGGTCGGCCGGGTCGTGGCCCGCGACGGGGGCCAGCGTCTCGGTGGGGGCGCCCACCCGGTCGGCGCGCTCGTCGACCGCGTCCTGGCGGGCCTGCGCGGCCAGCGACTCCTCGAACGCGATGCGGTCGGCCTCGGGGTCGCGGAGGCCGCGCTGCGCCCTGCCGGGCAGCGCGTGCTCCGGGTCGGCCTCCAGCGGGCGGACCTCGGTGCGGGCGTCGTCCAGGTCGTCGGCGGCCACGGGGGCGCGCACGTCGGTCCGCTCGGCGTCGAACCCGTCACCGGCGAAGCGGTCGTCGTGGTCGTCGCGCTCGTCCGCGTCCACCGGGGAGTGGTAGACCGTCGGCCCGGCGGCCAGGTCTCCACCCCTGGGGGCCTCGCCGCCCAGCTCGCCGCCGAACTCGCCACCCAGGTCGCCGCCGCGCACGGCCGGGTACTCGCCGGTCTGGTCGGTCTCCGGCCAGCGGTCCTCGTCGTGCAGGTCGCGCGGGCTGTCCACCTCGGCGATCGCGTCGGCCAGCTCCTTGGCCGGGATGAGGGTGGTCTCCTCGTTGGCCGCGCGGCGCTCGGCGCGCGTGGTGATCTCCGGGTTGCCCTCCTCGTCCTGGGCGTCCGGGTCGAACGCGTCCGACCGGTAGGGCGCGGGCGGCTCGTGGTCGGCGGGCAGCCGCACCGGCGCGAGCACGTGCGTCTCCTCGGCGGGCAGCTTCTCCGCGCGCGGCTCGTCCTCGTCCCGCGCGGGGACCGGCTTCGGCACGTCCAGCCGGGTCAGCACCGGCTTGTCCCGCTCCTCGTCCGAGGGCGGCACGGGCTTGGGCATCATCGCGGTGCCGGTGGGCGAGCCGCCGAGGCGGTCGCCGATGTCGCCGCGGTCCCCGGCCTGCTCGAAGGCGTCGAAGCCCCGGTCGTCCTCGCGCGCGCCTCGGGCGTCGTGGGCACGGGCGTCGCGGTCGGCGGCGTCGTAGGCACCGGCGTCGTACTCGTCGTCCTCGGCGCGCGCGTCCCGGCCCGCGTCGAGGTCCAGCAGCGAGGCGCGGTCCTCGCGGCGCGTCGGGGCCGCGTCGAAGCGGTCCTCGTCGTCGGCGCGCGGGGAGTGCCAGTCGTCGAACTCGTCACCCGCCGGGGACGCCACCTGCGTCCGGCTCGCGGCCCGGTCCACCGCGGGCGCCGCGCTCGCCGAGCGCAGCCTCTGCTCCAGCTCGGCCACCTCGCGCTTCGCCGGGCGCACGAGGACGAACCACGTCAGCAGCACACCGGCGAGGAAGGACAGCAGGCTCCACAGCCACACCTGCCCGAACAGCGACATCACGGGATACCCTCCGACCGCACGAACTGCCTGAAATCCCGACACGCTCCGCCACCATCAGGACTCACCCGGAAGTGGAGCGGTGTAAAGCTACCTCGATCCCCCGCTCAACCACCCGCGGCTGCCGGGAACTCGCAGCTCCTCAAATGGTAGGTCATTCAGCTCAACGGACCAGCCGAAATGCCAGGCGTACAGTATGCCGGTGACGCCGTTGACGAACTCCAGCTCGATCTCGTCGAACACCAACGACACGAACAGGGGAATCGCTTACGGCGTAGGAGCATACGTGCTCTGGGGTGTGGTGCCCGCTTACTGGCCCCTCCTCGCGCCCGCCGGAGCGGTCGAGCTGCTGGCCCACCGCATCGTGTGGTCGCTGCTGTTCATGGCTCTCGTCACAGCCGCGCTGGGCAAGTGGGGCGCGCTGCGCGGACTCCCCCCGCGCTCGTGGCTGCTGGTCACCGCCGCGTCCGCGCTCATCGCGGTGAACTGGGGCGTCTACATCTACGCCGTCAACAGCGGCCGGGTGGTCGAGGCGGCCCTCGGCTACTTCATCAACCCGCTGTTCAGCGTGCTGCTGGCGGTGCTGGTGCTGCGGGAGCGGCTGCGGCCCGCGCAGTACGCGGCGATCGGCGTGGCGGGCGCGGCCGTGGTGGTGCTGGCGGTCGACTACGGAACGCTGCCGTGGATCTCGCTGGCGCTCGCGTGCTCATTCGCGTTCTACGGATTGATCAAGAAAACCGTGCCGCTGGATTCCACCGCGAGCCTCACCGCGGAGAGCGCGGTGATGACGCCGGTGGCTGTCGGTTACCTGTTGTGGTTGGGCTCGGCGGGGACGTTCACCGGACACGGCGCGGCGCACACCGCGTTGATGGTGTCGACGGGTTTGGTGACCGCCGTACCGCTGATGCTGTTCGGCGCGGGGGCGCGCCGGATTCCCATGATCACCTTGGGGATGCTCCAGTACCTGGCGCCGGTGTTGCAGTTCGCGTGGGGCGTATTCGTGATGCGCGAGCCGATGCCCGCGTCGCGCTGGTTCGGGTTCGCAATGGTGTGGGTCGCGTTGTTGCTTTTCACCGGTGACGCGGTGGTCCGCTCGCGCAAGCAGCGCAAGCTCCTCGCGGTCACCCTTCCGGTGTGATCGGGGTCTCCCCCGCCACTGCGGAATTCCGCGCCGAGGAGCACCCGCCCGGACGGTCCCGGAACGCCGGAACGGCGCCCCGCGCGGTGCGGGACGCCGTTCCGGAAGATCACACCGGGTCACCCCGGCGCTCCTGGCCCCGGCTAGCGGGACCTGCTGACCACGTACTCGCTCACCGACTCCAGCGCGTCGCGCGCCCGGCCCTCGGGGAGGACCGCCAGGCAGCTCCTGGCGCGGTCGGCGTACTCGTCCAGGGTCTTTCTGGCCCGCTGCAGGCCCGAGGACGCCCTGAGCAGCTCCAGGGCCTCCAGGACCTCCGCGTCGTCCTCGATCGGGGCGGCGAGCAGCCTGGCCAGCCGCGAGTCCGGCTCGTCCTGCAGCGCGTACAGCATGGGCAGCGTCTTGACGCCCTCGCGCAGGTCGGTGCCCGGCGTCTTGCCCGACTCCTCCGGCGGCGACGCGATGTCGATCACGTCGTCGGAGATCTGGAACGCCGAGCCGATCACGTCGCCGTACGCCTGGAGCGCCGCGACCTGCTCCTCGGTCGCGTCCGAGAACATGCCGCCGAAGCGGGCAGCGGTGGCGATCAGGGAGCCGGTCTTCTCGGCGATCGTGGTCAGGTAGTGCTCGACCGGGTCCTCGCCCTCGCGGGGGCCCATGGTCTCGCGCATCTGGCCGGTGACCAGCTCGCCGAACGTGCGCGAGATGGTCCTGGCCGCCTCCGTCCCGAGGTCGGCGACCAGCGTCGAGGCGTGGGCGAACAGGTAGTCGCCGGTGAGGATGGCGATGCTGTTGTTCCACTTGGCGTTGGCCGACGCCGCGCCCCGGCGCATGGTGGCCTCGTCCATGACGTCGTCGTGGTACAGGGTGGCCAGGTGGGTCAGCTCGACCACCGCGGCGGCCTTGACGACGCTCTCCCGGTCCCAGGACGGGCCGAACTGGGCGGCCAGGATCGTGAAGAGGGGGCGGATGCGCTTGCCACCCGCCTCCACCAGGTGCAGCGAGGTCTCCATCACCGGGTTGAACTCGCTGCGGACGACCTCCCGCAGGATCCCCTCGACCTCGTCCAGGCCGCTCTGCACAACCTCCGCGAGCACGGGGTCCGCAAACCGGAACCCCGTCCCCGCCCGCTCGCTACTGGTCACGGTTGGAAGCCTACGTACCGACTAGAAGATGAACTGGCCGGACCCCGCCCAATCGAGGGCGAAGGCGGGCCAGACCCCGAGCACCAGCGTGATCACCGCGCCGAGCGTGATCGACGCGGTGGTGAAGGCGCCGGGGACGGTCACGGTCGGGCCGTCCGCCGCGGGCTCGCTGAAGTACATCAGCACGATCACCCGCAGGTAGAAGAACGCCGCGATGGCGCTCACCACCAGCGCGAACACCACGAGCGGGGCCATGCCCGCGTCGATCGCCGCCGCGAACACCACGAACTTGCCGATGAACCCGCTGGTGAACGGGATGCCCGCGAGGGCGAGCAGCAGGAGCGTGAAGACCGCGGCCGTGATCGGCGAGCGCTTGGCCAGCCCGGCCCACTGGGACAGGTGGGTGGCCTCGCCGTCGGCGTTGCGGACCAGGCTGACCACGCCGAACGCGGCGATCGTGGTGAAGCCGTAGGCCGCGAGGTAGAACATGGTCGCCGACAGGCCCTCGGGGGTGAGCGCGATCGCGCCGACGAGCAGGAAGCCCGCGTGCGCCACCGAGGAGTAGGCGATCATGCGCTTGACGTCGGTCTGGGTCAGGCCCAGCACCGCGCCGATGACCATCGACACGCCGGCGAGGACCGCCAGGACGACGTTCCACTCCCAGCTGGAGCCCTGGAAGGCCACGTGCAGCACCCGCAGGATGCCGCCGAAGGCCGCGACCTTGGTGCAGGCCGCCATGAAGGCGGTGACCGGGGTCGGGGCGCCCTGGTAGACGTCCGGGGTCCAGGCGTGGAACGGGCCGACCGAGGCCTTGAACAGCAGGCCCACCACCAGCAGGCCGAAGCCCGCGTACAGCAGCGTGTCGGACCGGTCGGTCGCGGCGGTCGCGGCGGCGATGTCCACCAGCTTCACCGAGCCGGAGTAGCCGTAGAGCAGCGCGACGCCGTAGAGGAAGAACGCCGAGGCGAACGCGCCGAGCAGGAAGTACTTCACCGCGGCCTCCTGCGAGAGCAGGCGGCGACGGCGGCCGAGGCCGCACAGCAGGTACAGCGGCAGCGAGAGCACTTCCAGCGCGATGAACATGGTGAGCAGGTCGTTCGCCGCGACGAAGACCATCATGCCGCCGAGGGCGAACAGGGTGAGCGGGAACACCTCGGTCTGCATGACCGAGGCGACCGCGCGCGCCCTCGTCGCCACGGCGCCGCCGCCACCGCCCTGGCCGCCTGCCTGGGGCTCGGGGGCGAACGCGCCGCCGGGCTCGACCGAGCGGTCGGCGATGAGCAGCAGCGAGCCGACCGCGAGCAGCAGCAGCGTGCCCCACAGGAAGACCACCGGCGGGTCGACCGCGATGGCGCCCGAGAAGGTCACCACCCCGCGGTCGACGGTGTCGGCCGCGCCGCCGTGCACGATGAGCGCGCCCGCCGCGCCCGCGAGCGCGAGCACGGTGAGCACGACCTGGGCGGGCCAGCGGGACTGCTTGGGCAGGAACGCCTCCAGCAGCACGCTGACGCAGGCGGCGCCGAGGATGACGAGCACGGGCGCGACGGCCCCGTAGTCGATCTCCGGGACGGTGAGCCGCTCCACTTGAGCGAGGATCGTCGTCACGTCACTTGCCTTCCTGCGCGACCGGGTCGGCCACCCCGACCTCGCTGAGCGTCGCCCCGACGGACGGGGTGATCACGTCCAACACCGGCTTCGGGTAGAAGCCGAGCACCAGGATCAGCGCCACCATCGGCGCGAGAACCGCGATCTCCCGCTTGTTCAGGTCGGGGACGCTCGCGCGCTCCGGGTCGGTGGTGGCGCCGGGGCCGCCGGTCGCCCCGATCAGCGCGGTGCCGCGCACCGGGCCCTGGAAGATGCGCTGGTAGAGCCAGAGGATGTACAGCGCGGCGAGCACCATGCCGAGCGCCGCGATCACGGTGTAGACGGGCTCGTTCGGGAAGGAGCCGATCAGCACCAGGAACTCGCTGACGAACGAGCTGGTGCCGGGCAGCGCCAGCGAGGACAGGCCGGCGATGAAGAACAGGCCCGCCAGCACGGGGGTCAGCTTCGCCATGCCGCCGTAGTCCTCGATCAGGCGGGAGCCGCCGCGCGCCATGACCATGCCCACGACCAGGAACACCATGCCGGTGGAGATGCCGTGGTTGACCATGTAGAGCACCGAGCCCGCGCCCGCCTGCGAGCTGAACGCGAAGATGCCCAGCGCGATGAAGCCGAAGTGCGCGATCGAGGTGTAGGCCACGAACCGCTTCATGTCGGACTGGCCGACGGCGAGCAGCGAGCCGTAGACGATGCCGACCACCGCGAGCACGAGCACCAGCGGCGCGAGCTCCTTGCTGGCCGCAGGGAACAGCGGCAGGCAGTAGCGCAGGAAGCCGAAGGTGCCGATCTTGTCGAGCACGCCGACGAGCAGCACGCCCGCGCCGACCGGGGCCTCCGCACCGGCGTCGGGGAGCCAGGTGTGCAGCGGGACCAGCGGCGCCTTGATGGCGAAGGCCACGAAGAAGCCGAGGAACAGCCAGATCTGGGTGGACAGCGGGGCCTCGCGCGTCGCGGTGACGAGCGTGGCCCAGTCGAACGTGCCCTTGCCGAGGGTCTGCGCGCTGGTGACGTACAGGCCGATCACCGACGCGAGCATGACGAGCCCGCCGAGCAGGGAGTAGAGGAAGAACTTCATCGCCGCGTACTGCCGGTTCGCGCCGCCGAAGCGGCCGATGAGGAAGTACATGGGGACGAGGACGCCCTCGAAGAACACGTAGAACAGGAAGACGTCCGTGGCGGCGAAGACGCCGACCATGCCTGCTTCCATGACCAGCAGCAGCGCGAAGAAGCCGCCCGCCGTGCGGCCCTCGGGCAGCTTGTCCGCCCAGGAGCCGCCGATGACCACCGGCACCAGGAAGGCGATCAGGGCGATCATCACCAGGGCGATGCCGTCCACGCCGAACGACAGGTGCACCCCGAAGTTCGGGATCCACTCGACCGAGCTGGTCAGCTGGAGGCGGTCGCCCCCCGGCTCGTAGGCGGCCCAGGCCAGCCCGGCGAGCACGAGCTCGCCGAGCGAGAACGCCAGGGCGGCGAGCTTGGCGAGGCGGTCGTCGCCGCGCAGCAGCACCACGACCAGGCCGCCGACCAGCGGCAGCAGGAGCATTGCGATCAAGGTCCAGCTCACGAGAACCTCACCATCAGCAGTGCGCCCAGGACGAAGATCGAACCCAGGAGCATCGAGAGCGCGTAGGAGCGCACGAAGCCGGTCTGCAGCCTGCGCAGCCTGCCCGAGCTACCGCCCAGCAGCGCCGCGGAGCCGTTGACCAGCCCGTCGACGCCCTTGTTGTCCACGAACACCAGCGCGCGGGTCAGCCAGGTGCCCGGACGCGCGAACAGCGCCTCGTTGAGCGCGTTCCCGTACAGGTCGGCGCGCGCGGCGCGGACCGGGAAGGACACCCGCTCGGGGCGCTCCACCGGCTGCGGCTTGCGGCCGAACAGCACGTAGGCCAGGACCGCGCCCGCCGCCGAGAGGGCGAGGACGAGGGCGTTGACCGCGCCGTGGCCGAGCACGCCGTGCTGCTCCTGCAGCTCGCCGACCACGGGGGCCAGCCAGTTCGCGAGGTTGTCGCCGCTGCTGAGGAAGAAGCCCGCGCCGACCGAGCCGATCGCCAGCACGACCATCGGCGCGGTCATGCTGACCGGCGACTCGTGCGGGTGGTACTCGCGGCCGTCCGCCGACTTGAGGTCCTCCCAGCGGGGCTTGCCCAGGAACACCAGGACCAGCAGGCGGGTCATGTAGAACGCGGTCAGGAACGCGCCCAGCGCCGCGACGCCGCCGAACACCCAGCCGCGCCAGCCGTGCTCGCTGAAGGCCGCCGCGATGATGGCGTCCTTCGAGAAGTAGCCGGACAGGAACGGGAAGCCGATGAGCGCCAGGTAGCCCAGCGCCCAGGTGGCGAAGGTGATCGGCATCTTCTTGGCCAGACCGCCCATGCGGCGGATGTCGCCCTCGTCGTTCATGCCGTGCATGACCGAACCGGCCCCGAGGAACAGGCCCGCCTTGAAGAAGCCGTGCGTGATCAGGTGCATGATGCCCAGCGCGTAGCCGAACGGGCCGAGGCCCACGGCCAGGACCATGTAGCCGATCTGGCTGACCGTCGAGTAGGCCAGGACCTTCTTGAAGTCGTCGTACGCGCAGCCGATGAGGCAGCCGATCAGCAGCGTGAACGCGCCGATGGCCATGACGACCAGGCGGCCGTCCTCGGTGAGGTTGTAGAGCGGGTTGGAGCGGGCGACGAGGTAGACGCCCGCCGTGACCATGGTCGCGGCGTGGATGAGCGCCGACACCGGGGTGGGGCCCGCCATGGCGTCCGGGAGCCACGCCTGGAGCGGGAACTGGCCGGACTTGCCGCACGCGCCGAGCAGCAGCAGGAGCGTGATGGCCAGGACCGTCCCGGACGACAGCTCGTCGACGCGGGAGAACACCTCGGTGTACTGGGTGGTGCCCAGCTCCTTGAACATGATGAAGATGGCGATCGCCAGACCCAGGTCGCCGACCCGGTTCATCAGGAACGCCTTCTTCGCCGCGCTGCCCGCCTCGGGCTTGTGCTGGTACCAGCCGATGAGCAGGTACGAGGCGAGACCGACGCCCTCCCAGCCGAAGTACAGGGTCACGAAGCCGTTGCCCAGCACCAGCAGGAGCATGGCGGCGACGAAGAGGTTCAGGTAGGCGAAGAACTTCCGCCGTCCCGCCTCGTGGGCCATGTAGCCGATCGAGTAGACGTGGATCAGGGAGCCGACGCCGGTGATCAGCAGCACGAAGGTCAGCGACAGCGGGTCGAGCCGAAGCGCGAACTCGACGTTCAGGGCCTCGACCGGCACCCAGTCGAACAGGTGCAGCTCGCTGGAGCGCTCCTCGGGGCTGAGCCCGAGGGTGCTGAAGAACAGGGCGAGGCCGTAGGCGAACGACGCGACGACGGTGGTGGTGCCCAGCAGGTGGCCCCACCTGTCGGTGCGCTTGCCGCCGAGCAGGAGCACGGCGGCGCCGAACGCGGGGAGTGCTAGGAGCAACCAGGCGAGAGCACCGATCCCGCCGGCGTCAACAGGTTCCGTCACCGGTGACCTCTCAGTACTTCAGCAGGTTGGAGTCGTCGACCGAGGCCGAGCGACGCGACTTGAAGATCGCCATGATGATCGCCAGGCCGACGACGACCTCGGCTGCGGCGACCACCATCACGAAGAACGCCATCACCTGGCCGTCGAGCTGCCCGTTGACGCGGGCGAAGGTGACCAGGGTGAGGTTCACCGCGTTGAGCATCAGCTCGACGCACATGAACACGACGATGGCGTTGCGCCGCACGAGAACGCCCACCGCGCCGATGCTGAACAGCAGGGCGGAGAGCAGCAGGTAGTAGGTGGGGGTCACGACTCTCCCTTAAGAGCGCGCGCGTCCGCCTGGTGCCCGCTGCCCGCCACGTCCGTGACGTCCCCGTCGAGGCGCGACCGGTCGGTCGTCTCGATCAGCTCGGACAGCGATTCCTTGGCGACCGAACCGTCGGGGAGCAGCGCGGGCGTGGCCACCGAGTTGGCGGTGGCGAACACGCCGGGGCCGGGCAGCGAGCCGGGGCGGTCGCCCCGGAAGCGCTCCACGACCAGCTCGCGCTGCGACTTCTTGGTCTCCCGGATCTTCGAGGTGAACGCCAGGACCATCGCGCCGACGGCGGCGGTGATCAGCAGCGCCGAGGTCAGCTCGAAGGGGAACAGGTAGTCCGTGAAGATGCGGGCTCCGATGTTGGCGACGTTGCCGCCGCCGGTGGTGTTGGCCTCCACCAGGCCGACCGGCTGGACCTCGGTGAGGGCGCGGGCCAGCGCGCCGACCACGAGGCCGCCGAAGCCGAGGCCGAGCACGGCGGCGGCGAGCCGCTGGCCGCGCAGGACCTCGACGACGGAGTCGGAGCTGTCCCTGCCGACGAGCATCAGCACGAACAGGAACAGCATCATGATCGCGCCGGTGTAGACGATGATCTGCACGAAGCCGAGGAACGGCGCCTGCTGGACCATGTACAGGCCGCCGAGGCTGAGCATGGTCATGACCAGCCAGAGCGCCGAGTGCACGGCGTTGCGGGCGAACAGCATCCCCAGCGCGCCCGCGAGGGCGAGCGGGCCGAGCACCCAGAAGGCGGCGGCCTCGCCGGTGGACACGACGTCCGCGGCGGGCTGGACCACCCCCGGCTGGGCCAGGAACTGGGAGATCACTTGCGCGCCTCCTCGGGGCCGTTCTCCACCAGCGCGCCGTCGGGCACGCCCGCCTTGCGGGCCAGCTCGGGGCCGTTCACGTAGTAGTCCTGCTCGTCGGAGCCGAGCCGCATGGGGTGCGGCGGCTGCTCCATGCCCGGCAGCAGCGGGGCGAGCAGGTCCTCCTTGGTGAAGATGAGCTTCTGCCGGTCGTCGTCCGCCAGCTCGAACTCGTTGGTCATGGTGAGCGACCGGGTGGGGCAGGCCTCGATGCACAGGCCGCAGCCGATGCACCGCAGGTAGTTGATCTGGTAGTCGGCCCCGTAGCGCTCACCGGGGGAGAAGCGGGCCTCCTCGGTGTTGTCCCCGCCCTCGACGAAGATCGCGTCGGCGGGGCAGGCCCAGGCGCACAGCTCGCAGCCGACGCACTTCTCCAGCCCGTCCGGGTGCCGGTTGAGCTGGTGGCGGCCGTGGTACCGCGGCGCGGTGACCTTCTTGACCTCGGGGTACTCCTCGGTGACGACCTTCTTGAACATCGTCGAGAAGGTCACGCCGAAGCCCTTGACGGGATCAAGCATCCCCATCGCTGGCCTCCTTCTTGGCGGTCGTTGCCGCTGCGGGCTCCTTGGCCGCAGAGCCGTTGCTCCCGGCGGGGCTGCCGTCGGGCAGCTCGGCCACCCGCACCTGGCGGCGGGGCGGCGGCTTGGGCACTGCGAGGTCCAGCGGGGGCACGGGGAAGCCGCCACCGGTGACCGGCACCGCGTCGGGGTCGACCCGCTCGCGGTTGTCCGGTAGCAGGAACGCGACCAGCAGGGCCGCCGCGAGCACCGCGCCGAACACCGCCAGCACGGTCGGGGCCCCGAGCGTCCCGGCCTCGATCTCGGTGCGGACGTAGCGGGCGAACGCCACCGCGACGAACCAGACGAGCGCGATCGGGACGAGGACCTTCCAGCCCAGCTGCATGAACTGGTCGTAGCGCAGGCGGGGGAGCGTGCCGCGCAGCCAGATGAACAGGAACAGGAACGCCAGGGTCTTGAGGACGAACCAGACCAGGCCGAGCCAGCCGTTGTTCAGGAAGTGGTCGTCGTCGACGAACGGGAAACGCCAGCCGCCGAGGAACAGCGTGGTCGCCAGCGCCGAGACGGTCACCATGTTGATGTACTCGGCGAGGAAGAACAGCGCGAACTTGAACGAGCTGTACTCGGTGTGGAAACCGCCGACCAGCTCGGACTCGGCCTCGGGGAGGTCGAAGGGCGCGCGGTTGGTCTCGCCGACCATGGAGATCACGTAGATGACGAAGCTGACCGGCAGCAGGTAGAAGAACCAGCCGCTGGTCTGCGCGTCGACGATGTCCGCGGTGGACAGCGACCGGGAGTTCATCACCACGGCGATGATCGACAGGCCCATCGCGATCTCGTAGGAGATCACCTGCGCGGCCGAGCGCAGCGCGCCCAGCAGCGGGTAGGGCGAGCCGGAGGACCAGCCGCCGAGGACGATGCCGTAGACGCCGATCGAGGAGCAGGCCAGCACGACCAGCACGCCGACCGGGAGGTCGACCAGCTGGAGGGCGGTCTGCTCGCCGAAGATGCTGACCTGGCCGCCGATCGGGATGACCGAGAAGGCGGTGAAGGCCGGGACGCAGGCGATGACCGGCGCGATGAAGTACACCCACTTGTCCGCGAGGACGGGGCGCACCTCCTCCTTGAACGCCAGCTTGATGCCGTCGGCCAGCGACTGGAGCCAGCCGCCGGGGCCGTTGCGGTTGGGGCCGGGGCGCTGCTGCATCCGCCCGACGACCTTGCGCTCCCAGACGATCATGAACAGGGTCATGAGGACCAGGAAGGCGAAGACGCCGACGACCTTGACCAGGACCAGCCAGACCGGGTCGTCAGCGATGAGTTCTGCGGTGCTCATGCCCTGCCTCCGGGAGAAACGGCCACCACGGAACCGTGGCCTGCCACGAGGGTCCGGCGGACGGTCGACTCGCCCGAGTTGCCGGGCAGCCACACCACGCCGTCGGGCAGGTCCGCCACCGCGACGGGCAGCACGACCTCACCCCGCTCGGTCGAGACGGTGACCTCGGCGCCGGGCACGACGCCCAGGTCGCGCGCGGTCGCCTCGGACAGCCAGGCCGCGGTGGGCCGGGCGGTGCCCTTCAGGTTCGGCTCGCCGTCCTGCATGGACCCGTTGTCCAGCAGCCTGCGCCAGGTCGCCAGCACCGCCTGCCCGCTCTTGGGCTGGGGCAGCAGCGGCGCGCTGACCGTCGGCGCGCCCGCCTGGGCGGTGCCCCGGCCGAGTCGCGCGAGGTCGGCGGCCGCGGCGGCGGGGGTCTGGGTGAACAGGTCGGCGTCCATCTCGACGGCCAGGGTGTCGAGCACCCGGCCGTCGGGCAGCGCGCCGGTGCCCTCCAGGGTCAGCGCGAACTCGCGGCGGCGGCCCTCCCAGTTGAGGAACGTGCCGGACTTCTCCACGGCGGGCGCGATCGGCAGCACCACGTCGGCGTGCGCGGTCGCGGCGCTGGGCCGCAGCTCCAGGCTCACCACGAACTTCGCGGCGGACAGCGCCTGCTCGGCGAGCGCGGGGTCGGGCAGGTCGAACGGGTCGACGCCCGCCACCAGCAGCGCGTCGAGCCCGCCCGAGGCGGCCTCGGCGAGGATGCCGGAGGTGTCGCGACCGGGCTTGGCGGGCAGCGAACCGGCCGCGAGGCCCCACGCCCGCTCGACCTCGGCGCGCGCGGCGGCGTCCGAGACGAGCCGTCCGCCGGGCAGCAGGGTCGGCAGCAGACCGGCTTCGAGCGCGCCCCGCTCACCGGCGCGGCGCGGCACCCAGGCCACCTTCGCCCCGGTGCGCCTGGCCAGCGCGGCCACCGCCGAGTACAGGCCGGGGACCTCGGCGGCGCGCTCGCCGACCATGATCACCGAGCCGGGCTCGCCGAGCAGCGCCACCACGTCGGAGGCGTGCTCGGGCAGCGCGTTCAGCGCGGCGGGCTCGCCGCCGGGCACGCAGGCCAGCAGCGTGCCGAGGGTCTTCTCCACGGCCGGGGTGGTGAACTGGCCGAGGTGGAAGACCTTCGTGCCGCGCTTGCGGGCGGCCTTGCGCAGCCGCAGGAAGACGACCGGGGCCTCCTCCTCGGGCTCGAACGCCACCAGCAGCGCGGCGGGCGCGGCCTCGATGCCCTTGAAGGTCACCCCGCCGGTCTCCGGCGTCACGCCGAGCACGGTGGAGGTCAGGAAGTCGACTTCCTCGGCCGAGTGCGGCCGGGCCCGGAAGTCGACGTCGTTGGTGCGCAGCGCGATGCGGGCGAACTTGCTGTAGGCGTAGGAGTCCTCCAGCGTGAGCCGACCGCCCGCGAGCACGCCGACGCCCTTGCCGTCGCGGGCCTGCGCGAGGCCCTTCGCGGCGACCTGGAGCGCCTCGGTCCACGAGGAGGGCCGCAGCTCACCGCTCTCGTCGCGCACCATGGGCCGGGTGAACCGGTCCTCCTGGGTGGCGTAGCGGAAGGCGAAGCGGCCCCGGTCGCAGATCCACTCCTCGTTGACCTCGGGGTCGTCGCCCGCCAGCTTGCGCTGCACCTTGCCGCGCCGGAAGTCGGTGCGCTCGGCGCAGCCCGACGAGCAGTGCTCGCACACGCCGGGGGTGGACACCAGGTCGAACGGGCGGGCCCGGAACCGGTAGGCGGCGCTGGTGAGCGCGCCGACCGGGCAGATCTGGATGGTGTTGCCGGAGAAGTACGACTGGAACGGCTTCTCCTCGGCCACGCCGATCTGCTGCTGCGCGCCGCGCTCCAGCAGCTCGATGAACGGGTCGCCCGCGATCTGCGCCGAGAACCGGGTGCAGCGCTGGCAGAGCACGCAGCGCTCCCGGTCCAGCAGCACCTGGGTGGAGATGGCGATCGGCTTCGGGAAGGTCCGCTTCGGCTCGACGAACCGCGAGTCGGCCCGACCGTGCTTGAGCGCCTGGTTCTGCAGGGGGCACTCGCCGCCCTTGTCGCAGATCGGGCAGTCCAGCGGGTGGTTGATCAGCAGCAGCTCCATCACGCCCTGCTGCGCCTTGTCGGCGACGGGCGAGGTGAGCTGGGTCTTGACGACCATGCCGTCGGCGACGGTCATGGTGCAGGAGGCCTGCGGCTTCGGCATGGGCCGACCGCCCATCTCGACCTCGACCAGGCACTGGCGGCAGGCGCCAGCGGGCTCCAGCAGCGGGTGGTCGCAGAAGCGCGGCACCACGATGCCCAGCCGCTCCGCGGTGCGGATCAGCAGCTCGCCCTTGGGGGCGACGACGTCGGACCCGTCGATGACGAGCTTGACGTGGCCCTCGGGGACCACGACCTCCGAGCTCTTGTCCGGCGCGATGGTCATGCGCTTGCTCCCGCCAGTTCGGTGGCCTTGAGCTTGGCTGCGTTGCTGTCGCACAGGGCCAGGAACTCGTCCTTGAAGTACTTGATGCCGCTGGTGATCGGGCTGACGGCGCCGTCGCCGAGCGCGCAGAAGGAGCGCCCGAGGATGTTCGAGCAGACGTCGAGCAGCGTGTCGATGTCGCTCGGGGTCCCCTCGCCGCGCACCATCCGCTGCAGGGTCTTGGTCAGCCAGTAGGTGCCCTCGCGGCAGGGCGTGCACTTGCCGCAGGACTCGTGCTTGTAGAACTCGGTCCACTTCATGACCGCCCACGGGACCGACACGGTCTCGTTGAAGATCTGGACGGCCGTGGTGCCGAGCATGGAGCCCGCCTCGGCGACGCCCTCGAAGTCGAGCGGCACGTCGAGGTGCTCCGCGGTGAACAGCGGGGTGGACGAGCCGCCCGGCGTCCAGAACTTCAGCGGGACGCCGTCCTTCATGCCGCCCGCCATCTCCAGCAGCGTGCGCAGCGTGGTGCCCATGGGGGCCTCGTACTGGCCGGGCCGCTCGACGTGGCCGGACAGCGAGTAGATCTTCGGGCCGGGCGAGCGGTCGCGGCCCATGGTGCGGAACCAGTCGGAGCCGCCGTTGACCACGTAGGGAACCGACGCGATGGTCTCGACGTTGTTCACCACGGTGGGCGAGGCGTACAGGCCCGCGGTCGCCGGGAACGGCGGCTTGAGCCTGGGCTGGCCACGACGCCCCTCGAGGGAGTCGAGCAGCGCGGTCTCCTCGCCGCAGATGTAGGCGCCCGCGCCGGCGTGGACGACGAGGTCCAGGTCGAAGCCGCTGCCGAGGATGTCCTTGCCGAGGTAGCCCGCCTCGTAGGCCTCGCGCACGGCGGCGTTGAGCCTGCGGATGACGTGCAGCACCTCGCCGCGCACGTAGATGGCGGCGAAGTTGGCCCGGATGGCGTAGGAGGTGATGATGATGCCCTCGACCAGCGAGTGCGGGTCGGCCATCATCAGCGGGATGTCCTTGCAGGTGCCCGGCTCGCCCTCGTCCGCGTTGATGACGAGGTAGTGCGGCTTGCCGTCGCCCTGCGGGATGAAGCCCCACTTCATGCCCGTGGGGAAGCCCGCACCGCCGCGACCGCGCAGCCCGGAGTCCTTGCACTGCTGGATGAGCTGGTCGGGGTGGACCTTGAGCGCCTTGCGCAGCGCCGTGTACCCCTCCAGCTGCTCGTAGGTCTTCAGCGTCCACGAGCGCGGCGACAGCCAGCGCTTGGTGAGGACGGGAGTCAGGTTGTCGACCATCTCACTCACCTACTTCTTCTCCGGCAGCGGCGGGAACTCCGCCTTCTCCGGCATGGCGGGCGCGGTCCAGCCGCGCTCGGCCGCCAGGGAGGCTCCGCGCAGCGTCTCGGGGGCGGCGGACGGGCCGTCCAGGTCGGCGTCCCTGCCCTCGAAGAAGCCCGCGAGCTGGAGCTCGGCCTGCCGGAAGTCGGTCAGCGGGGCGCCGCGCGTCGGGTGCGGCTTCTCCCCCGCCTGCAGGGACTTCACCATCTCCAGCGCGCCGTCGGGCGTCTGGTTGTCGAAGTACTCGTAGTTGACCTGAACGACCGGGGCGAGGTCGCAGGCCGCGAGGCACTCGGCGTGCTCCAGCGTCACCGAACCGGGGGCGCCGGGCTCGCCGGAGGTCTCCTCGTGGCCGAGCGGCTTGCCGTCCGCGCCGAGGTGGTCGCGCAGCTTCGCGTAGATGTCGTCGCCGCCGAGGGCCGCGCACAGCGTGTTGGTGCACACGCTCACCAGGTGCTCGCCGCAGGGCTTGCGCTTGTACATCGTGTAGAAGGTCGCGACCGCGCTGACCTCGGCGGCGCTCAGGTCGAGCAGGTCGGCGCAGAAGGCGATGCCCGCCGTGCTGACGTGCCCCTCGACCGACTGCACGAGGTGCAGCATCGGCAGCAGCGCGGACCTGGGCACGGGGTAGCGGGCGATGATCGCCCGCGCCCGGTCGGTGGTCCCCTGGTCGAAGACGACCGCGCCGGGGCCCTGCTCGCCCGTGGTCTCGGGTTCCTGAATCTGGGTCATCGGTCACACCCACCCATCACCGGGTCGAGGGAGGCCACCGAGGCGATCACGTCGGCGACCATGCTGCCCTCGCACATCGCGGGCATCGCCTGGAGGTTCACGAAGCTGGGTTCGCGCACGTGCACGCGCATCGGCCTGGTGCCGCCGTCGGAGACGACGTGGAAGCCCAGCTCGCCGCGCGGCGACTCGACGGGCACGTACACCTGCCCGGCGGGCACGTGGAAGCCCTCGGTCACCAGCTTGAAGTGGTGGATGAGGGACTCCATGGACTGGCCCATGATCTTGCGGACGTGCTCCAGCGAGTTGCCCATGCCGTCGCTGCCGATGGTCAGCTGCGCGGGCCAGGCGACCTTCGCGTCGGCGACCATGACCGGGCCGGGCTCGCGCAGCCGCTCGACCGCCTGCCGGACGATCTTGAGCGACTGGTGGATCTCCTCCAGCCGCAGGCGGTAGCGGGCGAAGCAGTCGGCCTCGTTCGCGGTGGGGACCTCGAACTCGTAGTTCTCGTACCCCGAGTACGGCTCGACCTTGCGCAGGTCCCACGGCAGGCCCGCGGAGCGCAGCGGCGGACCGGTGATGCCGAGCGCGAGGCACGCGTCCACGGGCAGGTAGCCGACGCCCGAGAGGCGGTTGCGCCAGATCGGCTGGCCGGTGAGCAGCTTGTCGTAGTCCGGGAGCCGCGAGTCCATCACCTTCAGGAAGGCCAGGACCTTCTCGGCGGTGTCGGCGGGCAGGTCCTGGGCGAGGCCGCCGGGGCGGATGAACGCGTGGTTCATGCGCAGGCCGGTGAGGTGCTCCAGCAGGTGGAGGACCTCCTCGCGCTCGCGGAAGCCCGCCGTCATGCCGGTGAGGGCGCCCAGCTCCATGCCGCCGGTGGCCAGCGCCACCAGGTGCGAGCTGACCCGGTTGAGCTCCATCAGCAGGACCCTGGCGTCCTGGGCGCGCTGCGGGACCTCGATGCCGAGCAGCTTCTCCACGGCGAGGCAGTAGGCCGCCTCGCTGTGCAGGGGCGCCAGGTAGTCCATGCGCGTCACGAACGTGACGCCCTGGGTCCAGGTGCGGTACTCGGTGTTCTTCTCGATGCCGGTGTGCAGGTAGCCGATGACGCTGCGGGCCTGGGTGACGGTCTCGCCCTCCAGCTCCAGCACCAGCCGCAGCACGCCGTGCGTCGACGGGTGCTGGGGGCCGAGGTTCATGACGATGCGCTCGTCGCCCGCCGCCTCGGCGAGCACCTCGTCCCAGTCGCCGCCGGTCACCGTGTAGACGGTGCCCTCGGTGGTCTCGCGGGAGTCGGCCATGCCGGGGGCGGCGTCGGGGGACGCGGCGCCGGTGGCGTGGCCGGAAGTGGGGTCGTTCTCGGTGGTGGTGGTCGCCCCGGCGTCGTCGGAGGGCGCGCCCTCAGCCGACGTGTCGGTGCCGTGGGTGACGTCGGACAGCCGTTCGCTCATGAGTAGGACCGCCTCTGGTCGGGCGGGGGGATCTCCGCGCCCTTGTACTCGACCGGGATGCCGCCGAGGGGGTAGTCCTTGCGCTGGGGGTGACCGTCCCAGTCGTCCGGCATCAGGATGCGGGTCAGTCCGGGGTGACCGTCGTAGACGATGCCGAACATGTCCCAGGCCTCGCGCTCCTGCCAGTCCGTCGTCGGGTAGACGGAGACCAGGCTGGGCACGTGGGCGTCGTCGACGTCGACGGCGACCTCCAGGCGGATGCGCCTGCGGTAGGTCATCGACGTGAGGTGCACGACGGAGTGCAGGCGCTGCGGGGCCTCGGGGCCGTAGTCCACGCCGGACAGCGAGCTGCACAGCTCGAAGCGCAGCGCCGGGTCGTCGCGCAGGAGGCGGGCGACGTCCACCAGGTGCTCGCGGCGCAGGAAGAAGGTGATCTCCCCGCGGTCGACGGTGATCTGCTGGATCGCGTCGGCGGGCAGGCCCTGCTCGCCCATGGCCGCGAGCAGCTCGTCGACGAGCTCGTCGAACCAGCCGCCGTAGGGGCGCTCGGAGGGGGCGGCCACGTGCGCGGGCAGCTTGAGCCCGCCGAAGCCGGAGGTGTCGCCGCTGCCCGCCACGCCGAACATGCCGGTGCGGTTGCGGCCCGAGACGACGCCGCCGCGCGCGAGGTGCTCCTCGTGCTGGGCCTGCGACATGTCGGCGGAGCTGAGCGCTCCCCCCGAGTCGGGCGCCGGGGTCTTGTCTTCGTCTGCCATGCCGGTCACTTCCTCGCGAACCGCTGGGACGACGGGATGAGCTCCGTCTTGTGGCCGGAGGCGGCCAGCTGCGCGGCGCGTTTGGGCCCGAGGGGCTCGTCCATGATCTTCGCGTGGATCTTGAGGATCGCGTCGATCAGCATCTCGGGGCGGGGAGGGCAGCCGGGCAGGTACATGTCGACCGGGACGATGTGGTCGACGCCCTGCACCACGGCGTAGTTGTTGAACATGCCGCCGGAGGACGCGCACACGCCCATGGCCAGCACCCAGCGCGGCTCGGGCATCTGGTCGTAGATCTGGCGGAGCACCGGCGCCATCTTGTTGGTCACCCGGCCCGCGACGATCATCAGGTCGGCCTGGCGCGGCGAGGCCCTGAAGACCTCCATGCCGAACCGGGCCAGGTCGTAGCGGGGGGCGCCGGTGGTCATCATCTCGATCGCGCAGCACGCCAGACCGAACGTGGCAGGCCACAGCGAGGACTTCCGGGTCCAGTTGACCAGCTTCTCGACGCTGACCAGCAGGACCCCGTTGGGGAGCTTCTCCTCGAGACCCATCTGAATACCCTTCAGTTCCAGTCGAGCCCACCGCGTCGCCACACGTACGCGTAGGCGAAGCCGAGGGTCCCGACGAACAGGGCGATCTCCACCAGGCCGAACAGGCCGAGCCGGTCCGCGGAGACCGCGAACGGGTAGAGGAACACCATCTCGATGTCGAACAGGATGAACAGCATCGCCGTGAGGTAGTAGGCGATCGGCATACGACCGCCGCCCACGACGGGCTGGGGGGAGGGTTCGATCCCGCACTCGTAGGCGTCCATCTTGGCGCGGTTGTAGCGGCGAGGTCCGATGTACGGAGCGATCGTCGCCGAGAACAGCGCGAAGGCCGCGGCGAGTGCGAACATCAATACGAGGGGGAGATAGGGCTGGAGCACTCTCCGACGTCCTTTCCTCGCTGTCGCTGTGCAGGCGGAGCCCTGCTCGGTTGCAGCACCCTAGGTGCGTTCTGCCGAGCCCTGGAAGTTAGGCGTGCCTAACAATCCGCAGGTCGCTTGTGAAAGCCTTCACAAAGTCCGACAGACGGTTGTGAAGTGATTCACATGACCCGGACCCCAGTCTAGAACTCCCCAGAACGGACGAACAGCCACCCCCAGTAACCTTCGTGACCTGCGAAAACACGCACGGTAGGCGGGCGACAGCGGCGCGGGAAGGCCGAGCTGGTTCGTAGAAAAAGGAAACAGCGCCGATCCGGGAATCGGCGCTGCTTCGTTCGGGCGAGTCGGTTAAGCCGTTGGAGCCATCTTCGTCGCCGCCGTGATGACGCGGTCGAAAGCGTCCCCGTCCTTCGGGTCGTATAGCCCAGCGAGCAGCTTCAGCACAAGTTTCATAAGGCCCTTGCGCGGAAGTCCGTACTTGGTCGCGGTGCTCATGATCGTGGGGTTGCCGATGAGCTTGCTGAAGATGTTCCCGAGCCGGTAGTAGCTGCCCAGCGCCTGCTCGATGCGCACCGGGTAGCCGTGCAGCGCGCGCTCCCGGCTGGGGCCGTCCGGCCTGGCCATGGCCTGCACGACGGTCTCCGCGGCGATCTTGGCGGACTCCATGGCGTAGCCGATGCCCTCGCCGTTGAACGGGTTGACCATGCCGCCGGCGTCGCCGACCAGCAGCAGCCCGTTGCTGTAGTGCGGCTTGCGGTTCAGGCCCATGGGCAGGGCGGCGCCGCCGATGCGGCTGGTGGCGTTCTCCTCGCGGAAGCCCCACTCCTCGGGGGTGCCGTCCAGCCAGGACTTGAGCAGCGCGCGGTAGTCCGTGGTGCCGTACGCCTTGGAGGTGCTCAGGATGCCCAGGCCGACGTTGACCGTGCCGTCGCCCATCCCGAAGATCCAGCCGTAGCCGGGGAGCAGCACGTTGTTCTTGCGGTCCCACAGCTCCAGGTGCGACTCCAGGTGGTCGTCCTTGGTGCGGGGGCTCGCGTAGTAGCGGCGCACCGCGACGCCCATCGGCTTCGCGTCGTCCTTCTGCAGGCCCACCGACAGCGCCAGACGCGCGGACACGCCGTCGCAGGCCAGGACCAGCGGCGCGCGGTAGGTGACCGGCTCCTTGTCCTTGCCGACCTTGGCCGTCACGCCCACCACCCGGCCGCGCTCGACGACCGCGCCGGTGACGTTGTTGTTCTCCTTGAGCCGCGCCCCCGCCTCGACGGCGGCCTTGGCCAGCATGTCGTCGAAGTCCTGCCGGGGCCGCACCACGCCGTAGGGCGGGAACGAGGCCAGCTCGGGCCAGGCCAGCTCCATGGTGACCCCGCCGCCGACCACGCGCAGGCCCTTGTTGTGCAGCCAGCCCGCCTCCTCGCGGGTGTCGATGCCGAGGTCGATCAGCTGCTTGACGCCGCGCGGGGTCAGCCCGTCCCCGCAGACCTTCTCGCGGGGGAAGCTGCCCTTCTCCAGGAGCAGCACGTCGAGACCTGCCCGCGCCAGGTAGGTGGCGGCGGTCGAGCCCGCGGGACCCGCGCCGACCACGATCACTTCGGCGTCCTCGTCCGCCCTGCGGCGGCTGGGAGTCGTCATCCCCGCTCCTTGTGCACTTGTTCACAAACCTGTGGTCGGGAGTCTACTGACCCGGAACCGGACGAGACCGGACATGACCGGCGCTCCGGGGGCGGGAGCGGGGGCGTCGGGTGGGGGATCACCTGGTGGTTCCCGGTGCGGGTGGGTGAGCGGGGTGGTGGTGCGGGAGGGGGCGCGGGGCGGGCGGCGGGTGCGGGAGGGGTGGCGCGGGGCCGGGTGGCGCGGCGGCGCGGGGCGGGCGGGTGGCGGCGCGGCGCGGGTCGGGCGGGGTGGCGGCGCGGGTCGGGCGGGGTGGCAGTGCGGGTCGGGCGGGGTGGCAGTGCGGGTCGGGCGGGGTGGCAGTGCGGGTCGGGCGGGGTGGCGCGGTGCGTCGGCGCGGGTGGGGCCGGGTCGGGCGGGCGGTGGCGGGTGTGCTGGGCGGGACTTCGGGGGCGCGGCGCGGGGCGGCGGGAGGCCGAAGTCGGGGCGCGGAGGTCCGAAGCTCGGGTTTCACGGTGGCGCAGGCCACACTTTTGGCCCAGGGACCTCGGTCCAGGGGGTTGTCGGGATCTTGGTCCCGGTTCGGCCGCGGGCGGCGGAGTGGCGAGTTTTGCGGCGTGCGTCACGCTCAGCGACGGTTCGGGGTGGCTCGGCCCATCGGGTCCCGCCCGCCTCACCCCCTCGCCTTCGGCGCTCGCGGCTCCGCTGGCGAGTCTGCCGTCCCCCGACGCGTCCGCAGGCGCTGCCTGCGGGGTCGGTCCGCGCGGGTAGCGGCGCACCCCGATCGGGGCCGCCGCTGCGCTTCGGTGGTTCGGTGTCGCCGGTCCCGACGTCGCCGGTCCCGACGTCTCCGGGTCTCGACGTCGCCGGGTCCCCACGTCGCCAGGTCTCGACGTCGCCGGGTCGCCGGGGTCAGTCGAGGGGCTTGACCGCGCGGTGGAGCGCGACCAGTCCTCCGGTCAGGTTGAACCAGGCGACGTCGTCCCAGCCCGCGCGGGCGACGATCTCGCCGAGCGCGCGCTGGTCGGGCCAGGTGGCCATCGACTCGGCGAGGTAGTTGTAGGCGACCGGGTTGGAGGACACCCGCTTGGCGACCACCGGCAGGACCTTCAGCAGGTGCCGCTTGTACACCGCGCGGAACGGTCCGAAGGTCGGGCTGGACACCTCGCACACCACGAGCCTGCCGCCGGGGCGCACGACCCGCGCCATCTCCCGCAGCGCAGCCTCGGTGTCCTCGAAGTTCCGCAGGCCGAACGAGACCGTGACCGCGTCGAAGGCCCCGTCGCGGAAGGGCAGGTGCAGCGCGTCGGCGGCGACCTTCGGCACCGGGCGCTTGGCCCCGCCGCGCAGCATCCCGAGGGAGAAGTCGGCGGCGACGCACCAGGCGCCCGACTCGCCGTACTCGACCGTGGACACCGCGGTGCCCGCGGCCAGGTCCAGCACCTTCTCACCGGGGCGGGCGTCCAGCACCCGCCTGCTCCACTCCCGCCAGCGCCGGTCGAACCCCAGTGTCATGACGGAGTTGGTGCGGTCGTAACCCTCCGCCACGCCGTCGAACATCTCGGCGACCTCGCGGGGGTTCTTGTCCAGACCTGCGCGCGACATGTGTGAAGACTAAGTGACGCGGCGGGGTGTTCTCACCTCGCACGTCACTCTCGGTGGTGTGAACGGCGTCGGAACAGCGCGTGTCGTGCTTGACGTTCGTCGCCGCTTCACCGGGAGGTCGCGTCGCGGACACCAGGAGCGGTGACACTAGGTCGGCATGACGGTCTTGTCGTCCCGCCCGACCCAGCCAGCCGATCCCGGCCTGGTGTCGCTGGCCCTCGAAGTGGCGGGTCGCCTGGCCAACGACGCCTCGGATGTGATCATGGCGACGGCCGGTCGCGGAGCGCGACCGGACGAGGACACCTCACCCTTCGACTGGGTGACGGACACCGACCGGACCCTGGAGCGGCACACCCGGCGCGTGCTGACCGCCGAGTTCCCGGCGATCCCGGTGTTCTGCGAGGACTCGGCGAGCCCGGTGGCGGTGGACGCGGAGTACCGGTGGGTGGTCGACCCGGTGGACGGCGGCGCGAACTACGTGGCAGGGGTGCCGTGGTGCGCGTACAGCCTGGCGCTGGTGGACCGCTGGGGCCCGGTCGTGGGCGTGGTCGCGGACCCGTACCGGGCGCAGATCTACGCGGCGGCGCGGGGGCGCGGGATGCGCGCGAACGGCACGCCGGTGCGGCTGGGCGACAAGCCGCCGAACGCGATCGTGTGCACCGAGATGACGCGGACGGGCCCGTGGCCGGGGATGGGCGAGTTCATCTCGCGCGCGGCGGGGGCGGGGACGGGCGTGCGGGTGCTGGGCTCGAAGGCGCTGGCCGTGGCGCAGGTGGCCCTGGGCCACGCGGCGGCGGCGGTGCTGGACAGCTACCACGAGTGGGACGTGGCGGGGGCGGTGTCCCTGGCCGTCGAGTCGGGCGCGGCGGTCCTCGACCGCCGGGGCGACGACGCGAGACTGCCGGAGGACGGCCTGCTCGTCGCGGCGCCGGAGGTGGCGGAGGAGGTGCTGGGGTGGTGGCGGTCGTCGATGGTGCGGTGAGCGGGGCCGGGCGGTTCCCGACGACGGCGCCGCGCGACCGGTTGCCGGGTTCCGCGCTGTCCGAAGTCCGCTTCACCTCAGCGTGAGGTTCGGCACCTGCTGCTCCAGCATCTCCAGGTGCACCCGCGCCGACACGAGGTCGGGTTGCTGCACCAGCTTCAGCGCCACTCGCCCGGCCTCGTCCTCGAACGCCGTGAAGTCCTTCACCGCCGCCGCGAGCCGCTGGCTCACCGGGTGGTCCTGGGCGCTCGCCTCCAGGGCTCGACCCAGGTCCGCGATGCGGCGGACGTCGTTCAACTCGGCCGCGAACTGGTGCACGATCCGGTTCAGCCACTCCGCGCCCGCCGAGCGGGGCACGGTCGCCGCCGCCGCAGCCACCCGCTGCACAGACAGCTCGCACCGGCCGACCATCGCGCCCCACCGGTCCATGGAGGCCGCACGCGCCGGGGGCGGGGCCACCGGCGGGGTCATCAGAGGCGGGGTCATCAGCGGCGGGGTCATCAGCGGCGGGGGCTGCGGAAAACGCTGCGCCCCCGGCGCGGGCCACTGCGGGTGCGGCGGCAGCCGCGTCACGCTGTCGCGGCGGCGGACGGTGCCGATCGTCAGACCGACCAGCGCTCCGGGGACGCCTCCCGTGAGCACCGACATGAACACCAAGGGGACGAAGAATCCGGACAACCCGATGACGCCTGCGTAGAAGAGCAGCATCACCAGCGACCCCGCCGCCAAACCGCCCAGCACCCAGTTGCGCATCAACCGATGGTGCCAGATCAAGCGTCGTAATCGACCCGGATCGGCCCGGACACCGGCATCGACTGGCAGGTCAGCACGAACCCCGCCGCCACCTCGTGCGGCTCCAGGGCGTAGTTCCGGCGCATCCGCACCTCACCCGTCACCAGCCTCGCCCGGCACGTCCCGCACACCCCGCCCCGACACGCGAACGGCAGGTCGCCGCGCACGTGCTGGGCCGCCTCCAGCACCGGCACGTCGCCGGGCAGCTCGACCGGGGTCTCGCGGCCGTCCAGCACCACCACCCCCGGCACGAAGTCCTCCAGCACCCGCTCCGGCCGGTTCGGCGGGGGCGGGGGCTCGTCGACGTGGAACAGCTCGTGGTGCACGCTGCCCTCCGGCGCGCCGAGGCCCTCCAGCACCTTCCGCGCGTCCTTGACCAGCCCGTGCGGCCCGCACAGCCACCACTGGTCGACGTCCCCGGCGGGCACCACGCCGGTCAGCAGCGCCGACAGCCTGGCCGCGTCGAGCCTGCCGCTGAACAGCTCCACGTCCCTCGGCTCCCGCGACAGCACGTGCACGAGCTGGAACCGCCCCCGGTGCCGGTCCTTCAGGTCGGCCAGCTCGTCCGCGAACATCACCGTGTCGCTGCGCCGGTTGCCGTAGACGAGGCTGACCCGCGCCCCGCGCTCCAGCTCGGTCGCCGCGATCGACAGCGCGGGCGTGATGCCCGACCCGGCCACGACCAGGCCGTGGTGCTCGCCGCCGGACGGGGTGAAGCGGCCCTGCGGGGTGCCGACGCTGAACACGTCGCCGACCCGCGCCCGGTCGACCAGCCGCACCGAGAACAGCCCGCCGTCGACCCGCCGCACGCCGATGCGCAGCGGTTTCCCCTCCCCCGCGCAGATCGAGTACGACCGGTGCTCGTCCCCGTCGCGCAGCGCCACGTGCTGCCCTGCCCGGAACGCGTACTCCCCGGCCAGCTCGGGCGGCACGTCGAAGGTGACCGCGACGGCGTCCGCGCACAGCCGCTCGACGGCGGAGACCGCCAGCTCGTGGAAGGGCATCTAGATCTCCTTGACGTGCTCGAAGGGCTCCGCGCAGGCCAGGCAGCGGCGCAGCGCCTTGCACGCGGTCGCGCCGAACCGGGACAGCTCCTCGGTGCGGGCCGACCCGCAGCGCGGGCACGGCACCCGGCCGGGCGGCGGCGCGAGGTTCAGCGGCACGGGGCCGACCGGGCGCGGGCCGATCCGGGACGGCGGCGCGATGCCCGCCTCGCGCAGCTTGCGCAGGCCGTCCTCGGTGATCCAGTCGGTGGTCCACGCCGGGTGCAGGCTGGTGCGCACCTCGACCTCGGCGAACCCGGCGGCCACCAGCCCGCGCCGCAGGTCGGCGCCCATCTCGTCCACGGCGGGGCAGCCCGAGTAGGTGGGGGTGATGGTGACCAGGACCCGCCCGTCGCGCTCCACGACCTCGCGCAGCACGCCCAGGTCGGCCAGGGTCAGCACGGGCAGCTCGGGGTCGAGCACCGCCGAGGCGACCTCCAGCGCGGACGGACCTGGCGGGCGCGGGCCGCTCACCAGCGCGCCCCCGGCAGCGACCGGTGCACGTGCTGGAGCTCCGCCAGCAGGTACCCCATGACCTCGGTGTGCACCCCGTCCCGCCCGCCGCGTCCGGCGACCAGCGCGGCGGGCGCCGGTTCGGGCCTGGTCAGCCCGCCCGCCGCGCACACCGCGTCCAGCACCCCGTCCACCTCGGCGCGCAGTTCCCCCGGATCGACCGCGACCCCGGTGAGCCGCAGCTCCACCGGGTGCGCGGTGAACAGCTCCTCCAGGTACGGCCGCACCCGCTCCAGCCCGGCCTGCATCCTGCGGTGCGACTCGTCCGTGCCGTCGCCGAGCCGCACGGCCCACTGCGCCGCGTGGTCCCGGTGGTACGCCAGCTCCTTCACGCCCTTGGCCGCGACCGCCGCGAGCACCGGGTCGGCGCTGCCGCGCAGCCGCTCGAACGCCGCGAGCCGCCACGAGGACAGCACCAGCAGCCGGGCGGTCGTGGTGGCGAAGTCGCCGCCCGCGAACGGACCGCACTCGATCTCCGCCAGGTGCACGTTGCGGAACTCGCGCTCGTCGCGCAGGTAGGCCAGCGCGTCCTCGTCCCGCCCGGCGCCCTCGACCTCGCCCGCCCTGGTCAGCAGCAGCCTGGCCTGCCCGAGCAGGTCGAGCGCGATGTTGGCCAGCGCGACGTCCTCCTCCAGCTCGGGCGCGCGCGAGCACCACTGGGCGAGCCGCTGGGACAGCACGAGCGCGTCGTCGCCGAGCATCAGGCAGTAGGCGGCCAGGTCGCCCCGGTCCACCCCGTCCGGCACGTCCCGCCCGACGCCCGCGAGCGGTTCGGCGAAGCCGGTGCCGAACGCCCAGTTCCCGCCACCGCCCCACTCGCCGTCGTCCGCGAGGTCGGCGAGCCCGTGCCCGTCACCGGCGCCGCTCTGCCCACCGGAACTGCTCTGCTCACCGGAACTGCTCTGCTCCACGGCGGGCCTCACAGGTGGGGGACGTCGTCGGGGATGGCGTAGAAGGTCGGGTGCCGGTAGACCTTGTCGCCGCTGGGCGCGAAGAACGGGTCCTTCTCGTCCGGGGACGACGCGGTGATCGCCTCGGCGGGCACCACCCAGATGGACACGCCCTCGTTGCGCCGGGTGTAGAGGTCGCGGGCGTTGCGCACCGCGAGCTCGGCGTCGGGCGCGTGCAGCGAGCCGACGTGGACGTGGTTGAGCCCGCGCTTGCCGCGCACGAACACCTCCCACAGCGGCCAGGAACCGTCGGAGCTCATGCCGCACCCGCCTCTCGGGCCGCGCGCTTGGCGGCGTGGGCGGTGGCCGCGGCCCGCACCCACTCGCCCTCCTCGTGCGCGGTGCGCCGGTGGGCGACCCGCTGGGCGTTGCAGGGCCCGTCCCCGCCGACGACCCGGCGGAACTCGTCCCAGTCCGGGGTCCCGAAGTCGTGGTGCCCGCGCTCGGCGTTCCAGCGCAGCTCGGGGTCGGGCAGGGTGACGCCGAGCTTCGCGGCCTGGGGCACGGTCATGTCGACGAACTTCTGCCGCAGCTCGTCGTTGGTGTTGCGCTTGATCCGCCAGGCGACGGACCGCTCGGTGTTGGCGCTCTCCGCGTCGGGCGGGCCGAACATCATCAGCGACGGCCACCACCAGCGGTCCACCGCGTCCTGGACCATCGACCGCTGCGCGTCGGTGCCTGCCATCATCGTGGCGAGCAGCTCGTAGCCCTGCCGCTGGTGGAAGGACTCCTCCTTGCAGACCCGGATCATGGCGCGGGCGTACGGCCCGTACGAGGTCCGGCACAGCGGCACCTGGTTGCAGATGGCGGCGCCGTCGACGAGCCAGCCGATGACGCCCACGTCGGCGAAGGTCAGCGTGGGGTAGTTGAAGATCGAGGAGTACTTCTGCCGACCGGTGATCAGCCGCTCGGTCAGGTCGGCGCGGTCGGCGCCGAGGGTCTCGGCCGCCGCGTAGAGGTAGAGGCCGTGGCCCGCCTCGTCCTGGACCTTGGCCAGCAGGATCGCCTTGCGGCGCAGCGAGGGCGCGCGGCTGATCCAGTTGCCCTCCGGCTGCATCCCGATGATCTCGGAGTGCGCGTGCTGGGCGATCTGCCGCACGAGCGTGCGCCGGTACCCGTCGGGCATCCAGTCCCTGGGCTCGACGCGCTGATCTGCGGCGAGGACGCGCTCGAACTCCGCTTCCAGCTCCATGCAGCCGATTGTTACACGAAACACACCACGCGGAGAAGAACTGTCACACGCGACGCCGCAGCCACCAGGCGAGCGGTCCGAGCACCGCCCACACCGCCAGCAGGAACGTGCCGACGGGCAGCAGCGCGAGGGTGAACGTGCGGCCCTCGACGCGCGCCAGCTCGGTGTCGTCGGTGTCGTACTCGATCCACACCACCTGACCGGCCTCCAGGCCGTCCGGGTAGAGCACGCCCTGGGCCGGGCTGTGCACCGCGCCGTCCGGGGTGGCGTAGCGCACGACGGTGCGCTGGAAGGACACCGAGACCACCTCGGCGGCGGCCCGGCCGCGCCTGCTCTCGATCGCGTTGTCGTCGCGCCAGCAGGCCGCCACCAGCAGCACGCCGACCAGCGTCACCAGACCGCCCAGGACCAGCACCGACCGGCCGAGCAGCTTCCGGACCGCGCGGCGGCGGCCCGAGCGGGGGCGGCCGTCCGGGCGGTCCGCGGAACGGTCCGCGGGACGGTCCTCGGCGCGGTCGTCGGAGAGCACTGCGTCGTCCACCACAACGGAGCAGTCTAGGGCCGCCCTGGCGCGGAAACGCGGAACCGAGTCCATACCCTCGAAGGGTGACCTCCGCTCCCCCGTCCAGGACCCGCACCCGCCTGCGCGTGACCACCACCCCGGTCACCGGCCCCGCCTTCCCCGAGGACCTGCTGTCCAGGCTCCCCGACCCCGGTGGCGCGCTGGCGTGGGTGCGCGAGGGCTCCGGGCTGGTCGGCTGGGGCGAGGCCGCGCGGTTCGAGACCTCGGGCGCGGGCCGGTTCGCCGAGGCCGACCGGCTGTGGCGGGAGTTCACCGCCGAGCTGGACGTCGAGGACGCGGTGGGCGTGCCGGGCACGGGCGCGGTGGCGTTCGCGAGCATGGCGTTCGCGGACGAGCCGGGCAGCTCGGTGCTGGTCGTGCCGCGGGTCGTGCTGGGCCGCAGGGGCGAGCACCGCTGGGTGACCACGATCGGCGAGGTGGACGGCGACCCGTTGGAGCGGGCGGTGCGCCCGGTGCGGCGGCCGTCGACCATCCGCTACTCGGACGGGCGGGTGCCGGTGACCCGCTACCGGGAGGCGGTCGCCGAGGCGGTGCGCCGGATGCGGGCGGGCGAGCTGGCGAAGGTGGTGCTGGCGCACGACCTGCTGGCCGTGGCGGACGTGGACATCGACGAGCGGTTCCTGCTCGGCGGGCTGGCCAGGCGGTACCCGGAGTGCTGGGTGTACGCGGTGGACGGGCTGGTCGGGGCGACCCCGGAGCTGCTGCTGCGGCGCACCGGGGAGGTCGTGGACTCGCGGGTGCTGGCGGGCACGACCTGGCCGGGCAGCGGCACGGACGAGGAGGCGCTGCTCGCGTCGGGCAAGAACCGGGAGGAGCACGAGTACGCGATCGCGTCGCTGACCGAGGCGCTGCGGCCGTTCTGCGCGGCGCTGTCGGTGGACGGGCCGTCGGTGCTGCGGCTGCCGAACGTGTCGCACCTGTCCAGCGACGTCATCGGCACCCTGCGCGACGACCCGTCGCCGCTGCGGCTGGTGGAGGCGCTGCACCCGACGGCGGCGGTGGGCGGCACGCCGAAGGGCGACGCGACGCGGCTGATCCGGGAGCTGGAGGGCGCGGACCGCGAGCGCTACGCCGGGCCGGTCGGGTGGATCGACGGGAACGGCGACGGCGAGCTGGGGATCGCGCTGCGCGGGGCGCAGGTGTCGGGGCGGACGGCGCGGCTGCGCGCCGGCTGCGGCGTGGTGGCCGACTCCGACCCGGACACCGAGGTCCGCGAGGCGCACGCCAAGACGCTGCCGATGCGCGAGGCGCTGGAAGGGCTGTAGGGCGGAACGCGGGTGGGTGATCAGCGCTGGTCACCCCGCCGCCCCCGCTCAGCCCCAGCCCTGCCCGCCCCACCCCGTGCCCGCGGGCCCGAACGCCTGCTCGGCCTCGGTGCACAGCCACTCGATCATCGCCGCCAGCTCCACCTGCCGCAGCCAGTCCTGCGGGATCGCGGCCACGCCGTCGCGCGCGCCGAGCAGGTTGCCGCACAGCGCCCCGGTCGAGTCGCTGTCGCCGGAGTGGTTGACCGCGAGCAGCAGCGCCTCCCGCATGTCCTTCCCGGCCAGCGCGGCGGCGAGCCCGATCGCGAGCGCCTCCTCGCCGACCCAACCGCCGCCCAGCTCGCCCTCGATCAGCTCCGGGGTGAGCTTCGCCTTGCCGGTGCCGATCCTGATCGCCCGGTCCAGGATCTCCGCCTGCTCCTCGTGCCCGCGCCACCGCACCAGCTCCACCCGCGCCCGCTGCGCGGCCCGGACCAGGTCCTCCTCGCCGAGCAGCAGCTGCTGCACCATCACCGCCATCACCCCGCCGGACAGGTAGCCGCTGGGGTGGCCGTGGGTGTGGGCGCCGGTGCGCGCGGCGATCTCGAACACCACCGACGGGTCGTCCGACCACAGCGCGATCGGCGCGGTGCGCATCACCGCGCCGCAGCCCTTGGAGTCGTTGAGCGGCCGTTCGAGGCTGCTCGCCCTGCCCTTGCGCGCGGAGCGCAGCGCGGTCAGGCAGGTGTTGCCGGGGGCGCGCAGCGCGTTCATCTCCGGCACGTCGACCAGCCAGCCGCCCCTGGGCGCCTCCTCGACCACGCCGTCCGGGCGCATCTCCTTGTCCTGGGTGTGCAACCAGCGCTGGTAGGCGGCCTGGATCGCGAGCACCGGGTTCCCGCCGCCGCGCTTGGCCAGCAGCAGGCCCTCCAGGGTGAACAGCAGCATCTGGGTGTCGTCGGTGATCATCCCCGGCGCGCCGTAGAGGTCTTCCATCCCGGTCACGCCCCCGTGACCGTAGCTCCCCCTGATCTTGTCCATCGGCTTGAACTCGACGGCGGCGCCCAGCGCGTCGCCCACCGCGCCTGCCAGCACGCACCCCACGATCGGCTTCACAGGCAGAAACTAGTCGGTGCGGGCTATCGTGCGCCCCGTGAACAGCTCAACCGACTCGGTGGACCGCTGCTGCGGCAGCACAAGGGACTGGGTGTGCTCGGCGGTCGGCATCATCGAGGCCGACGCCAACCGCAGCGCCGACACCCACCTCCTGCCGTTCCCGCTCCCCCCGTCGTGGGGCATCGACCTGTACCTGAAGGACGAGTCGACGCACCCCACCGGCTCGCTGAAGCACCGGCTGGCCAGGTCGCTGTTCCTGTACGCGATCTGCAACGGCTGGGTGGTCGAGGGCACCCCGGTGATCGAGGCGTCCTCCGGGTCGACGGCGGTGTCCGAGGCGTACTTCGCCCGGATGCTCGGGCTGCCGTTCATCGCGGTCATGCCCCGCTCGACCAGCGCGGAGAAGGTGGCGCTGATCGAGCGCCAGGGCGGGCGCTGCCACTTCGTGGACTCGCCGGGCGCGATCTACGACGAGTCCCGCAGGCTGGCCTCCGAGCTGGGCGGGCACTTCATGGACCAGTTCACGCACGCCGAGCGGGCCACGGACTGGCGGGGCAACAACAACATCGCCGAGTCGGTGTTCCAGCAGATGGCGCTGGAGCGGCACCCGGAGCCGGAGTGGGTGGTGGTCGGCGCGGGCACCGGCGGCACCAGCGCCACCATCGGCCGGTACGTGCACTACCGGCGGCTGCGCACGAAGCTGGCCGTGGTCGACCCGGAGCACTCGGTGTTCTTCGACGCCTGGCGCGACAGCGACCCGACGCTGGTCGGCACGCGCGGCTCGCGGATCGAGGGCATCGGCAGGCCGCGCGTGGAGCCGTCGTTCGTCGGGCAGGTCATCGACCGGATGATCAAGGTGCCGGACGCGGCGTCGATCGCGGTGGCGCGGCACGTCGAGGAGGTGCTGGGGCGGCGGGTCGGCGGGTCGACCGGCACGAACCTGTGGGGCGCGTTCCAGCTGGTCGCGCAGATGCTCGCGGACGGGCGGAAGGGCAGCGTGGTGACGCTGCTGTGCGACGGCGGCGAGCGGTACGCCAACACCTACTACGACGACGCGTGGGTCGCCGCGCAGGAGATGGACCTGACCCCGCACCTGGAGACGCTGGTCCGCTTCCGGAACACCGGGACGTGGTCCTGAGAGGTCTCGGAACCGCGGAAGAGCGCAAGACCGGAACCCTTCGGGTTCACAGAGCTCCGATCGGGAGCCTGCGGGCTCCCGATCGGAACTGATCCGCCGTTCGGCGCGTCGGATGCGGAAGTTGTCCACAGGCGGGAGGGGGACAGGGTGAGCGGGTGGCGGACGCCGGACGTGGTGACGGCGGAGGACGTGTTCGCCAGGTCGGTCGCCGACGCGGAGCGGATCGCGCGCGAGGCCGCGAAGGCCCGGCCGGGGCGGGAGCCGTCGGCCGAGGACATCAAGCGGGTCATCGCCTACGCGAAGTCCCCCGAGGCGTCGCCCGAGCTGCGGGCGCTCCAGGACCGGATCGCGCGCGGCGCGCTGAGCTGGCGCGAGGTGCTCAGCGGCGAGGCGGGGGCGGACCGGGGCGTGCGGGCGGCGTTCGAGGTGGAGCGGGAGAAGCTCGCCGAGCTGTGCGTCGGCGAGAAGCGCCCGCCCGCGCCGCCGAAGCGCGCCCCGCGCGACGACGACGACGCGCCCACCTCGTTCACCGAGGACGCCTGGTAGCCGGAAGGGCTCGGCGGCGGGAACCGGCGGGCCGGGCGCGCGGGCCTCAGCCGAGGACCAGCGCGCCCGCCGTCGCGACCGCCCACAGCAGCATCGCCAGCCCGGTGTCCCGCAGTACCGGGATCAGCGCCTTGCCCTTGTCGCCCTTGAGCACCCGGCGCGCGCCGAGCGCGGCCAGCGGCAGCGACAGGAAGCCCAGCAGGGCCAGCGGCTCGCGCACCCCGTTCGCCGCCGTGATCACGAACGGCACGGCGACCAGCGCGAGGTAGAGGTAGCGGGTGTCCCGGTCGCCCAGGGTGGTGGCCATGGTGCGCTTGCCCGCCTGGAGGTCGGTCGGGATGTCCCGCAGCGTGTTCGCGACCATCACCGCGGTGGAGAACGCGCCCATCGCGACCGAGCCGCCGATGCCGATGCCGGTGACCTCCCCCGCCTGCACGTACAGCGTGCCGAGCACGGCGGCGGGCCCGAAGAACAGGAACACGGCCAGCTCGCCCAGCCCCGCGTACCCGTAGGGCTTCTTGCCGCCGGTGTAGAACCAGGCGCCCGCGATGCACACCGCGCCGAACCCGATCAGCCACCAGTACCCGGACAGCGCCACCAGCGCCAGCCCGGCGAGCGCGCCGACGCCGAGCGCCGCGAACGCCGCGTTCCGCACCGCCTTCGGCTGCGCCGCGCCCGATCCGACCAGCCGGAACGGGCCGACCCGGTTGGCGTCGGTTCCCCGGATGCCGTCCGAGTAGTCGTTGGCGAAGTTCACCCCGACCTGGAACGCCATGGACACGAGCAGCGCCAGCAGGGTCCGCACCGCGTCGAACGCGTCGATGTGGAACGCCGCTCCCGCGCCCACCAGCACGGGGGCGATCGAGTTGGGCAGCGTGCGCGGACGGGTGCCCGAGATCCACTGGGCGAGGGTGGCCATGCGCGCAATCCTCCGACATGGCGGCGGACGGCCCGCTGCCAGGTCCTTCTCAGCAGAGCTTGGCGCCCACGACCCCGGTGACGTAGGCCCTGGCGACGTACTTGCCGGTGGCGATCCGGTACCACAGGTTCGAGGTGCCCTCCGGGCCCGAGACGCTCTGCCCCCTGAGCTGGCAGAGCACCCTGACCTGCGCGTAGTCCGCCGCGATGCCTACCTGCGGCGCGGTCGCGGACGCCGCGCCGCGCACGTTGAGCGGTCCGTCGCCGCCCGTGCGCACGTAGCCGGTCAGGCCGGACGCGGTCCACAGGTAGGTGACCGTGACCCAGTCGTTGTCGGAGAGCTTGAGGCCGTCCCAGAACACGCCGTCGGCGAGGTCGATGCCCGCCGGGTTGAGCACCCTGCGGTCGAACTGGTCCTTGCCGCCGTTGTAGCCGTTCAGGTAGGCGGCCTGGGCCTGCGGGACGCCCTGGGGGAGGTCCTTCCAGGACTCGCGGGTGGCGGGCGGGTTCCAGTAGTCGTCCTTGGTGTTCCACGGGCCGACGTCCCACACCGGCGCCCACTCGCAGCGCCCGTTGCCCGCGCACACCTGGACGGTGTACGAGCCGGTGCCCTTGGGCGAGAGGCCGCGCCGGGAGGGCAGGGCGACGAAGTGGTCCCGCTCGGTGATCACGTGCCCGTTGGCGGTGGTGCCGCCGACCAGGCCCTCGCGGGTGGCGAACACCCGGTAGGTCGTGCCGTTCACGACGCCGCGCGCGTCGTCCGGGGCGGCTGCGCGGCTGGTGGCGGGGTCGGGGGCCGGGTCGGGGACGAGGCGGACCGACCGCACCTCGGGACCTGCGGCGGCGGTAGGGCCACCAGCGCCACCAGCGCCCGCGGCGGCGGCGCTCCCGGCCCCCGCGGCGGCGGTGAGCGCGACCCTGACCTGCGTGGTGCGCGTCCCCGCGGGCAGCGGGGCCCCGGCGGGCAGCCACTCCCCCCACTGGCCGTCACCGGCGGCCACCCGGACGTCCACCTCGACCGTCGTCCCCTCCGGCGCGGAGCCGTCGACCTCGGCGGCCACCGCGCCGACCGGACCGGCCAGTGCGCGCGGGGCCAGCAGCAGGTAGCCCTCGTGCGCCCCCGGCGCGAGCCGCAGCACCCCGCCGCCCGCCGCGACGCCCACGTCGTCGCCGTCCACGGCGGTCAGGTCGGCGGTCCACGGCTCCACCGGCGCGGGGTCGGCGAGCGCGGGCGCCGGGGTGGCGAGCGTGGTCAGCAGGGTGGCCGCGACGAGCGGCACGAGGTGACGCCTAAGCATTCGGGTGCTCCTCGGGGCTCCCGGCGAGCGCTCCGGTTCGCGCGCGCCCGACCCCTTGGAGGGGAACCCCGGCCGCCCGCGGCGGCAACCGGAGATCCCCGTTCACCCGAGGAGATCACCCGATGGAGGCCAGCAGCTTCGCGACCTCGACCCGGTCGACCTTCCCCGGCCCGCGCAGCGGCAGCGCGGGCAGGAACACGACCCGCTTGGGCGCGGACACCCGCCCCGCGCTCTCCCGCACGGCCGCGATGAGCCGGTTCGGGTCGGGCGGCTCGGCGCCGGGCGCGATCACCACGGCCGCCGCGACCACCTGCCCCCACTCCTGGTCGGGCAGCCCGACCACGCACGCCTCCAGCACCCCGGTCTGCGCCGCCAGCACCCGCTCCACCAGCACCGGGGGCACGTTCTCCCCGCCGCTGACGATCACGTCGTCGGCCCGGCCGAGCACCTCCAGCAGGTCGCCGTCGAACCGCCCGAGGTCGCCGGTGCGGAACCACTCGCCGAACCGCTCGCCGCCCCGGTAGCCGAGGGCGAGCACCGGCCCGGACAGCTCGACGCGCCCGTCCTCGGCGATCCGCGCCCGGACCCCGTCCAGCGCGGTCCCGTCGTAGACGCAGCCGCCGGAGGTCTCGCTCATGCCGTAGGTGGTGACCACCTCGACGCCGAGGCCGCGCGCCTTCTCCAGCAGCGCGGGCGGGGTGGCGGCGCCGCCGATCAGCACGCCGTCGTAGCGGCGCAGCGCGGACAGCCCCGGCCCGTCACCGGCGACGAGCCTGGCCAGCTGGGTCGGCACGAGCGAGGTGTAGTGCCTGCCGGGAGCGTCGAGCAGGTCGGCGGAGGCGGCGGCGAACCCGGCCGCGCGGAACCCGCTGGCCATGTCCAGCACGACCGGCTCGGTGCCCGCCACGACCGAGCGGACCAGCACCTGCATCCCCGCGATGTGCCCGGTGGGCAGCGCGAGCAGCCAGGAGCCGGGCCCGCCGAGGCGGTCGTGGGTCAGCTCGGCCGACGCGGTGAGCGCCGACGCGGACAGCAGCACCTCCTTGGCGTCCCCGGTCGACCCGGACGTGGGCACGGCGAGCGCCGCCTCGCGCTCCCAGCCGACCAGCTCGGCGCGGTCGACGCCCAGCGCCACCTCGCCCGCGAGCGCCGCGCGGACCTCGTCCAGCGCCGTCATCGGACCTCCTCGGCCGGTCTCGCCGGTCAGTAGTGGTACGGGTAGTCGGACCAGTCGGGGTCGCGCTTCTCCAGGAACGCGTCGCGGCCCTCGACGGCCTCGTCGGTCATGTACGCGAGCCGCGTGGTCTCCCCCGCGAACAGCTGCTGCCCGACGAGCCCGTCGTCGATCAGGTTGAACGCGTACTTGAGCATCCGCTGGGCGGTCGGCGACTTGCCGTTGACCTCCTTCGCCCACTGCAGCGCGGTGGACTCCAGCTCGGCGTGCGGGACGACCGCGTTGACCGCGCCCATCTCGCGCATCTCGGCGGCGCTGTAGGCCCGGCCGAGGAAGAAGATCTCGCGCGCGAACTTCTGGCCGACCTGCCTGGCCAGGTAGGCGCTGCCGTAGCCGCCGTCGAAGCTGCCGACGTCGGCGTCGGTCTGCTTGAACCGGGCGTGCTCCTCGCTGGCGATCGTCAGGTCGCACACCACGTGCAGGCTGTGCCCGCCGCCCGCCGCCCAGCCGGGCACCACGGCGATCACCACCTTGGGCATGAACCGGATCAGCCGCTGGCACTCCAGGATGTGGAGCCTGCCCGCGCGGGCCGGGTCGACGGTGTCGGCGGTCTCCCCGGACGCGTACTGGTAGCCGCTGCGGCCCCGGATGCGCTGGTCGCCGCCGGAGCAGAACGCCCAGCCGCCGTCGCGGGCCGACGGCCCGTTGCCGGTGAGCAGCACGCAGCCGACGTCGGAGCTCATCCTCGCGTGGTCGAGCGCGCGGTACAGCTCGTCGACGGTGTGCGGGCGGAAGGCGTTGCGCACCTCGGGCCGGTTGAACGCGATCCGCACGGTGCCCTGGTCGACGGCGCGGTGGTAGGTGATGTCGGTGAAGTCGAACCCCTCCACCGGCTTCCAGCGGGTCGGGTCGAACAGCTCGGAAACAACCTGGTCTGCCACGTGGGCGACTTTATGTGCTCGTCCGCGGGCGCGGCGGGCGAGCCCCCGCCCGTCGGCCCGTTGCGCCGATCGTCCGCACGGGGGCTGAGATCCGCGACACGCGCCGGTTCCGCGACACGCAGGCGCCGGGCAGGCCGGACGCCGTCGCGGACGCTCGGCGGGGACCGCCCGCGCGGCCCCTGAGCTGCCCTTGCACCTCCGGCGCGGAATCCGGGGACAACCGTCCTGAGCTGCCACGACACCCGCCCGGCGGCGGTGGCCCGAACGCGGCCCGGAGTTCGACCGCTCCCCGGCTGGGCGACAATGACCGGGTGAACCCGTCCACCGCTCAGGCGAGGGTGCTCGTCGACGAACTCGTGCGCAACGGCGTCCGGCACGTCGTGCTGAGCCCCGGATCGCGCAACGCCCCGCTGTCGTTCGCGCTGCACGACGCGGCGGTGGCCGGGCGGCTGGAGCTGCACGTGCGGATCGACGAGCGCAGCGCGGGCTTCCTCGCGCTGGGCCTGGCCCTGGACGGCTCGCCGGTCGCGGTGACCTGCACGTCCGGCACCGCCGTGGCGAACCTGCACCCGGCCGTGCTGGAGGCAGCGCACTCGGGCGTCCCGCTGATCGCGCTGACCGCCGACCGGCCCGTGGAGCTGCACCGGGCGGGCGCGAGCCAGACCGTGCGGCAGGACGGGGCGCTGGGCCTGGAGACGCTGCACCTGCCGGTGGCCGAGCGGCGGGCCGGGCAGAACGCGCTGTGGCGCTCGCTGGTGTGCCGGGCGGTCGCGGCGGCGCGGGACGGCGGTCCGGTGCACCTGAACGTGCCGTTCCGCGAGCCGCTGACGCCCGAGGGCGGCGACTGGGTGGAGCCCCTGGAGGGCCGCCCGTTCGACCAGCCGTGGACCCGGACCGCGTCGCGCCGCGTGGACGCCCCGCACCCGGCCGACCACCTGGGGCCGCGCACGCTGGTGATCCTGGGTGACGCAGGCGCGACCGACGGGGAGGCGGTGTGCGACCTGGCGGCCCGCGCGGGCTGGCCGGTCATCGCCGAGCCGACCGCGTCCGGCCGCACCGTGCAGCACGGGTCGCTGCTGCTGAACGCCGGTCCGCTGGCCGAGCGGCTGCGCCCGGACGCGGTCGTGGTGCTGGGGCGGGCGACGCTGTCCAGGGGCGTGCAGGCGCTGCTGGGGTCGACGTCGGTGGTGCACGTGGTCACGGCCTCGGCGGACTGGCCGGACCCGAAGTTCTCCGCCACGCACGTGTCGGCCTCGCTCGCGCCGGGCGCGCACGAGGTGGACGACGACTGGCTGACCGCGTGGCGGCACGCCGACAAGGCGGCGGGCGAGGCGGTGGCCGCGCTGCTGGCGGACGAGCCGTGGCCGACCGGGATGCACGTGGCGCGCGCGGTGGTCGAGGCGCTGCCGCCGGGGTCGGCGCTGTTCCTGGGCTCCTCGAACCCGGTGCGGGACGTGGACTTCGCCGCGCCGCCGCGCCCGGACGTGGTGGTGCGCGCCAACCGGGGCGTCGCGGGCATCGACGGGAGCGTGTCGACGGCGATCGGGCTGGCCCTGGAGTGCGGGCCGACGACGGCGCTGATGGGCGACCTGACGTTCCTGCACGACTCGAACGGCCTGCTGATCGGCCCGCACGAGCGGCGGCCGGACCTGACCGTGGTGGTGCTCAACGACGACGGCGGCGGCATCTTCGCGCTGCTGGAGCAGGGCGCGCCGGAGCACGCGGACAGCTTCGAGCGGGTCTTCGGCACGCCGCACGGCACCGACCTGGCGGCGCTGTGCGCGGCGCACGGGGTGCCGCACGTGCTCGCCGGGTCGGCCGAGGAGCTGCGGGCGGAGATCACCCGTCCGAGCGGGATCCGGGTCGTGGAGGTCCGGGCCGAGCGGGCCGGTCTGCGCGAACTGCACAAAAGGGTGAAAACCGCGGTGTCAAGCGCGGTCCAGTAGCCGGAAAACGCGGCGAAAACCTCCGCACGGCGGATTCCCGCTCTCCCCGCGCTCGTTAGCTTCGCCGCATGTCCCTGACAGTTCCCCTGAGGGGGAAGCTCGCCACCGGCGTCGCGCTCGCGTCGTCGCTGCTGCTGCTCAGCGGGGTCGCGGGCGCCGCGGCGCCGGGCGCTCCGGGCATCGGAGACCCCTACTTCCCGAAAGCCGGGAACGGCGGGTACGACGTGTCGCACTACGACATCCGGTTGAAGTACGAACCGGGAACCGATCGGCTTTCCGGAACGACGACGGTCCTGGCTCGGACGACCGAGGAGTTATCGGCGTTCAACCTGGACTTCCTGCTGGACGTCACCTCCGTCCGGGTGAACAACCGCGTCGCCGCGCACTCCGGGACGCCGGACGGCGAGCTGACCGTCACGCCGGGCGTCGTGCTCCCGGCCGGGACCGAGCTGACGATCGTGGTCGCGTACTCGGACGTCCCGTCGCGGCACGCCGTCGACGGCTTCACCGGCTGGAAGCGCACCCCGGACGGCGCGCTCGCGATCGACCAGCCGGACATCGCGCCCTGGTGGTTCCCGAGCGACAACCACCCGAGGGACAAGGCCACGTTCGACGTGTCGGTGGCCGTGCCGGACGGGGTGGAGGTGCTGTCGAACGGGCTGTACCAGGGCACGGTCAAGCAGATCGACGGCTGGACGCGGTGGCGGTGGCGCGAGCTGGAGCCGCAGGCCACCTACCTGGCGTTCGTCGCGATCGGGCAGTTCGAGGTGCGGCACTCGCTCGCGCCGAGCGGGCAGGCGTCGGTGACGGCGTACTCGGAGCGGCTGGGCGCGGACGGCCCGGCGGCGCGGGCGAGCGTGGAGCGCACGCCGGAGGTCGTGGAGTTCCTGGAGGGCAGCTTCGGCCCGTACCCGTTCACCGGCGTGGGCGGGGTCGTCGCGCCGGGCATCGGGTTCGCGCTGGAGAACCAGACCAGGCCGACCTACGACGGCGGGTTCTTCCGGCGCGGGGCGAACACGTACGTGGTGGCGCACGAGATCGCGCACCAGTGGTTCGGGGACTCGGTGTCGGTGCGCGGGTGGCGGGACATCTGGCTGAACGAGGGGTTCGCGAGCTACGCGGAGTTCCTGTGGTCGGAGCACACCGGGGAGGGGACGGCGGCGGAGAACGCGGACTACCTGTACGGGCTGTACCCGGCGGACGACCCGTTCTGGACCGTGCTCCCCGGTGAGCCGGGCGCGGGCGCGATCTTCGACGGGGCGGTGTACGACCGGGGCGCGATGGCGGTGCACGCGGTGCGGACGGCGGTGGGGGACGAGGCGTTCTTCGCGGTGCTGAAGCGCTGGACGGCGCAGGAGCGGTTCGGGGACGCGACGATCGAGGACTTCCAGGCGCTGGCGGAGTCGGTGTCGGGGGTGGACCTGGACGAGGTGCTGCGGGTGTGGCTGTTCACGCCCGCCAAGCCCGCGACGGGGCCGGGGCACTGGGGGTACGCGGCCGACTCGGCGAACGTGGCCGGGACGGCTGGACCGGTGGAAGCGGCCGGTTCGGTGGAAGCGGCCGGTTCGGCGGGGGGCGGCCGGTTCGGCGGGGGCGGCGCGGGTGGTCGCCGAGCCGAAGTCGCGCCAGAAGATCGTGGAGACGCACGCGCTGCTCTCGCGCGGGGAGTGACGGCGCGGGGGTGAGCCGGGGTCGGTGAGCGGTTGGGCGGGACGGCTTCGGGTGGGCCCGGAGCCGTCCCGCGTCACCGCGCGGCGCGGATCTGGGCGAGCGCGGCCGTGGCGACGTCGATCAGCGACTCCAGCCCGAGCTCGGAGACGGCGAGGAACAGGTCGTGCCCGTCCTCGTGCCCGAGGGTGAACTGGGCCTGGTCGCCCACCACCTCGCAGGCGATCGGGCAGTGGTCGTCGACGACGACCGACGCGGCGACGAGGACGGTGCCGTTGGTTGCCATGGTTGATCCCCTACACTTCACGTTCCGTGGATATTCGGCTACGTAGAGCGCCGAAATTCCGAATAAGCGGCGCTTGGGGAGCCTAAGAGGAAACTTCCCCTTAGCGCAGTCCCTCGAACGGGTGGCGATTCACGGAAGGAACGACCATGCACGCTCGGCAGACCGTGGAGCGCAGGCAGCTCGGGCTGTCGCTGAAGCGCTTCCGCGTGGCCAAGGGCGTGTCCCAGGCGGAGCTGGGGCGGGTGATCGGGCAGAGCGACTCGCGGATCAGCAAGGTCGAGGACGGCACCGGGACCCTCAACGCCGACCAGCTCACCGCCGCGCTGGACCACCTGGACGTGCACGGGGACGACCGGAGGACGGTCCTGGAGCTCGGCGCTCGGGCGCGCAAGCGGTTGCGGCGCGGGGCGAACGACCAGCAGCCGTACACCGACACCCTGCCCGGCTCGTTCCAGCGCCTGGCGGACATGGAGGCCGACGCGTCGGCGATCCACTGCTACGAGCCGGGAGTCGTGCCGGGACTTCTGCAGGCGCCGGGCTACATCCGCGCGGTGATGCGCAGCGGCGAGGGCGTTTTCTGGAAGCCGTCGGCGGCGGAGATCGAGAGCCGGTACCTGTTCCGACGGAACCGGCAGATAACGACGCTGGAAGCCGAGCGGCCGAAGAAGCTGGAGTTCGTCTTCACCGAGAACGCGCTGGACGGCTACGAGGGCGGTGAGGAGGTCGTGCGCGAGCAACTGGAGCACCTGCTGCACCTGCTCAAGCGGCACCAGAACATCACGGTGCAGCTGCTGCGGGTCGGCGACCTGCGAAATCCGGTGGCCACCGGCGGAATCGCGGTGCTCGACTTCGACGAGACCGCGCCGAGGGTGGCATTCGCGACAGCCGCCTACGGGCCATCGACCTATTTCGACGACAAAGCTGACACCGACCCCCTCGTCCGCGCGTTCCAGAGGCTTCAGGAACTGGCGTGTGATCATGCGGAGAGCGTCGAGCTGATCCACAAGAAGCTGATGGAGGTTTAGCGATGCAGGGCCAGTGGTTCAAGAGCAGCTACAGCGGAGCGGCGAACGACCAGTGCGTGGAGTGCCGCGCGACGGTCGAAGCCGTCTCCGTGCGGGACTCCAAGAACCCCGAGGGGGGTGCGCTCCGGGTCAGCGCGGCGTCCTGGGCGGCGTTCACCGCGCACCTGCGGCGTTCGCGCTAGCGCCGGCACGGCTCGGGGTCCTGCCCGCCCACGTGATCCGGGCTCCCCGATGAGAGCTGCGCCACTTCCGCCCCCTCCGCCGACCCTCGAAAGTGGGTCGCACGGTCGAGCGAAGGGGGTTCCTGAGCGCTTTGGTAAGGAAACCTTGACCGTCGGCGGGTGAAAACCCAAGCCGAGGTGTCAGTTCGAGCCGGACCCCGAAGGCACGTCGCCGGACGCCTCGGGCTCGCCGCGCAGCTGCGCGCGCAGGCGCTCGCGCTCGGCCTTGCGGACCTGGTCGCGCTCGTTCAGCCCGATCGCCACCCGCTGCCTGAGCCCCTTGAACACGAAGAGCGACAGCGGCAGCGCGACGACCAGCGACACCAGCAGCGCGACCAGCAGCGGCACGTTCACCATGACCAGCGCCAACGCCACCAGCGCGACCATCGCGAACCGCGCCACCACGTAAAGCGCCACGTCACGACCCAGATGCACGGCCATCACCCTACGCGTCCAGCCCCACCGTGGTCGTGTTGGGCCTGCCCTCGAACCTGGTCGACAGCACGACCGTCGTCCTGGTCCGCGCGACGCCGGGGATCTTCCGCAGGGCGCCGAGCGAGCGCTCCAGCTCGTCCACCGTGGGCACCCGCACCTTGACGATGAACGACTCGTCCCCGGCCACCCGGTAGCACGACTCGACCTCGGTCAGCTCGGCCAGCGCGAGCGCGACCTCGTTGTCGTCCGCCGTGTCCGTCGGGTGGATGCTGATCAGCGCCGTGACGCCCAGTCCGACCGAGCTGGGGTCCACGACGGCGTGGTAGCCGACGATCACCCCGGTCGCTTCCAGCTTCCCGACCCGCTCGTGCACGGCCGAGGCCGACAACCCCACCTTGCGCCCCAGGTCGGCGTAGGTGGCCCGGCCGTTCTCCCGCAGGGCGGCGATGATCTGGCGATCCACTGCGTCCACCCGGCAAGCCTAGGCCCACCGGCAACCGGTGTCCGAATTCCCGCAGTTCGTCCCTTTGCTACCTCTTTACCATCACCCAAGCGTTCGAGTACCCGAAGGGTGGGATGCCACGATGCGTCCGGTACGTCTGATCGACAGGGGAGGCCACCGTGACCACGATGCAAGCTCATCCAGGGGAACGCCTGCTGACTCCCGGTGAGGTCGCCAACCTCTTCCGGGTCGACCCGAAGACCGTGACCCGCTGGGCCACCGCGGGCCGCATCGGCTCCATCCGCACGCCGGGTGGGCACCGCCGGTTCCGCGAGTCCGAGGTGCAGACCCTGCTCCACCAGCTCACCACCGAGGCCACCGAGCCCGTCCGGCACTGACGGCGCGCACCGCCGGGCCCGCTACGGGCGGCGGACCGCCGGGTAGGGGGAACCGGGGGAACCCGGTGCGCCCGACCGGAGTCGTTCACCCTCCAGACACGGGTAACCTCGTGGTCAAGGAGGTGCCCATGCTGTACGTGCTCGCGCTGATCGGCGCCCTCACCATCGCGGTGCTGCTCTGGCGCGCGTTCGGGTCCGCACGGCCCGAGAGCGTCGCGACCAGGCGGTTCGTGGCGCCCGACGACGACCCGGAGTTCCTGCGCAAGCTCGGCGAGCAGCAGAGCAAGCAGAAGCGGCAGGACGAGGAGTGACGCGGCGGGGCCTCCCGGTGAGGCCCCTCGCGCGTTCGCGGGCACCCGGCGGCAACCCGCCGTCACCCTCGCGCGCCGTTGACCTCGCGCGCCGTTGACCCCGCGCACCTCCAACCCCGCGCGCCGTCACCCTCGCGCGCCCCCGGACACGCGAAAGCCGCCGCCCGCGAGTGCGGAACGGCGGCCTGTCACGTCCTCGGGCCCGATCCGGGCTCAGCGCCTCACTTGCTGGGGAAGTCGTCCGCCACGACGGCGGCCAGCTCCAGCAGCGCCAGCCTGGTGTCCGGGCTGAGCTTGTCCAGCTCGATCTCGGCCCCCTCCTCCAGGTGCGCGTCGAACGGGATGCGGACGACCGCGCGGCACCGCTGCGCGAAGTGCGCCGCCAGCTTGTCCAGGTCGACCTTGCCGGAGCCCGGCCGCACCGAGTTGATCACCGCGACGGACTTGGCGACGAGGTCGCGGTAGCCGTGCGCCTCCAGCCAGTCCAGGGTGGCCGCCGACGTCTGCGCGCCGTCCACCGAGCCGGACGACACCAGCACCAGCGAGTCGGCCTGGTCGAGCACGCCCTTCATGGCCGAGTGCATCAGACCGGTGCCGCAGTCGGTGAGCACGATGTTGTAGAAGTGCTCCAGCAGCGCGACGGTCCGCAGGTAGTCCTGGTCGCTGAACGCCTCGGAGGCCGCCGGGTCCTGCTCGGACGCCAGCACCTCCAGCCTGCTCGGCGACTGCGAGGTGTACGCGCGCACGTCGCTGTACTTGGTGATCCGGGCGACGTCGCGCAGCAGGTGCCGCACGGTCGCGGTGGTCTCCCTCGGCACCTTCAGCGCCAGCGTGCCCCGGTCCGGGTTCGCGTCGACGGCGATGACCCGGTCGCCGCGCAGCGAGGAGAACGTGGAGCCGAGCGTGGTGGTCGTCGTGGTCTTGCCGACGCCGCCCTTCAGGCTCAGCATGGCGATCTTGTAGCACCCGCGCAGCGGCTGGTTGATCCGCCCGATCAGCTCGCGCCTGCGCAGGTCGGCCGGGCTCTCGCCGAGGTTGATCAGCCCGCCGGAGAGGGAGTGCAGCGTCTTGCGCCAGCCCGACTGCGGGGGGCGCTTCGCACGCTTTATCAACTGCTGCGACGACACCTCGTTGGCCTTGCTGCCGTCGCCGCGCTGCTGCGGGGCCTGCTGGCCGTAGCCGCCGTAGCCGCCCTGCGGGAAGTTGCTGGGAGCCGGGTAGCCGGTGGGCTGGCCGACCGGGTAGCCGCCGGACTGCGAACCGGGAGCCGGGTAGCCGCCGGACTGGGAGCCGGGGACCTGGTACGCGCCGGACTGCGAGCCGGGAGCCGGGTACGCGCCCGACTGCGAGCCGGGAGCCGGGTACGCCCCGGACTGCGAACCGGGGGCGGGGTACGCGCCCGACTGCGAACCAGGTGCGGGGTACGCGCCCGACTGCGAGCCGGGAGCGGGGTAGGCGCCGGACTGCCAGTCCGACACCTGGTACGCGCCGGACTGGGAACCGGGAGCCGGGTACGCCCCGGACTGCGAGCCGGGGACCGGAATGCCCCCCGACGGCGTGGACTCGATGTAGGCGGTCGACGGGTCCGCGTACATCGAGTCCGCGTAGCCCTGGCCCTGGTCCACCGGGTAGCTGCCGGAGTGGTTCGGATTGCCCTCCGAACCGGGCTGCTGCCTCGGAGAATCAGGGTTCTCGTAGTGACCGGTCACCGCTGGGGTCCTCCCTGAGGATGCGGATCGAGACCTCCCCGACCCCACGGGTGCGACGGTAGTAGGGGGCAACCGGTTCCACGACAGCGGGAGTGAACGATCGGCTTTCGATCGGCTAACGCCCGAGCGAGGCTCAGTTGACGCCCGCGTACGAGTGCAACCCGGTGGTCACGAGGTTGACGAAGAAGAGGTTGAAGATGGTCATCGCGAACCCGAGCATGTTGATCCACGCGGCGGGCCTGCCCCGCCATCCTGCCGTGGCGCGGGCGTGCAGGTAGGCCGCGTAGACCACCCAGGAGACGAACGCCACCGTCTCCTTGGGGTCCCAGCCCCAGAACCGGCCCCACGCGGCCTCGGCCCAGATCGCGCCGGTGATGATGCCGATGGTGAACAGGGGGAACGCGAAGACGGTGCTGCGGTAGGCGATCCGGTCGAGCACGTCGCCGTCGGGCAGCTTCGGGAAGCGCTCGGGGTTCCCGGCCTTGATCAGGTAGAGCAGGCTGGCGACGCCCGGCACGAAGAACACGCCGCTGGAGATCGAGATGACCGAGACGTGGATGACCAGCCAGTAGGACTGGAGGGCGGGCACGACCGGCGCGGCGTCGGTGTAGAGGACGGTGCCGCCGAGGAACATGATGATCACGACGGGGGTCAGGATGATCCCGCCGAGCTTGCGCACCGGGAAGGCGCGCATCAGCACGAGCCAGGTGACGACGGCGGCCAGCGTGAGCATGGAGCCGTACTCGTACATGTTGCCCCACGGGGCGCGGCCGGTGGCCAGGCCGCGGGTGACCAGGGACGCCAGGTGCAGCAGCGCGCCCAGCACGGTCAGCGCGGCGCCCATGCGGCCCAGGCGCTCGGCGCGCGGGAGCCTGGGCTCCTCCACGACCCGGCCGGGGGTCCACGCGCCGTCCGCGCCGACGCCCGCGGTGGGCGTGGTGGTGGGCGTGGCGGTGGCGCCGACCAGCGCCCGCTCCTCCTGGGGGCTGGTGCGGGCGAAAGCCTGTTCGCACAGGTAGAGGATGGCGGCGAGGACGTAGACCGCCACCGCGGCGACGTAGGTCCAATCGCTGTAGTCCGCCATGGCGGTCGCCTGCATCAGCTCTTCCTTCGTTCCGACGGGCCGGGTCCCAGCAGATCGCGGGACAGGTCGGTGAACTCGCCGCCGTAGCCCGCTTGGTCGGTGCGCGCCAAGCCGCCGACCTCGATTACCGTACGCCCGTCCTGGCCGGGGGTCGCCCTGACCCAGACGCGCCTGCGCTTGACGCTGAGCGACACCATCAGGCCCAGGATGATCAGGATCGAGAACACCAGCACGTAGACCTGGGACGGGTCGTGCGAGATCTGGATGGACACCCAGTCGCGCACCCCGTCGAACCGGATTCTGGTGCCGTCGTCCAGGGTCAGCTCCTCGCCGACGCCGAGGTTCTGCCTGGCGACCTTGGCGAGCTTGCCGCTCTCCACCTGCTCCTGCGAGATGGAGAAGATCGACTGGCCGCGCCCGGTGTCGGTGCCCAGGTCGCCCCGGTAGACGTCGATCGCGACGGCGGGGTCGCGGGGCTCGGGGAAGGAGGAGGTGAGGATCTCGCCGTGGTAGAACGCGGTCGGCGCGAGCAGGCCGGTGATGGCGAGCTGGCTCTTGCGGCGCTGCTCGGCGTCGGTCACGCCGGGCGGGTCGAACTTGGTGGCGCCCTCGGAGGCGAACGTGACCTGGTCGACCGGCCGCCACTGGATCGCGCCCTCGCGGACCTCCCCGTTGGGGAAGGTGACGGTGAACAGCGGCGTGTAGCCGTGGCCGAGGAGGTAGACGCGGTCGCCCGCCGTGCGGAGCGGGTGGTTCACCTGGAGCAGGTAGTCGCGCCAGGTCCCGGTGACCAGGTCCTCGCCGGACTGGTACTGGACGTTCGCGCTGAACTGCTCGGCCTGGCCGTTCTCCAGGTAGGACGCGGAGAAGTCGTTGATCTTGACGCAGAACTGGGACAGGTCGGTGCCGTCGACCTGGAGGCCGGGGCGGAACGTGTCGTAGTTGTAGACGCCGGAGTTGCAGAACTGGCCGCCCTGCGTCTGCACGATGACCTGGCCCTCGTAGCCGACGATCTTGCCGACGGCGAAGGAGACGAGCAGGCCCAGCAGGGCGAAGTGGAAGACCAGGTTGCCGGTCTCGCGCAGGAAGCCGCGCTCGGCGCTGACGCTGCGCGCGCCGTCCGCCTCCTCGCGCTCGACCAGCCGCCAGCCGCGCAGCCGCTTGCGGGCCGCCGCCATGACGTCCTCGGTGGTGGCCGTGGACTCGCCCTCGGCGTGGTGCGGGAGCCGGGCCAGGTTGCGCGGGGTGAGCACGGGCTTGGCCCGCATCTGCTTGTAGTACTCCCAGGTGCGCGGGAGCAGGCAGCCGACGAGCGAGGCGAACAGCAGCACGTAGATCGCGGAGAACCAGGTGCTGGCGTAGACGTCGAAGAAGCCGAGGTCGTCCAGGTACTCGGCCCACCAGCCGTTCTGGGCGATGTAGTCGGCGGTCTTCTGCGCGTTGAGCGGGCGCTGCGGCAGCATCGCGCCCGGCATGGCCCCGAGCGCGAGCAGGAACAGCAGGGTCAGCGCCGTGCGCATCGACGTGAGGCCGCGCCACGTGTTGCGCAGGAAGGCGATCGCGGCGCGCACTAGAGGGGCAGCTCGTAGTCGTTGACGACGGCGATCCGCAACCAGCCCACGAAGTCCCCCCACAACCCGGTCACCAGCGCGACGCCCACCAGGATCAGCAGGGAGCCGCCGAAGATCTGCACCGCACGGCCGTGGGTGCGCAGCCAGCCGGTCATCCGGACCGCCCAGCGGGTGCCCAACGCGATCAGCACGAACGGCAGTCCGAGGCCGAGGCAGTAGGCGAGCACGAGCAGGGCGCCGCGACCGGTGGCCGAGCCGACCTCGGTGCCCCTGGCGAGCGCGAGCACGCCCGCGAGGGTCGGGCCGAGGCACGGGGTCCAGCCGAGCGCGAACACGCCGCCGAGCAGGGGCGCGCCGAGCAGGCCGCCGCGTGGGACGCGGTGCACCCGGACGTCGCGCTGCAGGGCGGGGATCAGGCCGATGAAGACCAGGCCCATGGCGATCGTGACGACGCCGCCGATCCGCTGCAGGAGGTCCTCGTTGAGCCAGAGCACCTCGGTGGCGCCGAGGACGACGAACGAGGTGAGCGCGAAGACGACGGTGAAGCCGAGGACGAAGAGGAGGGAGGCCCCGGCGACGCGCCAGCGGCCGGACTTGCGGTTCTCGTCGGCGCCCACGGCGGGTGCGTCTGCGCCGACCAGGCCGGCGAGGTAGGCGAGGTAGCCGGGGACGAGCGGGACCACGCAGGGCGACGCGAAGGAGATCGCCCCCGCGAGGAGGGCGACACCGGTGGCCAGAAGCAACGGCCCGGAGGTCACCAGCTCCGTCGGGTTCACGGGTTTCAGGGTAGGTAACCGCACGTGACGGGCTCGCACCGGACACCCCTAGCCGCGACCCAGGTCACACTCAGGGGTGGGGCTCCCTTGTGGGTGACCTGGGGCGTCCATAGCGTGATCACATGCGCGCACACCGGCTCACCCTGCCCGTGCTGGTCGCCGCCGCCTCGCTCCTGTCCGCGCCCGTGGCCACGGCCACGGCGGCGCCGGATGTGGAGTGGGTGGAGGCGTTTTCGCCCGATGGGACGATCACCCAGGTCCCGGTTCCGGTCGTGGCGGAGCGCAGATCCGCGCCGTCCGAGGTGGCGGCGGAAGTTGTGCCCATCCAGGAGACCGGGGCGCCGGGGGATCGGTTCGACCTGGTGTTCGTGGGTGACGGGTATGCGGAAGGGGATCTGCCCGCCTATCGGCGCGACGCCCAGTCGAAGTGGGAGGAGTTGTCGGAGGTCGAGCCGTTCAAGACGTACAAGCAGTACTTCAACGTGTGGCGGGTCGACGTGATCTCCCCGGAGTCGGGGGTGGACAACGATCCTTCGCTGGGGACCGCGAAGGACACGGCGATGGACATGGGGTTCTGGTGCCAGGGGCGGGATCTGGCCACGGAGCGGTTGTTGTGCGTGGACGAGGCGGCTGCGCGGAGGTACGCGGCTTTGGCGCCTCAGGCTGATCAGGTGATCGCGTTGGGGAACACGGCGAAGTACGGCGGCGCGGGTGGCGGGGTGGCCACGGCGGCGGGTGGGAACGAGTCGGCCGGGCAGATCGCGGTGCACGAGCTGGGGCACTCGATCGGCGGGTTGGCGGACGAGTACGAGTACCCGTATGAGAGGTATGCGGGGGCTGAGCCGCGGGAGTTGAACGTGAGCGGGGACGCTAGTGGGGGGAAGTGGGCGGCTTACCTGGGGAAGGAGTCGCCTGATGGTGGGGTGGTCGGGGCTTATGAAGGGGCTCGGTATCACCGGTACGGGTTGTACCGGCCCACGGAGAACTCGATCATGCGGACGTTGGGGCGGGAGTTCAACCTGATCGGGTTGGACGTGATGGCCGAGGCGTTCGAGGCTCGGATTCCGGAGTTGGGCGCGCGGCGGGTTGTTGGGCCCGCGGTGGTGGGGTTGGGTGACCGGTGGCCTGGGAGTGGGGCTGGGAGTGAGAGTGGGGCTGGGAGTGAGAGTGGGGCTGGGGATTAAAAGCTGAAAGGCACGCCTCGCCGGCGGGGCAGACCTCCAAAAAAGAGGGGGACGGGCTCTGCCGGCCGGTGGCTGTTGGTCCTGTGGTCCCGTTTACCCCTGCGGTGGTCCGGGTCCCTCTTCTCCGTGTGGCCTCCTTTCAGGCAAGCACAGGCGTCAAGACGCCGTTGGGCACCCCGGTCTTCCGGGCGGTGCGGCGGCGTCTTGACACCTGCGCTCGGGCTTCGCCAGGCCAAACGGAGAAGAGGGACGCGGGAGTGGGGCTGCGTGGGCTCGCTGCGCTCGCCCCGCAGCCCGCGAGGCGGTCAACCCGTGAGGCGGTCAGCCTGCGAAGCGGTCAACCCGCGAAGCGGTCAACCCGCGAAGCGGTCAACCCGTGAGGCGGTCAGGTGAAGTCGAGGACCAAGCGGCCTCGTAGGGCGCCTGCCTCCAGGAGGCGGTGGGCTTCTGCGGCGCGTTCTGCGGGGAGGACCTCGGCTACGCGGAGAGTCAGGTGGCCTTCGCTGGCGGCCTGGCTCAGCTCGGTCAGGGTCTTGGTGTCTGTCATGCGGTCCGGGACCATCACCGGGCGGACTTGGATGTCGCGTTCGCCGGGCCCGTCCCAGCCGCGCAGTTCGATCAGGGTTCCGCCGTCGGCCAGCGCGGGCAGCAGCTCCGCCGTCTGCGCCGAGCCGTCCACCAGGCCGGGGACGCCGTCGGGGAGCAGGGCCCGGACGTGCTCGGCGACACCAGCGCCGCGCGGGACCACGTGGTCCGCGCCGAAGGACCGCACCAGCTCGGCGTCCCGCTCGGCGGCGTCGGCGACCACTAGCAGGCCGTCCGCCTTCGCCAGTTCGACCGCGTAGCCGCCGACGGCCCCGGCCGCTCCGGTCACCGCGACGGTCGCCCCCCGTGGCAGGTTCAGCTCGTCCAGCGCGACGCGGGCCGTCAGGGCGTTCATCAGCAGGGTGGAGGCCGCGTGGAGGTCGACGCCCTCCGGTGCGGGGACCACGGACGCCTCGGGGATCACGACGTGGTCCGCGTACGCGCCACCGCGTGGGCCGGTGAACAGGACGAGTGCGACCACCGGTTGGCCGACCACCAGGCGGTCCACGCCTGGGCCCACCTGGTCGATCACGCCTGCCGCGTCCATGCCGGGCACGTGCGGAGGGCTCGCGTTCGGCATCCGGACGGCGTGGCCGCCTGTGCGCAGGAGGACGTCCGTGGGGTTCACGGCTGCCGCGTGGACGCGGATTCGGACCTCGCCTGGGCCCACCTGCGGTTCGGGGAGGTCGAGCAGGCGGAGTTCTTCCGGGCCGCCGAAGCGGTGCACGCCGATGGCTCTCATCAACGGCACAACCCCGCGCAGCGGTCCGACCATCCCACGTCTGGTCGGACCGCTTCGGGGTGGCGAAGTGCTACTCGGCGGCCAGCTCCTCCACCAGGGGGAGCAGGTCGCTGGCGATCAGGCTCTCCAGGAACACCGCCGCCACGCGGTGCTGCTTGTCCAGGACGATCGTGGACGGGACGGCGTTCGGGGGGTAGCCCTTGAAGGCCAGGAGGGTGCGGCCCGAGTCGTCGTAGATCGACGGGTAGGTGAGGCCGCGGTTGGACTTGAAGTCGCGGCCTGCGTTGATCGAGGTCTCCCGGACGTCCAGGCCCAGGACCTGGACGCCCTTGGGGCCTGCCTCGTCCTGGACCTTCTGCATCTCGGGGGCCTCGGTCCGGCACGGCGGGCACCAGGCGCCCCAGACGTTGACCACGACCACCTTGCCCTCGTAGTCGTCCAGGGAGATGGTCTTGCCGTCCTCCATGAGGGACGGGCCGCTCAGGCCGCTGATCGGCTTGCGGTCGGGGCCGTCGTAGCGGATGCGGACCTGCCCGCCGGGTGCGACGAACTGGAACTCGCCGCCCACCGCCACCGCGTCGTCGCCGGTCGCGCACCCGGAGGCCAGCACCAGCGCCAGCAGCGCGGTCGCCGGCCTCCACCAGGTCTTCTTGCTCACGCCCCGGTCACCCTGGGGTCGGTGCTGCCCGCGGGCTCGCTGTAGACGATCCTGATCAGCTCCTCGCCCTGGAACACCAGGCTGGTGAGCGAGGCGAGGGAGCACTCCCGCTTGCGCGGGTCGTGCCACATGCGCTTGCCCTCCAGGAAGCGGCGCAGGGTCCAGATCGGCAGCTGGTGCGACACGATCACGGCCTCGTGGCCCTCGGCGGTCGCCCGCGCCCGCTGCACGCCCGCGAGCATCCGGTGCGCGATGTGCAGGTACGGCTCGCCCCACGACGGCAGGAACGGGTTGACCAGCTTCGGCCAGTGCTGCGGCTGCCGCAGCGCGCCGTCGCCGACCGCGACCTTGAGGCCCTCGAACTTGTTGCCCGCCTCGATCAGCCTCGGGTCGGTGGCCAGGTCGAGGCGGTGCGAGTCCGCGATGGGGGTCGCGGTCTGCTGCGCGCGCTCCAGCGGGGAGGCGACGACGTGCGTGACGTCGTGGTCCGCGAGGTGCTCGGCGACCGTGAGGGCCTGCCGCTCGCCCTTGTCGGACAGCTTGAAGCCCGGCAGGCGGCCGTAGAGGATGCCGGTGGGGTTGTGCACCTCACCGTGCCGCATGACGTGGACGACGGTCCGGCTCACTGCTGGGCCTCCCTGGCGGCGCGGGCCGCGTGCGGCAGCGCCTCGGCGATCTGGTCGAAGTCGGCGTCGGTCATGGCCGCGTTGACGAACCACGCCTCGAAGGCGCTCGGCGGGGCGTACACGCCGCGCTCCAGCAGGGCGTGGAAGAACGGGGGGAAGCGCCAGGTCTGCGCGGCCTGGGCGCCCGCGTAGTCGACGACCTCGTCCTCGGTGAAGAAGACGCTGACCAGGTTGCCCGCGAACTGCACCCGGTGCGGGACGCCCGCCTCGGTGAGCGCGGAGGTGAACAGCGCGCCGAGGCGGCTGGCGTTGGCGTCGAGGGCGCGGTAGACGTCGTCGGTGGCGGCGCGCAGCGTGGCCAGGCCCGCGGCGACCGCGACGGGGTTCCCGGAGAGCGTGCCCGCCTGGTAGACGGGACCGGCGGGGGCGAGCTTGGCCATCACGTCGGCGCGACCGCCGAACGCGGCGGCGGGCAGGCCGCCGGACATGACCTTGCCGAAGGTGTAGAGGTCGCCGGGCACCGCGTCGATCCCGAACCAGCCGGAGCGGGACACCCGGAAACCGGTCATGACCTCGTCCACGACCAGCAGCGCGCCGTTCGCGTGGCACAGCTCGCGCAGCTTGGCGTTGAACCCGTCGCGCGGGGCGACCGCGCCCATGTTGCCCGCGGCGGCCTCGGTGATGACGCACGCGATCTCGCCGTCGTTCTCGGCGAACGCGGCCTCCAGCGCGGCGACGTCGTTGTAGGGCAGCACGAGCGTGTCGGCGGCCTGCGCGCCGGTGACGCCCGGCGAGGTTGGCAGGCCCAGGGTCGCGACGCCGGAACCCGCCTGGGCGAGCAGCGCGTCGACGTGGCCGTGGTAGCAGCCCGCGAACTTGACGATCTTGCGGCGACCGGTGAAGCCCCTGGCCAGCCGGATGGCGCTCATGGTCGCCTCGGTGCCCGAGTTGACCAGCCGGACCTGCTCGACGGGCAGGACGCGGCCGATGATCTCCTCGGCCAGCTCGATCTCGCCCTCGGTGGGGGTGCCGAACGACAGGCCGTGCACGGCAGCCGCGCGGACCGCGTCGACCACCTCGGGGTGGGCGTGGCCGAGGATCATCGGTCCCCAGGACGAGACCAGGTCGACGTACCGGTTGCCGTCGGCGTCCCACAGGTGCGGGCCCTCGCCGCGCACCATGAACCGGGGCGTGCCTCCGACCGAGTGGAAGGCCCTGACCGGGGAGTTGACGCCTCCGGGGATCACCGTTGACGCGCGGTCGAACAGGGCCTGGGATCGTTGGGCTGTCACGGCCCCAGTCTCACACGAGGTGGAGGGGGAGGGTGGGGGCGGTCCGCCGCTCGGGGTGGGAACGTCGAGGTCGGCTGGGCGCGGGTGGCCCCGCTGGGACCAGCGTCACGCCCGGAGGTGGTGGTCCCGGTCGGTGGGGAACGGGTGGCCCTCGTCGTCGTGATCGGGGCGGTCGCGACCGGGGTTGGTGTGATCGGGGTGGCCGTGACCGGGATCGGCGTGGTCGAGGTCGGCGTGGTCGAGGTCGGCGTGGTCGAGGTCGGGGTGGCCGTCGGCGGGGTCGAAGCCGTCTTCGCCGCTGGTGCGGACGGCGAGCACCACCTGTCGGACCGCGTCCAGCACCAGCAGGCCGGCCAGCACGCCGAGCACGATCGCGGCGCCGATCCAGTTGCCGAAGTACCGCGTGGACTCCAGCTGGGGCAGGTCGGGGCCCGCGTCGTAGCTGTAGTGGCGGATGCCCCGGTCCCAGGTCCAGGAGGCCGCCACCAGCAGCAGCACCGCGCCCAGCACCTCGGCCGCCGCGGTCAGCGCCCGCCTCGGCTGGTGCAGCGCGGGTCCGGGAGCCTCGGCGGGCGCGCCTGCCGTCACAGCGGTCGTCACGACCAGCAGCCTCTCACGACCGGCCGGGCGCGCGCAGCAGGCGGTCCAGGGCCTCGGTGAGGGCGGCGCGGTCCCGGGCCCAGCCGAGCGCGACGGTGCCGTCCGACAGGCGCACCGGCACCGGCTCGGCGCCGCGCGGCAGGGTCCAGCCGCCGCCGAGCACACGTGCCCCGGCCCTGGGCTCGACGCCCCTGACCTCGGCGATGTCGCGCACCGGCAGCTCCTCGCGGCCCTGGTGCAGCGCGACCGGAGTCAGCCGCACCCCGAGCACCCGCCTGCGGCCCTGCACCCACACGGCGGTGGGCAGCAGCAGCACGACGGCCACGACCAGCCAGAACAGCGGGTGGGCCCCGCCGGTCAGCGCCTCGACGGCGAACCCGGCCAGCGCGAACGCGGGCCCCCACGCGAGCGGCCACCAGGTCGCGCCGCGCTCCGAGTAGAGGGTGGGCTGCTCCACCGTCAGCGCACCCCCGCCGCGAAGTGGTGCTTGGCGGGCGGCAGGAAGCTCAGCACGGCCGCGAGCAGCGGGAGGCCGAGGCGCAGCACGACGACGAACCGGTCGAGCACGTCACCGCCGTCGCCGCCCACTTCGAGGAGCAGGGCGAACAGGCCGATCACCACCCCGCCGAACGCGAGGCCGAGCCGGGCGCCCGCGCCGCCGCGCAGCAGGCGGACCGCGCAGGCCACGCCGCCGATCGCGACGCAGGAGGAGAAGAACAGCGACATGACCGACCCGCCGCCGCCGAGGTCGCCCTCGCGGTGGAGGACGAGGGAGAGCGTGCCCAGCGGCCAGGCCAGCGAGGCGGCCACCCAGAGGGCGAACGAGATCACCACGACGAGAGGCCGTTGACCGGGGCCGACGAGGACGTTCTGCACCGGCGTCATCTGCGGCGGGAGCGGGAGACCCGGCTGCCACGGCTGCGGGTGCGCGGGCTGCTGCGACCCCGGCTGCTGGTAGCCCGGTTGGGCGTACCCCGGCAGCTGGGGGTTCGGACCTCCGTAGGGGGCCTGCGGGTGGACGTGCGCCCCCAGAGCGGGGTCGTACCGGGTCGGGTCGTACGCGCTGACGCTGTACTGGCCGGCGTCCTGCTGCCCGGCGTTGTGCTGGCCCGCGTTGTGCTGGCCGGCGTTGTGCTGGCCCGAGCCGAACTGGTCGGCGCCCTGCCGGTCGGTCGCGCCGAACCGGCCCGCGTCCCCCTGGCCCTGCTGCCCCTGGTCGCCCCACGACGGCTCGCTCATGCGTCCTTCTCCCCTGGCGGCTGCTCCTGCCGGACGCCCCCCGCACCCGGCCGACCGGACGGTGGCGGCCCGTCGCTCCGGGCCGGCTCCCGCCGGTTGTGTCACCGCATCAGGCGATCTCGAACGAGAGAACAGATGCGGGTGAGGGACTAACGGTAGCGGCCCGCCTCGAAGTAAGCCTTGGCCTTGGGCGTGTACAGCGCGCCGACGCCCACCGCCGGGATGACCGCGAGCAGCAGGGTGACGACGTTCGCGCTGAACACCAGGTACGCCAGCGCGAGGCAGGCGAGCACGGTCAGCGCGACGCGGGCCCACGGCTTGCCCAGGCGCGCGTGGTGCGCGAACAGCACGGCCAGCCCGGCGAACACCACGGTCAGCACGAGCGTGACGATCAGGACCGTGGTGACCAGGGGGACGAGCTGCTCCCTGGGGATGTCCGGGTACTGCTGACCCTCGACGAGCAGGTCGGTGGCCGCGTCCAACTGGGTGAACGAGACCAGCGCGAACAGCGAGAACAGCACCGCCCCTGACACCCACACCCAGAAGGCGACGGCGACCTCGCGCGGTCGCTCCACCCGAGGCGCGGGCGCGCCCTGCGGCTCGAAGCCGCCGAACGGGGGCGCGTGCGGGTGGACGTGGTGGGGGTCGGGCTCCTGCGGCGGGGTCACGGATCAAAACGGTAATTACGGGCACGGGCCGCTGTCCACTCCCGGTGGACGCGGCCCGTGGCCCGCGCGCGTCAGTTGCTCGCGAAGTAGCGGCTCGCGCCACCGGTGAACATGGTGATGATCGCGCCGATCAGCAGCACGAGCTGCACCAGAACGAACAGGCCCTGCATGACGCCGAGGCCGCCGATGGCGAACAGCAGGCCGAGGATGGCGATGCCGCCGATGAGCAGCATGACCAAGCCGAGACCGCCGAGGACGGCCAGCACGATCCGCGCCCAGTTCGCGCCGCCCCGCATGGCGAACGCGACCGCGACCCAGGCGGCAATGATGATCAACCGGAAGACGAAGCTGCCGTAGCCGGGGCTCGAGGACTCGATGATCGCGTCCAGGTCAGCGCCCGCGGGCGCGCCCATCTGGATGGCCAGTTCCTTGGCCTGGGCCTTGTAGGTCAGCAGGCCGAGGATCTGCCCGATCAACGAGACGGCCGCCGCAGCTATCCAGAGCATGAAGGACAGGTCGACGTTCTTCGGGCGGGCGACCTGCTGCAAGGAGGCCGAGTCCGGGGCGGAGGCCGGGTAGCCGGCCTGCGGGTACGCCTGCTGCGGGTAACCCGGCTGGGGGTAGCCCTGCTGGGGCTGCTGCTGGGACGGGTCGTACGGGTTAGGGGTGGTCATGGCCGGGACGGTAGAGATCGTGTGAGGTCTACGTGAGCCGAACGGGTGAGTAACTACAATCCGTTAGCTACTCTGCAGCACCGTTCGGCTCCACGCCGTCACCTGGTCGCGAAGTAGCGGCCCGCGCCGCCGGTGAACATGTAGACGATGGCCGCGATCAACACCGGAATGTCCGCGATGTTGACCAGCGCCTCCACGACGCCGAGCGCCCCGATGGAGAACAGCACCGGGACCGCGATCAGGCTGCCCAGCAGGCCGAACGCCAACGACAGCCCGCCGAAAACGGTCAGCACGATCCGCGCCCAGTTCGCGCCGCCGCGCATCGCGAACGCGACCGCGGCCCAGGCCGCGGTGAACACCAGCATGAGCGCCGTACCCGCGAGGCCGAGGCTCCCGTCGATGTCCGACGGTTCGACGGGAAGGCCCGCCCCGGTCAGGCGGGCGGCGGTCTCGGCGTTGACCGCGTCGATGGTGAGGTAGGAGAAGACGAGCTTCAGCACGGACAGAGCCGCGCTGACCATCCAGAGGAGGAAGGCCAGGTCGACGGACTTGGGCCGGGGCGTCGGCTCGCCCTCGGCCATCGGGTTGGCCGCCGGGAACGAGGGGTGGCCCGCCTGCGGGTAGCCCTGCTGCGGGGCTCCGGCCTGGGGGTACCCGCCCTGCGGGTACCCCTGCGGCGGCCGGCCCTGCGAGCCGTGCGGATCGGGGGTGGTCATGCCCGGAACGGTAGAGAACCGACAAGCCGGACATGACGCAGCACAACCGGACGACTACAACCCGTTAGCTACTGTGCGTCGCGGGCCGATCACGGGCGGTCGCGGCAGGAAGTAGCCCTTGGTCGTCGGGTGGTACATCAGCACCAGCGACACCGGGTAGACCAGCAGCAGCACCCCGCCCACGACCAGGTCGGACACCGGCGGCGCGGCGACCTTCAGCACCTCGGCCAGGCCCGTGCCGACCGCCAGCAGCGAGATGCCGTTCGAGGCGATCCCGAAGCCCGCGAACACGGTCAGCACGATCCGCGCCCAGTTCAGCCCGCTCGCGAACCGCACCGCCAGCAGCACGTACACCGCCGTCATCAGCAGCTGCACCATCAGCGCGCCGCCGATCGTCGCGGTGACGCCGTCGTCGATCATCGACTGGTGCCAGTCCGGGTACTCGGCCCTGACCTGCGCGGTGATCGCCGTCCGGTCCATCAGCCGCACCACGAGCCCGACCAGCCCCAGCGCCGCGACCCCGAACCACAGCCGCTGCGCCAGCACCACCATCCTCGGCGGCTCCGGCTTCTTGGGCTTGTCCGAGCCCTTCCCGCCCGAGCCCATCCCGCCCGAGCCCATCCCGTCAGAGCCCTTCTTGTCCGCGTCCTTCTTGGGCGCGCCGAACCAACCCTGGCTCATCAGCGGTCCAACCAGGTCGCGGCCTCGGCCGCCCAGTAGGTGAGCACGATGTCGGCGCCCGCGCGCCGGATCGAGGTCAGCAGCTCCAGCACGGTGCGCTCGCGCTCGATCCAGCCGTTCGCGGCGGCGGCCTCGACCATCGCGTACTCGCCGGAGATCTGGTACGCCGCCACCGGCACGTCGCTGGCGTCGGCGACCTGCCGCAGCACGTCCAGGTAGGGCAGGGCCGGCTTGACCATGACCACGTCGGCGCCCTCGGCGAGGTCGAGGGCCAGCTCGCGCAGCGACTCGCGGACGTTCGCCGGGTCCTGCTGGTAGGTCTTGCGGTCGCCCTTGAGCTGCGACTCCACCGCGTCCCGGAACGGCCCGTACAGCGCCGACGAGTACTTGGCGGTGTAGGCGAGGATGCCGGTGTCGGTGAACCCGGCCTCGTCCAGCGCGTTCCGGATGAACCCGACCTGGCCGTCCATCATGCCGCTGGGCCCCACCAGGTGGGCGCCCGCGCGGGCCTGGGCCACGGCCATCTCGCCGTACACCTCCAGGGTCGCGTCGTTGTCGACGGTCCCGTCGGCGGCGAGCACGCCGCAGTGCCCGTGGTCGGTGAACTCGTCCAGGCAGCAGTCCGACATCAGCACGGTGGTGTCGCCCAGCTCGGAGCGCAGGTCGGCCAGGGCGGCGTTGAGGATGCCGTCCGGGTCGGTCGCGCCGGAGCCGACGGCGTCGCGCTCGGCGGGCACGCCGAACAGCATGATCCCGCCGACACCCGCCTCCACCGCCTCCACGGCGGCCTTGCGCAGCGAGTCGCGGCTGTGCTGGAAGACACCCGGCATGGAGGCGATCTCGACGGGTTCCCGCGCGCCCTCCTTCACGAACGCGGGCAGCACGAGCTGGCTCGGCCTGACCTCGGTCTCGGCGACCAGTCGGCGCATCGCGGGCGTGGTGCGCAGGCGGCGGGGGCGGTGGGACGGGAACACTTCCGGTGCACTCCTCGACGGCTGTCGGTGTCCGCCCGTGCGCCGCCTCGCGGGACGCCGCCGGACGGCGGTCTTGCCTGACCGCCCGCGCCGGGGCCCGGCGCGGACGTGCGGCCACCCCCGGATCGGTCACCACGCGTGACGACACCGGGATGGCCCGCGCTCGGCGGGAACCGGGGGTCCGGCTCACGTCCAGCGGCGGTCGTGCTCGGCGGCGCGCTCCGGGGCAGGAGCGGCCGGGCGACGCCCGTCACCGAGCGTCGTCGCACCGATTCTGTCCCCGCCCCGCGACCGCAGGCGCACCGGGGGTGCGGCGCCGCCGATCGCCCCCCGCTCCGGCTGCGGGCCGAACGGGTCGCCGCGCACCAGGCACAACGCGCGCGGCCCGCCCCGGAGTTCCGGGACGGGCCGCGCGAGGCTCAGATCACGCCGGTTCAGGACCTGCGCAGGCGCTTGGTCTTGCGCGGCGGGGGCAGGGCGCCCTCGGCGCGCAGCCTCGCCGCGTGCTGCGCCAGCGCGTCCACCAGCGCCGGGACGTTCGCGTCCTCGGGCTGCACGTCCACGCGCAGGCCGAACTCGCGCGCCGTCTCCGCCGTCTGCGGGCCGATGCAGGCCACCAGCGTGCGGGCGTGCGGCTTGCCCGCGATGCCGACCAGGTTCCGGACCGTGGACGACGAGGTGAAGCACACCGCGTCGAACCCGCCGGACTTGATCATCTCGCGGGTGTCGGCGGGCGGCGGGGCGGCCCGCACGGTGCGGTAGGCCGTCACGTCGTCGATCTCCCAGCCCCGGTCGCGCAGCCCGGCCGCGAGGGTCTCGGTGGCGATGTCGGCGCGCGGCAGCAGCACCCGGTCGACCGGGTCCAGGATGTCGTCGTACGGTGGGAAGTCGGCCAGCAGGCCCTCGGAGGACTGCTCGCCGGACGGCACCAGCTCCGGGATGATCCCGAAGCCGCGCACCTTCGCCGCCGTGGCCTCGCCGACGCAGGCGATCTTCACGCCGGAGAACGCGCGGGCGTCCAGGCCGAACTCGCGGAACTTCTCCCACACCGCGCGCACCGCGTTGGTCGAGGTGAACACGACCCACTGGTAGCGGCCGTCGACCAGGCCCTTGACCGAGCGCTCCATCTGCGCCGGGCTGCGCGGCGGCTCGACGGAGATCGTCGGCACCTCCACCGGGATGGCGCCGTGCGAGTGCAGCCGGTCGCTCATCGCGCCCGCCTGCTCCTTGGTCCTGGGCACCAGCACGCGCCAGCCGTACAGCGCCCGCGACTCCCACCAGGACAGCTTGGGCCGGTTCGCGACCGCGCTGCCGACCGTGACCACCAGCGGGCCGGACAGCTCGCCCGCGTCTGCGGCCAGCGAGGCCAGCGTGGTGTCGACGGTGCGCTGGCTGAAGCCGGTGCCGTCGGCGGTCACCGCGACCGGGGTCTGCGGGGCCAAGCCGTGCTCCACCAGCGAGGACGCCGCCTCGGCCAGGTGGCCGCCGGTCGCGTGCAGCACGAGCGTGCCCGTCGCCGAGGCGAGCCCGGCCCAGTCCACGGCGCCGCGCACGTCGGCCTCGGTGTGCACCGCGCCCAGCGCGACCCCCGCGTACGCGGGGACGGCCGTGCCCGCGGGCACGCCGGGGACCACGTCGAAGGCGATCGTGGTCTTGGAGACGGCGTGCGCCTCCTTCACCACGGAGTCCAGGGTCAGCGGGTCGCCCGCGACCAGCCGGACCACCGCCGCGCCGTTCTTGGCCTCGGCCACCAGGTCCTTCGCCACGTCGGCGGGCTCGCCGACCGCGGGCCGGACCTCGACGCCGTCGGGGACCAAGGCGACCACCTCGGCGGGCACGTCCGGGTCCGTCACGACCAGCTCGGCCTTGCCGAGCAGGTCGCGGGCCCGGACCGTGAGGAGCCCGGTGTCACCTGGGCCGGAGCCCACGAAGGCGACTCGGCCGGGGGTCTTGCGCGCGCGGGTCATCAGGGCACTCCCCATCAACTACGCCCCGCCGACCGCGCTGCGGCGTGGCCGGAGAGGTCGAGCAACTCGGCGGCCAGCGCGCGGCCGAGTTCCTCTGCTGCGGTCAAGTCACCGGTGGCCGACGCGCGGAGGAGGTCGCCGTCCTCCGCCGCCACGACCCCGCGGAGGGAGATGCGGAGGACCGCGGCTCCCTCGTCGTCGAGGTCTTCCACCACATCGGCCAGTGCGCCGACCGGCGCGCTGCACCCGGCTTCGAGCGCGGCCAGCATGGCGCGCTCGGCGGTGACAGCGGCCCGACTGGCCGAATCGTCGAGCGTGGAGCGGAGCAAGTGCTCGGTGTCGACGTCGTCGACCCGGCACTCGATCGCCAGTGCGCCCTGCGCGGGCGCGGGGAGCATCTGGATCGGGTCGAGGACCTCGGTGATGTTCTCGACCCGGCCGAGCCGGGAGATCCCGGCGCGGGCGAGCACGACGGCGTCGAGCTCGCCGTCGAAGACGCGGGCCATGCGGCTGTCGATGTTGCCCCGGATGGGCAGGATCTCCAGACCGAGGCCGAGCGCCGCCAGCTGCGTGGCGCGGCGCGGGGAGCCCGTGCCGACCTTGGAGCCGGGGGGCAGCTCGCCCAGGGTCAGCCCGTCGCGGGCGACCAGCGCGTCGCGCGGGTCCTCGCGCTGCGGGATCGCGGCCAGCGACAGCCGGGTGTCCGGGGCGGTGGGCAGGTCCTTGTACGAGTGCACGGCGACGTCGACCTCGCCGTGCGCGAGCGCGTCGCGCAGCGCCGAGGTGAAGACCCCGATGCCGATCTCCGCGATGGGCGCGTGCGAGCGGTCACCGGGCGTGGAGACCGTGACGATCTCCACCTGGGCGCCCGCGGCCCGCAGGGCCTCGGCCACCGTGCCGGTCTGCGCCAGCGCCAGCGCGCTTCCTCGGGTGCCGATCCTCAGGGTGCGGTTCACCGCATCTCACCTTTGTGTTGCGGGGACTGGGGGGTGCTGACCGCGGCGGGCGCCTGCGGGTCGAGGCCGAACAGCTCGCGCAGCGCCTCGGCGTAGCCCGCGCCGCCCGGCCCGGCGGCCAGCTGCTTGACCCGCACGGTCGGCGTGTGCAGCAGCTTGTCGACCACCCGGCGGACCGTCTTGGCCAGCTCGGCGCGCACCGCGCCGTCCAGCTCGGGCAGCCGGGAGTCGAGCCGCAGCAGCTCGGAGTCGACCACCTCGGCGGCGCGCTTGCGCAGGGCCGTGACGGTGGGCGTGACCTCGGCCGAGCGCTGCCCGGCCAGGTAGGCGCGGACCTCCTCGGCGACGATCTCCGCCGCGCGCTGGGCGTCCTGCCCGGTCGGGGCGTCGGACAGCCTGCGCTGCAGGGTCTCCAGGTCGACCACCCGCACGTTCGCCAGCAGTTCGGCGGCGGGGTCGACGTCCTTGGGGAGGCCGAGGTCGCAGACGACCAGCGGCCGGTCGGGCGCGCGGTCGCCGATGGCCTCGGCGCCGACGGTGAGCTCCATCGAGCCGGTGCAGGCGAACAGCACGTCGGCCGCGGCGACCTCGTCGAACAGGGTGTCCAGGCCCACCGACTCGGCGGGCACGCCCTCGGCGCGCAGCGCCTCGGCGAGGCGGGCGCCGTTGGCGGCGGTGCGGTTGGCGATGGCGACCGAGCCGATGCCCGCGCGGCGCAGGTGCGCCACGGCGAGACCGCCCATGGAGCCCGCGCCGACGATCAGGGCCCGCTTGCCCGCCAGGCCGCCGAGCGCCTGCTCGGCGTCGGCGAGCGCCTCGGACACCACGGACGCGCCCGCGTGGTCGATGCCGGTGTCGCTGTGCACCCGCTTGCCCACGCGCAGCGCCTGCTGGACGAGCTCGTGCAGCGCGCGGCCGACCACGCCCACCTCGTCGGCGGCGGCGTAGGCGGCGCGCAGCTGGCCGAGGATCTGGGCCTCGCCCACGACCATCGAGTCCAGGCCTGCGGCCACGGAGAACAGGTGGTCCACCGCGGCGCCCGCGTAGTGGACGAACAGGTGCTCGAACAGCTCGGCGGTGTCCACGCCCGACTGGCGGGCGAGCACCTCGACGACCTCGTTCATGCCACCGTGGAAGGTCTCGACGACGGCGTACACCTCGACCCGGTTGCAGGTCGAGAGCAGCACGGCCTCGGAGACGCTGGGGGCGGCGAGCAGCTGGCCGAGGACCTTGGGCAGGTCGGCGACGGCCGCGCGCTCCAGCACGGGCACCGGTGTGGTCCGGTGGGACAGCCCCACGACGAGGAGGCTCATACCGCGACCACGTCCAACGGAGCCGTCCGGCTCACTACCCGCACGCTCACGGGCGAATCACCACCCCGTCCACACCGACTCCGCTGGCTCCGCTGACCACTTCCCCGGCGGCTTCGTCAGCCCGTCGCGCGACGTGGAACGACAGGATCTGCATCTCGACCGCCAGGTCGACCTTGCGCACCTCGACGTTGTCCGGGACCTGGAGGACGACGGGTGCGAAGTTCAGGATGCACTGGACTCCGGCGGATACCAAACGGTCGCAGACGGCCTGGGCGGCCTGGGGCGGGGTCGCGATGACCCCGATGGACACCTCCCGCTCGGCGCAGACCGAGGCGAGGTCGTCGATGTGGCTGACCGGGATTCCCCCTACCGGGACGCCGGTCAGGTCGGGGTCCATGTCGAACAGCGCGGCCACCGGGAAGCCCCTGCTGGGGAAGCCGCCGTAGTTGGCCAGCGCGTGACCAAGATTACCGATTCCCACGACCGCGACGCTGTGCTTGCGGGTGAGGCCGAGGATGCGCTCGATGTGGCTCACGAGTACCTCGACGTCGTAGCCGACACCGCGCGTGCCGTACGAGCCGACGTAGGACAGGTCCTTGCGGAGCTTCGCCGAGTTGACCCCGGCCGCGCCGGAGAGCTCCTCGCTGGAGATGGTCGTCACGCCCTGGTCGGCCATGCCGGAGAGCACCCTCAGGTACACCGCGAGCCGGGCGACCGCCGCTTCGGGGATCGCGCGGGCCCGCTCCCGGACCTCGGCCTCCGCAGGGGCCTTCGGGGTGGTCGCGCTCGCGTCACCCTCGCCCCGCTGAGCCGCCACGCTGGTACTCCTCAGACGTCCGCCACCAAGAGCCGCCGGGCACCTCCACCAGCGGTGTGATGCGACCACCGTACAGCTTGTGAACGCACGCACAAAGTCGGCGGAACCGCCCCGTCACACCGGGTGAAGTCGGCTAACGCGGTGAGGACACCGGGATCGAGCCCGCCCGCGCCTCCGACCCGCGCTCCGGGCGGACGCCCCGGAAGGCGGCGAGCCGCGGGCCCGTCCCCGGTCCCCGCGGCTCGCCTCCCACTCGCCGCCCGATCAGGCGGCGGGCGGGGTCAGCACGGTGTCGATCACGAACACGGTGGCGTTCTTGGTCGGGATGTTCCCGCACAGGACCTTCGCGTCGTTCACCATCATCGACTCGCCGGAGCCGGTGACCTTGAGCTCCTCGCCGGTCAGCGCCTTGACGGTGCCCGCGGCCTCCAGGCCCTCGGCGTCGTAGCGCTTGCCGACCACGTGGTACTGCAGGACCTTGGCCAGCTCCTCCGGCTTGGACGCCAGCTCCTGGAACTTCGCCTCGCCGAGCGCCTCGAACGCCGGGTCGGCGGGCGCGAACACGGTGATCGCGGTCTGCGCGTTGAGCGTGTCGACCAGGTTCGCCGCCTTCACGGCGGTGACCAGCTTGGTGAGCAGCGGGTTGTTGCTGGCGGCGGTGGCCACCGGGTCGGTGACCATGCCCTCCAGGGAGCCCTTGTTGGACGGGTCCTGCGGGACGCTGGCGCAGCCGGGGCCGAACACGTCCGTGGTCTTCGTGGCGCCGTCCGCACTGCTCATCTGGGTCATGGGCATGGACGACGAGGCGGCGGGCGCGCTGCTCGTCGACGCGGTGTCCCCGCTGCCTCCGCAGGCGGTGAGGGCCAGGGACGCGACCAGCGCGGTTCCGACGAGGGCGAGCTTGCTGTTCCGCACGGCGGATCACTCCTCAGTGAGTTCAACCATCAGTGGATTCCACTGATTCGTTCGACCCAGATCGCTCTGAGGTTCAGTTCTTTCACCCGACCGTGAAAAAAATCGAGTGCCACCCGGTCGCGCCGTCGGGGATCGGGGGCACCCGCTCCTGCGGCTGGGTCCGGCCCTCCAGGTCGGTGGCGCGCACCTCGACGGTGTGCCCGCCGGGCGGCAGGTCCAGCTCGGCCCGCCACATCCGCCAGGTCGAGGCGTTCACCTCGGCGGCCAGCCGCGCGGTCTGCCACGGGCCGCCGTCGGCGCGCACCTCGACCTTGCCCACGCCCACCGGCTGGGCCCAGGCGACGCCGGTCACCACGGCCTTCCCGGTGACCGTGGACAGGCCCTTCGGGCTGTCGATCCGGGACATGACCTTGATCGGCCCGAACTGGCCCCAGCCGCGCTCGCGCCAGTAGCAGGTGCGCTCGGCGAACGTGGTGAGCAGCAGGTCCACGACCCACTTGGTGGCCGAGATGTACCCGTAGAGGCCGGGCACGACCAGGCGGGCGGGGAAGCCGTGCTCGACCGGCAGCGGCTCGCCGTTCATGGCCAGCGCGATCAGGGCGCCCCGGTCGGGCTCCATGACCACGTCGACCGGCGTGCCCGCCGTCCAGCCGTCCGCGCTGGTGGAGAACAGCTGGTCGGCTCCGGGGCGGACGCCCGCCTCCAGCAGCACGTCGCGCAGCGGGACGCCGACGAAGGTGGCGGTGGAGGCGTAGGGGCCGCCGACCTCGTTGGAGACGCAGGTGAGGGTGGTGGTCTGCTCGACGAGGTCGCGCCCCCGCAGGTCCTCGTAGGTGAGGGTGAGCTCGCGGTCGACCAGGCCGTGGACCTTGAGCGACCAGTCCTCGGCGCGGACCTTGGGCACGGTCAGGGCGGTGTCGACGCGGTAGAAGTCGGCGTTCGGGGTGAGGAAGGTCGGGGTGCCCTCGGCGGCGAAGTCGGCGCCGTCCGGGATGGCGGGGGCGCGGACGGCGGGTTCGACGCTGCCGACGGCGGTGCGGGAGCCCTCGACGTCGGTGCGGCTGCCGATGAGCTGGCCGGAGGCCCCGGCGACGACGGCCGCGCCCGCGACGGTGAGGAAGGCTCGGCGGTCGGGGGCGACGGGCTTCTCGGCGGGTTCGGGGGATGCGGGGTCGGGGGCGGCGGGTCCGGGGGCACCGGGTCCTGAGGCGACGGGTCCTGAGGCGACGGGTCCTGAGGCGGCGGGGCCGGGGGCGGCGGGGCCGGGGGCGGTTGGGGCTCCCCCGCGCGGGTCGGGACCGATCAGGTCGTCCTCGGCCGGGACGTCACCGGTTCGGGCGCGTCCGACCGGGTCGGCGTCGGCGGCGTCGAGGGTGGCGTCAGCGGTGCCGTCAGCGGTGCCGTCGGCGGTGGCGCCTGCCGGGGCGGGTCCGGCCGGGGCGCGGTCGAGCGGCTGAGCGCCGCCAGGAGCCGTCGGGGCGCTCGCCCGGCCGTGCAGCCAGCGGAACGCCCCCACGCCCGCCACCAGGCTCGCCAGCGGGGCGAGGACGGCCAGCCTGCCGAGGTCCGGCCGGTACAGCACGGCCGCGATGCCGATCAGGCCCAGCGCGCCCGCCAGCACCGTGCCGGGCAGCGGGGAGCGCCGGGACAGCAGGCCCGCCAGCACCGCGAGCAGGGCGATCACCACCGCCATGCCGAGCAGCAGCACGGGCTTGTCGGCGGTGCCGAACGTGCGGACGGCGAAGTCCTTCACCGGGGTCGGCGTGAAGTCGATCGCGGTGTTGCCGACCGCGAGGTACGGCGAGGCGGACAGCCCCACGAACCCGGCGGCCAGGTGTCCCGCGGCCAGCGCGGCGGCCACCGAGAGCAGCCCGAGCAGTGCGGCCTTCCAGCGAGTCATGCCGGACATTCGACACCGGCTCGGGCCCGGTTCGCGCGGCAGCGCGCGGACTCTCCCCCGGTCAGGCCAGCGCGGCGCGCAGGCGGTCCTCCTCGACCTCCCAGTACCCGTGCTCCTCGCCGTCGACCAGGATCACCGGCACCCGGTCGCCGTACTCGGCGCGCAGCTCCCGGTCCGAGTCGACGTCGACCGCGTCCCACGGCACGCCCAGCTCGCCGCAGATCCGCTCCAAATCCGCCTTGGCCTGCTCGCACGAGTGGCAGTCGACGCGGGTGACGAGGGTGACGTGGTGGCTCACGCCCCCATCCTCCCCCTCAGATCAGCGGCGGTCGGAGCAGGGCCCTCGCGACCTTGCCGGTCGGCGAGTGCGGCAGCGCCGAGGTGAACTCCACCGAGGTCGGGACCTTGAACTTCGCCAGCCGGTCCGCGCAGTGCCCGCGCACCCGCGCCTCGTCCAGCTCGACCCCGTCCGCCAGCGCCAGCACCACCTTGACCGCCTCGCCGGTCCGCTCGTCCGGCACGCCCACCGCCGCCGCCTCCACCACGCCGGGCAGCTCGCGCAGCACCGCCTCCACCTCGTGCGGGTAGACGTTGAACCCGTTGACGATGATCAGGTCGCCCGCCCGGTCGACCAGGTGCAGGTCACCGTCCGCGTCCAGGTAGCCGACGTCGCCGGTGCGGAACCAGCCGTCCTCGGCCGGGCCGTGCGCGCCGTCCGGCCAGTAGCCGCTGAACAGGTTCGCGCCGCGCACCGACACCAGGCCGGTGCCCGGCTCGTCCTCCTCCAGGTCGAGCGGGGAGCCGTCGCTGTCGACCAGGCGCAGCTCGACGCCGGGCAGCGGGCTGCCCACCGACCCCGGCTTCGCCGTGCCCGTGACCAGCGAGGACGTCAGCACGGGACCGGTCTCGGTCAGGCCGTAGCCCTCGTGCACGACCAGGCCCGTCGCGGCGCGCATCCCGGTCAGCACCTCGGGCGGCAGCGGGGCCGCGCCGGAGGTGAACAGGCGCACGGTCGCCAGGTCCGCGCGCAGCCGCGCCACCGGCTGGGCCAGCAGCGCCCGGTACATCGGCGGCACGCCGACCAGCGCGGTCACCCGGTGCTCGCGGATCGCGGTGAGCGCCGCGTCCGGGTCGAACCGCTCGACCAGCACGGCGGTGGCCCCCGCGCCCGCGACCTGGAGCAGGCCGGGGCCGAGCCCGTAGACGTGGAACAGCGGCAGCGCGAGCAGCACCCGGTCCCCGGCGGTCACCGGGGCGGGCCGCAGCTCGGCGCACTGGTCGACGTTGGCCAGCAGCGCCCGGTGCGACAGCATCGCGCCGCGCGGCACGCCCGAGGTGCCGGAGGTGTAGCCGATCACGGCGACGTCCTCGCCGCCCCGGACCGCGTCGACCGGCTCCCCCGAGCCCGCCTCGACGTCCAGCGAGGGCTCGGGCAGCACGGCGACCTGGGGGTCCAGCGGCCCACCCGGCTCGGCGCCCGGCTCGTCCGGGTCGCCGACCAGCAGCCGCGCGCCGCTGTCGGCCAGCAGCCGGTCCAGCTCGCGACGCGGCTGGCCCGCGCCCAGCAGCACCAGGACGCCGCCCGCGCGCAGCGCGCCGAACACCGCCGCGCAGAACGCCGGACCGGTCGGCAGCCGCACCGCGACCCGGTCGCCGGGCCGCAGCCCCGCGCCCACGAGCCTTCGGGCCTCCGCGTCCACCGCCGCGTCGAGCGCGCCCCAGCTCAGGCTCCGCGCGGTGGTGACGTCGACCACGGCCGGGTGTCCCGGTCCCCTGCGCGCGGACTCGCGCACCAGGTCTGCGACGTTGCGGGCGGGAGCGACCAAGGCAGCCTCCTCGTCGGGGACCCTGCGGGACCTGGTCGCAGTCTGGCACGGTCGGACCCGCGCACGTAGTGCCCTCGGGTGACCCCGCTCGCGGAACGCGCGCACCGGTCCCTACTGTCACCGAATCCCTGATACAGAGTGGGGAAACGTATGCTGCGGGAGCGTCGACTCCGTGGAGGTGCCGCGAGCCGATGACCGCGAGGACGCGCGAGAGCAGCGCGAGACCCCGCCGTGGTCTCCGCTCCCTGTGGGGCGGGGGCAGGCGGCCGAGCACTGGCGAGGACGTGGACGGCGACGCGCCGGACGAGCCGTGGGCCCTGGTGCGCGCGGCGCAGGGCGGCGACAAGGAGGCGTTCGGCGCCCTGTACGACCGGTACGTCGACGTGGTGTACCGCTACGTCCTGTTCCGGATCGGGGACCGGACGCTGGCCGAGGACGTGACCAGCGAGACGTTCCTGCGCGCGCTGCGGAGCATCGGGTCGATCAGCTACCAGGGCCGCGACGTGGGCGCCTGGTTCGTCACGATCGCCAGGAACATCGTGTTCGACCACGTGAAGTCCAGCCGGTACCGGTTGGAGATCACCACGGCCGAGCTCGCCGACAACCGCGAGGCGGCGGACGGGCCCGAGCAGGAGGTGCTGGCGCTGGCGACGAGCGAGGAGCTGCTCCGCTGCGTCCGCCAACTGGGCGATGACCAGCGCGAGTGCATTACCCTGCGCTTCATCCAGGGCTTGTCCGTGGCCGAGACCGCGGCGAAGATGGGGCGCAACGAGGGTGCCGTCAAGGCCCTGCAGCACCGCGCGGTGCGCCGGTTGGCCCAACTGCTGCCACAGTGGTTGCGGTGAGCGGCGCCGGACCGCTCGGTCGCGCGTAACCCCGGAACGTCCCGGTTCGTTACTTCGGTGCAGGCACGCTGGTCGGACGGTGCGGGATGGTGGGTAGAGGAATCACGCCGCTGGGGCGTCACGGGGACGACGAGGAGTTCGCCCGCGCTGTCGAGGCGCTGCCGGAGGGCAAGGCGGACCCGGACTTCGCGCGTGAGCTGGCCGTCGTCGAGGTGCTCAGGCGGGCGGCCGAGCAGGGCGGTCCGGACGCGGACACCAGGGCGCGGATGCGCGCGCGGGTGCTGGACGGGATGGCCGCCTCGATCGCCGACACGGCGATCCCGGAGCCGGTGACCGGGGACGCGGACGGCGACGTCCCGGCGGGCGCCGGCTCGGACCGCGGTGGCGTCACCGACCTCGGGGAGCGGCGAAGACGCGGCGGCGCGCGCGGGCGGTTCCTGGTCGCGTCGGCGGCGGCGCTGTGCCTGCTGCTGTCGCTGGCCGGGATGTCGGTCCTGCTGAGCCGGGACGCGCTGCCCGGCGACGCGCTGTACGGGGTCAAGCGGACCGCCGAGGAGGCCCAGCTCGGGCTCACGTTCGCCGAGGACGGCAAGGGGTTCAAGCGGCTGGAGTTCGCCGCGTCCCGGCTGTCCGAGGTCGAGACGCTGGCCGGGCGGGGCCGCGACACCGGCGGCGGGCCGGTCGCCAGCTACCTGACCGCGTTCTCCGACTTCGACGCGGACGCCTCGGCGGGCGCGCGGGCGCTGGTCGCGCACGGCACGACCGTCGACCGGGGCGCGCTCGGCTCGCTGTACGAGTGGGCAGCCGCCCAGTCGCACAAGCTGGACTCGGTGCGCCACGAGCTGCCCGCCGACGCGAACGCGCGCGCGGGCGGGTCGATGGAGCTGCTCGGCCGGATCGGGATGCGCGTGGTCGGCCTGCTGGCGCGCGCCGAGTGCGCGGTGGTGACCTCGGGCACGTCCGACGACCTCGGCCCGCTGCCCGCCGAGCAGGGGTGCGAGCCGGTCGGCCAGGAACCGGGCCCGACGTCGGCGGCCCCGTCCAGCACGTCCTCCGCGCCCGTCCCCGGCACCGGCCAGGTGGGCACCGGCACGACCGGCGCACCGCGCACGACCGGGGCCCCCACCACCGGGGCCGGTCAGCCGCCCGCGGTGACCACCACCCCGAAGGCGGGCCAGCCGCAGACCGACCAGCCCGGCGTGCAGCTCCCGCTGCCGCAGCTCACGGACCTGCTGCCCACCCTCCCGCTGCCGTCGCTGCAACTGCCGCTGCCGCTGGAGCTGCCGGGGCTGTCCGGCATCCTCCCCACCGGCTGATCGCTACTCTTGTCGCATCGAACCCCTGGGAGGCGCTGGAGTGGTGTCGAAGCGTGTGGTGCAGGGCTCGGCCGAGCGCGAGAGGCTCGCCGAACTGGCGGGCGAGGCGTCGGCGGCGGCTGCACTCGCCGACGCACCGGGTCAGGCGGCGTCGGACCTGACGGCAGCCGCCTTCTTCGACGTGGACAACACGATGATGATGGGCGCGTCGATCTTCCACTTCGCGCGCGGGCTCGCGGCCAGGAAGTACTTCAAGAACTCGGACCTGGTGGGCTTCGCCTGGCAGCAGCTGAAGTTCCGGGTCGGCGGCCGGGAGAACCCGCAGAGCGTGAAGGAGTCGCGCGAGCAGGCCCTGTCGTTCGTGGCGGGGCGCAGCGTCGCGGAGATCATCAGCCTCGGCGAGGAGATCTTCGACGAGCTGATGGCGGACAAGATCTGGGCGGGCACGCAGGCGCTCGCGCAGATGCACCTGGACGCCGGTCAGCGCGTGTGGCTCGTGACGGCGACGCCGGTCGAGCTGGCGACGATCATCGCGAGGCGGCTCGGCCTGACCGGGGCGCTGGGCACGGTCGGCGAGAACGTGGACGGGATCTACACCGGCAGGCTCGTGGGCGACCTGCTGCACGGCAAGGCGAAGGCGCACGCGGTGCGCGCGCTGGCCGCGCAGGAGGGCCTGGACCTGCGCAGGTGCACGGCGTACTCGGACTCGGTGAACGACGTGCCGATGCTGTCGGTGGTCGGCACGGCGGTCGCGGTGAACCCGGACTCGGGCCTGCGCGAGACGGCGCGCAAGCGCGGCTGGGAGACGCGGGACTTCCGCACGGCCCGCAAGGCGGCCCGGATCGGGGTGCCGTCGGTGCTGGGCGTGGGCGCGGTGGCCGGGTTGATCGCGGCGGGCGTGGCCTGGCGGCGCGGGCGGTGGTGAGGCGGCGGTGGGACGGCGATGGTGAGCCGGTGGCGGTGAACCGGTGACGCGCCGGGCTTCCCCTCGGGGAGGCCCGGCGCGTGCGTCTCCCGGCTGTGCGGGCTCCGGGCGGGCGGTCGGGCGGCCGGGCAGTCGGGCAGTCGGCGGTCAGCCCAGGAAGATGTTCCGCCGCTGCGCCAGCAGCCGGTACAGCGTCTGCTGGATGGTCTCCCGCACCTGGTCGGTCAGGTTGAACACCAGCATCGGGTCGTCCGCCGCCGACGGGCCGTGCTCGGCGGTGCTGATCGGCTCGCCGAACTCGATGTGCCACTTCGTCGGCAGCGGCACGACGCCCAGGGGGCCGAGCCACGGGAAGAACGGGGTCACCGGGAAGTAGGGGAAGCCGAACAGCCTGGCCAGCGGCTTCAGGTCGCCGATCTTCGGGTAGATCTCCTCGGCGCCCACGATCGAGCAGGGGATGATCGGCACCCCGGTGCGCAGCGCCGCCGACACGAACCCGCCCCGGCCGAACCGCTGCAGCTTGTAGCGGTCGCGGTAGGGCTTGCCGATGCCCTTGAAGCCCTCCGGCCACACGCCGACGACCTCGTCGGACCTCAGCAGCCGCTCCGCGTCCGGGTGGCAGGCCAGGGTCTGGCCGGACTTGCGCGCCACCGCGCCCAGCACCGGCGTCTTGAACACCAGGTCGGCGCCGAGCATCCGCAGGTAGCGGCCCGCCGGGTGCTCCGCGCGCACCGCGTAGGCGGTCATCATCGCGTCGAGCGGCATGGTGCCCGAGTGGTTGGCGACGATCAGCGCGCCGCCCTCGCTCGGGATGTTGTGCACGCCGCTGGTCTCGACCCGGAACCACTTCTCGTACAGCGGCCGGAACACCGGCAGGAGCAGGTTGTCGGTGAGGTCGGGGTCGAAGCCGAACTCGTCCACCTCGTACTCGCCCTGCACCCGCCTGCGCGCGAACGCCAGCAGCTCGGCCAGCCGCTTCTCCCAGTCGGCGGGCTCGGGGACCGACTCGCGCGCCGTCACCCGCTCGGCGTCGGCGGCCAGCTCGCGCGCGGCGCCGTCGAACGGGTCCTCCGGTCGCCGTTCCGCCCCCCGCTCGCGGGAGGCGCGACCACCGCCGCGCAGGGGGATCACCCGTGCCTCGGCCACCCGGTTCCTCCTCCGCTCGCCACCGCCCGCGCCGCCCGTACCGTCCGCACCGAACCGCTCCGCCCGCACCCGACCCGCTCGATCCTCGTCCACCCGGCGACGCCCCGCCGGTCCACGACCCGTCCGGGACCGCCCAGCGGCCCCGCCACCACCACCCGGTCCGACGACCGGTCCACCACCGGCCCGGCGCTCACCGGAACCGCGCCGCCACGTCCAGCACCCCGCGCTCCACCCCGGCCACCAGCTCCGGGTCGATCACCGGCCGCATCCCGCGACCGTTCACGTAGTCGTCGAACGCCTGCTGCGTCGTCCACCGGGGGGTGAACCCGAACTCGTCCTTCAACAGGGTCGTGTCCACCACCCGGCCCCAGTTCAGGAACCGCATCTGGTCCGCCGAGAAGTCCACCAGCCGCGCGCCCCGGAACAACCGGCCCGCCAGCGGCACGGCCGGGCTCGGCACCGGCAGGTTCAGCCGCCCGGCCCGCCGGATGGCCTGCGAGAGCAGCAGCACCCCGTCCCCGCCCGCGTTGTACACGCCGGGCAGGTCCCGCGCGGTCGCCCGCTCCATGATCGCCAGCGCGTCCTCGGAGTGCAGCACCTGCACCCGCGCGTCGTACCCGAGCACGGTCGGCACCACCGGGAGGGCGAAGTACCTGGTCAGGACGGTGTCGATGCGCGGGCCGATGAAGTTGGTGAAGCGCAGCATCGTGACGACCACGTCCGGCCTGCGCCTGCTGAAGCCGCGCACGTAGCCCTCGACCTCGACCGCGTCCTTGCTGTACCCGCTGGTCGGCAGGTCCTTCGGCGCCATGTCCTCGGTGAACACGGCGGGGTCGCGCGAGCTGGACCCGTACACCGCGCTGGTCGACTTGACCACGAGCTTGCGCACGTGCGGCGACTTCTGGCACGCGGCCAGCAGCTGCATCGTGCCGATCACGTTCATCTCCTTGAGCACCGTGCGCCTGGCGGGCCCCGGCGGGTTCGCCGTGACCGAGGCGTGCACGACCGTGTCCACGGCGGCGGAGGAGATGACCTTGGCGATGAGCGGGTTGCGGATGTCGGCGCGGACGAACTCGGCGCGGCCCATGCGGCGCAGCACGTCGCGCGGCGGCGGCTCGGTGTCCACGGCCAGCACCCGCTCGACGCTCGGGTCGGCGGCGAAGCGCGCGGCGAGGTGGCCGCCGAGGAAGCGGCTGCAACCGGTGACGAGCACGACCTTGGGCGCCATTCGACTCCTGTGCCGGGGTGCCTGCGACGGGGGGAGGACGCTGACGGGAGGACGCTTCGGATGCTACGCGCGTGCGGCCGTCCACGACCGCCGCGCGACGGGCGCGGGGCGGGCCGGAGGCGTCGCTCGCGCGGTCCGGTGGACCGGCGGGACGTGGGCCCTGGCGCGTTCGGAGCAGGGGCGGCGCGGGCGTTCGAGCCCTCGCGGACGCACCCCGCAGGCGGTGGCGCTGGACCGGGCGACCCGCGCGGGTCACCCGTCCGGAGCAATACGACTCCGCCGGTCCCCGCAGCTGGGCGGGGACCGGCGGAGTTGAGGACCCGCAGGGGTTACTTGCCGCGCTTGCGACGCTGGACGCGCGTCTTGCGGAGCAGCTTGCGGTGCTTCTTCTTCGACATGCGCTTGCGGCGCTTCTTGATGACCGAGCCCATGCGGGTTCCTTAGCTACTAGACGTCGAGGGACTCCACGCGCTGGTGGAGCACCCACGACGAGGGCGCGCCTACACCAGGCACGAACGGCCTACGAGTTTACCCGCTCGATGGCGAACGCCCGCACCCGGAGTCGCCGAACGGCCACATCCGGCCTCGGCGAACGCCCTCACCCGGCGTCGAAGTACGCGTTGCGCAAGTACTCGTCCACCGCCTTCTCGGGCACCCGGAACGACTTGCCGACCCGCACCGCGGCCAGCTCGCCGGAGTGCACCAGCCGGTACACCGTCATCTTCGAAACCCGCATCACCAGGGCCACCTCGGCGACCGTCAGGAACGTGACCTGCCCGATTCCGGTGCGCGTGTTGTCCTCCGCAGCCATGTCATCACCGCGTCCTTCGACACGCGTCGTGCCGTCGGCTTCCCCACCGGCGGTTCGACACGCACGTGCTCCTCCGAGGGTAACGGGAGTGGTGCGACCGCTGCGACGGCCAACGGCCGGATCGGGGGGTGGGGGTGGTGGGGGTGAGGACGGGGAGGGAGGGGCGGAGGTGGGGGTGGGGTCAGCGGTCCTCGGTGGCCTTGCCCAGTTCGACGGAGCGGTCGCGGGCGGCCTCGATGGCGGCCAGGAGGGCGGCTCGGACGCCGTGCTTCTCCAGTTCGCGGATGGCCATGATGGTAGTCCCGGCGGGCGAGGTGACGGCCTCGCGCAGGATCACCGGGTGCTGACCGCCCTCGTCCAGCATGGCGGCGGCGCCCACTGCGGACTGGATGATCAGCCTGCCCGCCAGGTCGCGCGGGATGCCCAGCAGGATGCCCGCGTCGATCATGGCCTCGACCAGGTAGAAGAAGTACGCCGGGCCCGAGCCGGAGAGGGCGGTCACGGCGTCCTGCTGCGACTCGGGGACGCGGGCGACCTCGCCCACGGTGCTGAGCAGGTCCTCCACGAGCGCGAGGTGCTCCTCGGCGGCGTGGGCGCCGGGGGAGATGGCGCTCATGGCCTTGCCGACGAGCATGGGGGTGTTCGGCATGACCCGGACCACCGGGGTGCCCGCGGGCAGGCGCGACTCGTAGAGGGAGGTCGGCAGACCCGCGCAGAGGGAGACGACCAGGGTGTCGGGCTTGAGGGAGGGGGCGAGGTCGGCCAGGAGCGGCTCGATGTCCTGCGGCTTGACGGCGACGACCAGGACGTCGGCCCGCGCTGCGGCGTCGGGCACGCTGACGGCCTCCACGCCGTACCGGGCGGACAGCTCGGCGCCCCGGCCGGGGTGCTTCTCGGTGAACAGGAGCGAGGCGGCGTCCCGGCCACCGTCCAGCAGGCCGGAGAGCAGGGCCTCACCGATCTTGCCCGCACCCAGCACAGCGATCGTCGTCATGGGGGCAAGGGTGCCATGAGGGGGGAAGAGCTCAAGGGCACGCCTCGCCGGCGGGGCAGGCCTCCAAAAAAGAGGGGACACGGGCTCTGCCGGCCGGTGACTGTTGGGGCGGTGGTGCGGTTTACCCCTGCGGTGGGCGGGGTCCCTCTTCTCCGTGTGGCCTCCTTTCAGGCAAGCACACTTGTCAAGACGCCGTTGGGCTCGGGCGGTCTGCCGGGCGGTGCGGCGGCATCTTGACAAGCGCGCTTGGGCTTCGCCAGGCCACACGGAGAAGAGGGACGCGGGAATGGGCGGCTGCGGGCTCGCTGCGCTCGCCCTGCAGCCCGCGAGGCGGTCAGCGGGCGAGGCGGTCAGCGGGCGAAGCCGTCAGCGGGCGAGGCGGGCAGCTCGCGAAGCGGTCAGCGTGCGAAGCGGTCAGCGTGCGAAGCGGTCAGCGTGCGAGCGGGTGCGTGACGGTTCTGGGCGGTCAGGCGGGGGGTGGGGTGAGTGCCAGTTTGCGGGACTGGAGGACCAGCTTGCCTGCGGCGTCGACGACCACCACGTCCTCGTCGTACCACTGGCCGTGCACGGCGCGGCAGGTCACCTGCAGGCGCAGCCAGCCGCCTGCGGCGGGCACCGAGCGGACCAGCGCGGTCAGCTGCACCGCGGGGGACCAGCCCCGCCTGCCCAGGTTGACCGTCACGGGCACCGGGACATCGCCGGTGACCAGGGCGAAGTACGGGTCCGGCTGCTCGGCCAGCGGGCGCGCCCACAGGCGCAGCAGGAGCGGGCCCGCGGCCCGGCCGCGCAGGAAGCCTGCGCTGACCGGGTCCAGGCGCAGCTCGCACGCGCCCGCCAGGCGCAGGCCGCCCTCCGGGGCCAGCGCGGACACGTCCACCGCGTCCTGCGGGGGCGACGCGGCCAGGTCCGGCAGGTCCGCGTACTCCACCGACGTGGGCGGGGCGCCCACCGTCACGGCGGCCTCCACGCAGGTCTGGCCGCGCTGCTCCAGCGCGCACGTCACCACCGCCGCCGCCCGGCCCGCCCTGCGGACCGAGGTGCGGATCAGGACGGGGCCCACCTCGGCGGCGCGCAGGAACTGGGCCGAGACCGCCAGCGGCGCCGGGGCGGGCTGGGCGCCCGGCGCGGTCGCGGCGTGGGCGGCGGCGCGGGCCAGCACGGCCAGCAGGAAGCCGCCGTGCGGGGACTGGCCGGTGGTCCACTCCGCGGGCAGCGCCGCGGTGTAGGTGCCGTCGCCCAGCGGGCGGACGGCGCTGGCCTGGGAGAACTGCACGGTGCTCCTCGGGGTGGGCGCGGGGCCTCTGGGGCTCACGCGCGGCCGACCAGGCCGCGCAGCAGGAGCGCGACGTCGGCCGGGCGCTCGACCACCCGGTCCAGGCGGTCGGCCCACGCCGGGCCGTACGGGGCGCGCACGCGCACCACGTCGCCCGCTGCCGCCAACCGGTCCCGCTCCGCCGTGCGCACGCCCAGCGGCAGTTGCAGCTCGTACTCGCCGGGGTCCCGGCCGAACCAGCGGGCGCGCTCGCCCGCGATCTCCAGCAGCCTCGGGTCGTGCGTGGCGAACACCGGGGCGCCGTCCGCCTCCAGCAGGAGGTTCAGGCAGCGCACGTAGGCCAGGTCGGCGGCGTGCGGGTCGGTGCGGGCCACCGAGCCCGGCTCGCGCGGGCCGCCCCGGTCAAGTCGGACGCGGCTGCCCGCGAGCGCCGCGCAGTCCTCCTCGGCGCGCAGCAGCGCGGCCCGCACTGCCACGGCGGTGCCCGGCCACTCGCGGCGCACCTCGCCGAGGACGCGCAGGAGGGCGTCGACGTCCACGTGGTCGTCGGCCTCCAGGGTGACCGTGGTGCCGCACTGGGCGGCTGCGGCTGCGAGGCGGGAGGCGTTGTCCAGGGCCAGGCGCTCGTCCACGAGCAGGCCGACGGCGCTGAGCGGCACGGCCACGTCGGTGTCGCAGGCCAGGCCGGTGGCGTGCAGCAGGTCGAGCAGCTCCAGGTCGGCCTGGACCGAGGACTCGGCGGACTCCCGGTCGGCCGAGGGGCCCGCGCAGTGCTCCAGGGTCACCCGGAAGCCCAGGTCGACCAGCGAGGTGGCGGTGGCGACGGCGTCGGAGCCGGTCAGGCCGGCCGCGAACCTGCGCGCGGCGGACGGGAGCAGCGCGCGGGGCGGTTTCACGATCAAGAGGTTAGCGCCACTCCAGGTGCAGGCGCGCGAAGAGGAGCGCCTCGTTCAGCATCTCGGTGCGCTCGGCGGTGCTCCTGGCCTTGCGGGTGTTCACCTCCAGCACCACCTGCCCGGCGAACCCGCCGCTGGCCAGGCCCTCGCACAGCTGCGCGCACGGCTGGTTGCCCCGGCCGGGCACCATGTGCTCGTCCTTGGACGCCCCGCTGCCGTCCGCCAGGTGCACGTGGGTGAGCCCGTCGCCCATCCGCTTGGCCAGCTCCAGCGCGTCCATCTGCGCGGCGGCCGTGTGGGACAGGTCGAGCGTGTAGTGCCGGTGCCCGACGTCGGTCGGGTCGATCGAGGGCTTGAACGCCGTCATGGCCACCGACCGGCCCCGGCCGAGGCCGCTGCGCACCGGGAACATGTTCTCGACGGCGATCGCGATGCCGGTCTGGTCCTCCAGCTCGGCCACCAGCGCCGGGAACACCTCGGCGTAGCGGCGCTGCCAGATGAACGGCGGGTGCAGCACCACGGTCGGCGCGCCCAGCTCGGTGGCCGCGCGCACGCTGCGCCGCAGCCGCTCCACCGGGTCGGACGACCAGACCCGCTGGCTGATCAGCAGGCACGGGGCGTGCACGGCCAGCACCGGGACGCCGCTGCGCTCGACCAGCCTGCCGAGCGCGGCCACGTCCTGGCTGACCGGGTCGGCCCAGACCATGACCTCGACGCCGTCGTAGCCCAGCTCGGCCGCCGACTCGAAGGCGGAGGCGGCGGGCTGGGGCCACACCGAGGCGGTGGAGAGCCCGACCGGGATCTTCCTGGCCGGCGGCCTCCCGCTCACGACTTCACCAGCAGCATCGCCGCGGGGGACACCGTGACGATCAGGCCGACCAGGACCGCGAGCACCGTGGTGCCCAGGTCGTCGGCGCGGCGGATGCGGCGCACCAGCAGCACGAGGCCGACCGTGACGGCCAGCGCGACGACGAGCGCGGCGGGCGCGAGGGTGCGCCACAGGAAGCTGAACCCGAGCCACAGCGCCGCGCCGCCGACCACGCCGACGGCGAGCTGGCCGATCATGACCAGCCACTCCTTGGCGGGCGAGCGCGGGGCCTCGTCCTCGTCCAGCTCGTCCACGTCGGACAGGCCCGCCGGGCCGTCGGACGCGGCCTTGCGCGCCTTCTTGGCCTTCTTGGGCCTCGGCTCGTCGTCGGGGTCGACCTCGTCGTCCTCGTCCACGAGCTCGTGGAACTCGGTGCCCTGCTGGAGCTGCGCGTCGCCGCCCTGCGGGGGCTTGGGCGCGCCGGGCGGGGTGTCCGAGTCGAGCGCGTCGCCGAACCAGTCCTCGGAGGTCTGGTCGGGCAGCGGCTCGGGCATCCGCGAGGGCGCGGGCGGCACGATCAGCACCGACTCGGTCGGCATCGACTCCAGCGGCACGTTCGGCACCAGCTGGTCGGGGACCCTCGGCAGGATCTCGGTGACCGCCTCGCGCGGCGGCGCGCCCGGCCGTCCGGGGGCGGGCGGCCTGGCGGCCGGGTTCAGCCGGTCGACGGGTCGCTCGGGCGCCTCGACGCCCTGCATGTCCAGCTGGGTCGCCTCGGCCGACGCCGGGGGGGCGCCACCGAGCCGGTCGGCCACGGGGCGCTCCAGCGCGGTGCGCTCGGCCACGCGCTGCGCCTCGGCCTGCGCCTGCTTGCGGGCGCGCCGGGACGCGGGCATGGGGGGCGGCGGCGGGGGCTCGTCGTCGACGATCGGGGGGACCACGCGGGTCTCCTCGGCCGGGTCGACGGCGGGACCGCGTCGCACCGGCGGCGGAGGGGCGACCGGCGGGGGCGGCAGGGGCGCGACCGGAGGCTGGTAGGTGGTGCGCTCCTCCTGGTAGCCGCGCTGCTCGTCCTGGTGACCGCGCTCGTCGTACCCGGCCCGCTCGTCGTAGCCCGCGCGCTCGTCCTGGTAGCCGCGCTCCTCCTGGTAGGGGGCGTGCTCCTCGACCGGCGGCTGCGGCTGACGCCGGGGCGGGCGCTGCGGCAGCCCCGGCGCCGCGCGCGGCGGCGCGGGGGGCGGCGCCTCCGGCACGTCCTCCTCGCGGACCGGCGCCATGCGGGCGCTGTCCGTCGAGACGCGGTCGATTATCGCCTGCGGTCCCGTGGTCTCCGAGGCGTCTTCCTCCGCGCGGCGGCGCCTCCTGCGGGGCTTGGCGTCTTCCCCCGCCTTGCCGCCGTACTGGGCAAGCAGCTCCGCGACCGTGCGCGTGGTCTGCTCCGACTCGCTCTCTCGACTCATCAACTCCACCGTGCCCCGTGGCGGCCAGTCCGTCCAGTCTCACCCGACCGCTTGGTGGGCGCCTCGGCGGTGTCCTGCTCCGGACCACCAGTCTGGTCCAGTCGGCGCAGGATGACACCCTCCCTCAGCGCCCACGGGCAGATCTCCAGCTCACCGAGTGACAGGGCCCGCATGGCGGCCTCGGCCACCAGCGCGCCCGCCACGAGCTGGTGCGCGCGCGACGGGCTCACCCCCTCCAGCTCGGCGAGGTCGTGCGACGACATCCGCGAGATGAACGCGATGAGCTGCCGCAGTCCCGCGGCGGTCAGCACGCGGCGCGCGCGCGGACCGGCGGACGACGGCGCGGCCCCGGTGAGGCGCGCCAGCGTGCGGAACGTCTTCGACGTGGCGACGGCCCGGTCGGGCCGCCCTCCCGCCAGCAGCTCCCGCGCGACCGGGACCAGCTGCCCGTCCAGCCACTCGGAGGTCTCGCGGATCTCGGTCCTGCCCGGCGGGTCCTTGCGGAACCGGGTGCGGGTCACCCTGCCCGCGCCCAGCGGGACGGACAGGGCCGTCTCCGGCTCCTCGTCCATCCCCGTCGCCAGCTCCAGCGACCCGCCGCCGATGTCCAGGCACAGCAGCCTGCCCGCCGACCAGCCGTGCCAGCGGCGGACCGCCAGGAAGGTGTACCGCGCCTCGTCCTCCCCCGAGAGGACCTTCAGCTCGACGCCGGTCTCCTCGCGCACCCGCTCCAGCACGGCGGCGGAGTTGCCCGCCTCGCGCACGGCGGAGGTGGCGAACGCCATCAGCTCGGCGCAGCCGAGCCGCTCCGCGGAGACCTTGGCCGCCGCGACCGCGCGGACCAGGTGGTCCGCGCCCGCACGGCTGAGGTCGCCCCGCCCGTCGAGCTGCTCCGCCAGCCGGAGGACCGACTTCTCGGAGCGGGCGGGCGTTGGGTGGGCACCACGATGCGCGTCCACCACCAACAGGTGGACCGTGTTGGAACCGACGTCAAGCACCCCGAGGCGCACGCGGAGCACCGTACCCGGTCGGGTGGATCAGGACTCGAACTTGTAGCCCAGACCTCGCACGGTAACCAGGTGACGGGGGGTGGCGGGGTCGGGCTCGACCTTGGACCTGAGCCGCTTGACGTGCACGTCCAGCGTCTTCGTATCACCGACGTAGTCCGCGCCCCACACCCGGTCGATGAGCTGACCGCGCGTGAGCACCCGGCCCACGTTGCGCAGGAGGTACTCCAGCAGGTCGAACTCCTTGAGGGGCAGCGCGACTTCTTCACCGTTGACAGTCACGACGTGCCGCTCGACGTCCATCCGGACCGGCCCCGCCTCCAGGACCTGCGGCAACAGCTCCTCGGACTCGCCGCCGCGGCGCAGCACGGCGCGGATCCGGGCGATCAGCTCGCGCGCGGAGTAGGGCTTGGTGACGTAGTCGTCGGCGCCGAGCTCCAGCCCGACCACCTTGTCGATCTCGCTGTCCCGCGCCGTGACCATGATCACCGGGACGGCCGAGCGCTGGCGCAGCTGCTTGCAGACGTCGGTGCCGCTCATGCCGGGGAGCATCAGGTCGAGCAGGACGATGTCGGCGCCGTTGCGGTCGAACTCCTCCAGCGCCTCGGGGCCGGTGGCGGCCAGCGCGGCGGTGAAGCCCTCCTTGCGGAGCAGGAAGGCGAGCGGATCGGCGAAGGACTCCTCGTCCTCCACGATGAGCACCCTGGTCACAGCTCTCCTCCGTGGTTGCCCGCGCCGGTGGTGGCGCGCGCGGCCGGTTCCCGGTCGGGAACGTCGTTCTGGGCCGTGCGGTCGGCCGGGATGCGCAGCGTGAAGGTCGAGCCGGTGCCCGGACGGCTCCACAGCCTCACCTCGCCGCCGTGGTTGTTGGCCACGTGCTTGACGATGGCCAGCCCGAGGCCGGTGCCGCCGGTGGCGCGCGAGCGCGCCCGGTCGACCCGGTAGAAGCGCTCGAACACGCGGGTCTGCTGGTCCTCGGCGATGCCGATGCCCCGGTCGGTGACGGCGATCTCGACGCAGCCGTCGACGAGCCTGCGGCTGACCGAGACGGGGCTGCCGGGCGGGGAGTACGCGATGGCGTTCTCCAGCAGGTTGCTCAGCGCGGTCACCAGGAGGGTGCGGTCGCCCTCGACGGACAGGCCGCTCGCGTCGTCGGTGCCGACCTTGATGCCCGCGGACTCGGCGGACAGCCGGGTGCGGCTGAGCGCCTCGGAGACGACCACGTCCACGTCCACGTCGCTCAGCTCGGGCAGCCGCTCGGCGCCCTGCAGCCGGGAGAGGGCGATCAGCTCGGTGACCAGGGCGCCCAGCCGGGTGGCCTCCTGCATGATCTTCGCGCTGAACCGGCGGACCTCCTCCCGGTCGTCCGCGGCGTCGAGCACGGCCTCGGCGAGCAGCGCGAGCGCGCCCACCGGGGTCTTGAGCTCGTGGCTGACGTTCGCGACGAAGTCCCGGCGGGTGGCCTCCAGGCGCACCGACTCGGACTCGTCGGAGGCGTCCACCACGACGAACTCGTCGGTCAGGACCATGACCCTGGCGTGCACGGCCTCCGGCTGGCGCCCCCTGACCTCCAGGGGCGACAGGTCGACGGCGACGGGCTCGCCGGTGGCGCGGGTGCGCTCGGCGGCGGTCCGCGCCCGGTCGTCGACGCGGTTGTTGCGCACCACGCCGAGGTCCTCGGCGCGCTGGTTGTGCAGCACCACGTCGCCGAAGCCGTTGAGCACGACGATGCCGTCGTGCGAGGACCGGACGACCATGGCCATGAGGTCCGCCACGGTCAGCCCGGCGGGGCGGCTGTTCTTCCCGCGCGCCGAGACGCGTCCGAGGAAGAACGCCGCACCGCCGATCAGCAGGACGCCGATCGCCAGGGCGAGGTAACCCGCTGCGCTCACCCACGCATCGTAAGCAGCCCTACAGGGGTTCGGCCTAGTGCGCGTGCGCGGTTCGTGATGCCCACGACACCGTTAGCGGGTCAAGTTCGCCCGTGCGATAGCCCTAGTTCACCCACTCGTGTCCAAGTCGGCCATGTCCTGTTCGGACAGCCGCAACTGGCCGGCCGCCGTGTTCTCCTCCAGGTGACGCACGGACGACGTGCCGGGGATCAGCAGCACGTTCGGCGCGCGGTGCAGCAGCCAGGCGAGGGCGACCTGGCGGTCGGTCGCGCCGTGGCGCTCCGCGACCGCGGCGAGCGCCGCGTACTGGAGCGGGGAGAAGCCGCCGAGGGGGAAGAACGGGACGTACGCGATGCCCTCGGCGGTGGTGTGGTCGAGCAGCGCGTCGTCCTCGCGCTGGGCGATGTTGTACATGTTCTGCACGCACGCGACGGGCGCGATCGAGCGCGCCTGGTCCACCTGGGACCGGGTGGCGTTGCTGACGCCCAGCTCGCCGATGAGGCCCTGCTCGCGCAGCTCGGCGAGCACGGTGAACTCGCGCTCGACGTCGCGGTCCTCGGGGCCGTGCGGACCGCCGACGCGCAGGTTCACCACGTCGATCCGGTCGACGCCGAGGGTGCGCAGGTTGCTGTGCACGGCCTCGCGCAGCTGGTCGGAGCCGTGGGCGGGCACCCAGTCCTTGGCCTCGTTGCGCACGTAGCCGACCTTGGTGACCAGCACCAGGTGCTCCGGGTACGGGTGCAGGGCCTCCTTGATGAGCTCGTTGACGACGTGCGGGCCGTAGAAGTCGCTGGTGTCGAGGTGGTCGATCCCCAGTTCGACGGCGCGGCGGAGCACGGCGACGGCGGCGGCGGGGTCGGCGGGCGGTCCGTAGACGCCGGGGCCCGCGAGCTGCATGGCCCCGTAGCCGACCCGGTTGAGCTTGAGCATGTCCATGGCCGGAGAGCCTGCCCCCCGACGGCAGCGGCTGTCATCCGGTGGCAGCTTCCTGCCATCCTCGGTGGGGTGAGCGGGATGACCGGCGGGGTTGCCGTGGTGCACGGCGAGGCGGAGCTGTACGACCGGACGGCGCACCTGTTCGCGTCGGCAAAGACCCTGTCGTGCGCGGCGAACGAGCTGGTCACGTGGGTCGCGGCGCACCGGGGCGGGGTGATGTCGCGGCAGCGGCGCAGGACCGGCGTGCGCAAGCTGTTCCGGCTCGGCGCGCTGCTCGACCCGGCGTGGGCCGGGCACGTCGAGGCGGTGCTGTCGGCGGGCGCGCGGGTGCGGCTGTCCCGGCACGAGGTGAACGAGACGATCCTGCTGGACGACCGGGTGGCGATCCTGGCGGGCGACCGCTCGCGCGGGCCGCGCGGGTACACCGTGGTCACCGAGCCGCAGCTGCTGAGCGGGATCACCTCGCTGTTCGAGGCGGCGTGGGGGTCCGGGGACGAGCTGTCCGAGCACGCGGGGGCGATGGCGGAGCTGCGGGCGGTCGCGCCGGGGGTGGCGGACGCGCTGAACCGGGGGTGGACGGACGACGCGGCGGCGCGGGAGCTGGGGATGTCGGTGCGCACCTACCGGCGGCGGGTGGCGGACCTGATGGCGGCGCTGGGCGCGTCGTCGCGGTTCCAGGCCGGGGCGCGGGCGCGGGAGCTGGGGTTGTTGTGACCGGTGGTGGGTGGGGGTGGGGTTCCGGGTGTGGCCCCGGATGTGGCCTTGGATGTGGCCTCGGATACGGCCTTGGATACGGCACAGCCCCGGTTCAGCGCTGATGTCAGCGCTGAACCGGGGCTGGATCAGCTCGTGCCGGTGACCGGGGTCAGCGACCCTGGTTGGCGACGGCCTTGATGGCGTCGGCCGCGGCGTCCGGGTCGAGGTAGGTGCCGCCGGGGTTGGTCGGCTTCAGGTCCTCGTCCAGGTCGTAGCGCAGCGGGATGCCCGTGGGGATGTTCAGGCCCGCGATGGCCTCGTCGGAGACGCCGTCGAGGTGCTTGACGAGGGCGCGCAGCGAGTTGCCGTGCGCGGCGACCAGCACGGTCCTGCCCGCGCGCAGGTCGGGCACGATCTCGGTCTCCCAGTACGGGATCATCCGCTTCACGACGTCGAGCAGGCACTCGGTCGGCGGCAGGTCGGGCCCGAGGCCCGCGTAGCGCGGGTCGGCGTCCTGGCTGAACTCGGTGCCGGGCGTGATGGGCGGCGGCGGGGTGTCGTAGGAGCGGCGCCAGAGCATGAACTGCTCCTCGCCGAACTCCTCCAGCGTCTGCTTCTTGTTCTTGCCCTGCAGCGCGCCGTAGTGCCGCTCGTTCAGGCGCCAGTCCCGGCGGACCGGGATCCAGTGCCGGTCGGCGGCGTCGAGCGCGAGGTTCGCCGTGGCGATCGCGCGGCGCAGCAGCGAGGTGTGCACCACCTCGGGCAGGAGACCTGCGTCGCGCAGCAGGGCGCCACCGCGCTTCGCCTCCTGAACGCCCTTCTCCGACAGGGGGACGTCCACCCAGCCGGTGAAGAGGTTCTCCGCGTTCCACACGCTCTCGCCGTGGCGGAGCAGCACCAGGGTTCCGACAGCCATGGCGCCAGCCTGCCAGATGGGTGACGGGGGCGCGCCGGGGCGGGGCTGAACCGATCGAGGAGCCGCACGGCCGGTCGCCCGCGGTGGCGGAACGCGGCCGTTCGGGCGCGGAACGCAGGCGCCGCAGGGGGAATCGGGTGAGCGGGGCGGCCCACCCGGTCACCCGCGGGGCCGCCGCGCGGGCGGCCGAGGGCCGCTCGTCGACCGTCCCGGCCGGACGGACCCGTTCGGGAGAGCTAAGTCACACGGGTGGTGGGACCGCGGGCGCCGCGGCCCCACCGCCGCCGTCACGCCCGCTCGCGCGCCCTCAGGTCCTTGCGCAGGATCTTCCCGGACACCGACTTCGGCACCGCGTCGATGAACTCCACCGCCCGCACCTTCTTGTGCGGCGCGACGCGCTCGGCCACGTAGGACATCACCCCGGCCGCGTCCAGCTCCGCGCCCGGCTGGCGCACCACGAACGCCTTCGGGATCTCCTCGCCGTCCGCGTCGCGCGAGCCGATGACCGCCGCGTCCGCGATGGCCGGGTGGGTCAGCAGCAGGGCCTCCAGCTCGGCGGGCGGCACCTGGTAGCCCTTGTACTTGATCAGCTCCTTGACCCGGTCGACGATCGACACGTGCCCGTTCGCGTCGATCTCCGCGACGTCGCCGGTGCGCAGCCAGCCGTCCTCGTCGAGGGTCGCGGCGGTGGCGTCCGGGTTGTTCAGGTAGCCCTTCATCACGTTCGGGCCCCGGCACCACAGCTCGCCGCGGTCGGCCACGTCCTCGCCGGTGGCCGGGTCGACCAGGCGGCACTCCATGTTCGGGATCAGCACGCCGACCGTCCCGATCGGCACGTCCAGGGCGTCCGCGGGCGTCGCGTGGCTGACCGGGCTCATCTCGGTCATGCCGTAGCCCTGCACCACCCGGCAGCCCAACCGGGCGGCGACCGCCTCGCCCAGCGCGGCGTCCAGCGGGGCCGCGCCGGAGAACACGGTGTCCACGGCGGACAGGTCGTACTGGTCGACCAGCGGGTGCTTGGCCAGCGCCACCGCGACCGGCGGCGCGATGTAGACCCGGTCGGTGCGGTGCTCGGCGATGACCCGCAGGAACTCCGGCAGGTCGAACCTCGGCATCGTCACCACCCGCGCGCCGACCGCGAGGGACATGTTCATCAGCACGTTCATCCCGTAGATGTGGAAGAACGGCAGCACCGCGAGCACCCGGCTGTCCGGCCCGAGGCCGAGCGCGGGCTCGCACTGGGCGACGTTGGCGACCAGGTTCCGGTGGGTGAGCATGACGCCCTTGGCCCGGCCGGTGGTGCCCGACGAGTACGGCAGCACGGCCAGGTCCTCGGGGCCCGCCAGGTCCTCGGGGGCCGGGTCCCGGCAGGCCAGCAGGTCGGCCGCGCTCGGGTAGCCCTCGGCGCCGTCGAGCACGACGACGTCGGCGACGCCCGCCTTCTCGGCCGCGGCGGCCGACTGCGGCAGCAGCGGCGACACGGTGAGCAGCAGCGTCGCGCCCGCGTCGGCGAGCTGGTGGGCGATCTCGTCGACCGTGTAGAGCGCGTTGACCGTGGTGACGGTGGCCCCGGCGCGCAGCACGCCGTGGAACGCGGTGGCGTAGGCGGGGGTGTTCGGGCTGATCAGGCCCACGACGTCGCCCCTGCCGACCCCGCGCGCGGCGAGCCCCGCGGCGAACCGCTCGACCGAGGCGGCGAGCGCGGCGTAGGTGGTCTCGGCGCCGGTCGCGCCGTCCACCAGCGCGACGCGCTCGGCGCGCTCGCCCAGGTCCTCGAACAGGTAGCGGTGCAGCGGGAGGTCCGGGACCACGACATCGGGGAGCGGACTGCGGAAGACCATGGGCGGTGCCTCATTCGCTCGGCGGCTTCGGACGTCATAGTGATCCAAGCCACACGATCGGGTCAAGACACGCGGAGTGACGACTACGCCGTTACTTAACTCGGCTAATAACACTCGAACGGCGTAAAGGAAAGTCTTGTGGTGATCGCCGCCGATCTGCCAAGTTGGCAGGGCTCAAGCGGGTCGGCTCCCACGCACTCCCACGACCCGCCTGAGAAACCCGCGGTGCGCACTCCCCCCCGTCGAACCGCGGGCCCGCTCGGACTGATCGGACTCCCCCCAGTCCTCGTCCGCACGCAGCGGGATCGACGCGGGGCGGCTTGAGCTACTGACTCCCCCTCTCTCCAAGCCGCCCCGCGCTCCCGGTCGATCACTCACGCGCAGTAGCGCCAACCGGGTGAACGATCACTCCTTCGGCGGCACCGAGGCCTGTTCGGCCGCCGGTTCTCCCCGATCTCCGGGAAGATCACCTGTGGACGCCCCGGAACCCGCTTCGGGATCGGCCCGGCCACCGCCGACCGCCTGCCCGGACCGGCGCGCCGCCGCCGTCCGCCGCCTCCGACGCCGCCACGCCACCAGCGCGGCCACCGGGATCGCGAGCACCACCAGGAACGGCAGGGCGGCCCCCAGCGCGGCCAGCACGAACGCCAGCGCCACGACCAGCGCGTCCCAGCCCCCGCGCAGCGCGTCCAGGAACCCCGGAGGCCCGTCGGGCGCGGCCTTCCCCGGCTCGGTCCGCACCACCACGGTCACCGTGGACAGCGCGACGCGCCCCTTGAGCGACTCCAACCGCCCCTGCAGCGACTCCAGCTCGGCCTGCCGCCGGGTCAGCTCGCCCTCGATCTGCGCGATCTCGGCGGTGCTGCCCGCCCGGTCCAGCAGCGCCCTGATCCGCTCCACGGACGCCCGCTGCGTGGTCAACCGGGCCTGCACGTCCACGACCTGCTCGGTGACGTCCTCGGTGCGCACCTCGCGCCGCTCCACCGAGGCCCCGTCCAGCCCGCCCAGCGCCCCCAGGAAGTCCTCGAACCGCTCCCCCGGCACCCGGACGACCGCCGTGCCCCGCTGGCCGGTGGAGCTCTCGCTCGCGACGAACCCGCCCCGCTCCTCGGCGGCGGCCTTGACCCGCGCCACCACGCCGTCGACGTCGCCGGACACCAGGTCCACGTCGGCCGTGCGCACCAGGTCCCGCCCGGACAGCACCTCCCCCGGCTGCTCGGGGACCTGCTGCCCGTTCCCGGCCGAGTCCTGCCGGGCCGGGTCCTGCCGGGCCGGGTCCCGCTGGGGCGCGATCCCCTGCACGCCGCCCTCGTCCGGCGCCACCTTCGCGGGCGCCATCGAGGGTGTCCCGCCCCCGGAGCACCCGACCAGCAGCCCCAGCGCCACCACGCCCACCACCACGACACGTCTCACCGCGACCCCTCCCTCGAACGCTGCCGGTGGGACGGTGCGGGGTGGGCGCGGCGTTGCCGCTAGCCGGTCACGAGTCGGACACGAGGTGCCGGAACGCGCTCAGGTTCGCCAGCGGCTCGCCCCGCGAGACCCGCCACGCCCACTCCCGCCGGATCGCCGAGGCGAACCCCAGCTCCAGCAGCGGGTTGAAGTCGCCGTCCGCCGCCTCCAGCACCTGCCCGAGCACCCGGTCCAGCTCGTCCGGCGTCACCGCGTGCCGCCCGACCCGCCCGACGAGGTAGACGTCGCCCTCGCCGTCGACCGTGTAGTGCACCCCGTACAGCCGGGCGTTGCGCCGCAGCAGGAACCGGTACACCTCCTCGAACGCCTCGTCCGGCCTGCGGCACACGAACGCCTCCACCAGCACGGCGTGCCGCCCCAGCACCAGCCAGCAGTTGGTGCGCAGCTTCTTCGTCCCCGGCAGCTCCACGAAGAACCGCCCCGGCTCGGGGCTCTCGTAGGTCAGCCCCCGGTCGTCCAGGGTGGACCTGATGACGGCGTCCAGCTCGGCATCGGTCGGGCTCACGCGTAGACCTCCTCCCGGAACACGTCACGAGCCTGCCCGTACGCCGCGAGCAGCGATTCGGTCGTGCGGTCCCAGGAGAACCCTCGCGCATGGCCGACCGCGTTGCCCGCCAGCGCCTCCCGCAGCCCCGGCGCGAGCGCGATCCGGGACAGCGCGTCCGCCCAGTCCGAGGTCCGGTGCCCGGCCACCAGCAGCCCGGTCACCCCGTCGCGCACGGCCACCGGCAGCCCGCCGACGGCGGCGGCCACCACCGGCGTCCCGCACGCCTGCGCCTCCAGCGCCACCAGCCCGAACGACTCGTTGTGGCTGGGCACGGCGACCGCGTCGGCCGCCCGGTACACCTGCGCGAGCGAGCCACCGCCCTGCGGCGGCAGGAACCGCACCACGTCGGCCACGCCGAGCGAGCGCGCCAGCCCGACCAGCTCGTCGGGGGTGCGCATCCCGGACCCGGACGGCCCGCCGACGACCAGCACCACGAGCCGGGACCGCAGTCCGGGGTCGCGCTCCAGCAGGGCGGCGGTGGCGCGCACGAGCACGTCCGGCGCCTTCAGCGGCTGGATGCGCCCGACGAACGCGAGCACCAGCGCGTCGGGCGCCAGGCCCAGCGAGCGCCTGGCCTCGCCCCGGTCGCCGGGGGTGAACCGGCCGAGGTCGACGCCGGGCGGCACGACCAGCACCTTCGCCGGGTCGGCCGCGTACAGGCCGGTGAGCTGGTCGGCCTCCACGTCGGTGTTGGCGATCAGCCGGTCGGCCTCGGCGACGACCTGCTCCTCGCCGATGACCCGCATCCTCGGCTCGGGCGCGTCGGAGTCGGCCAGCGCCAGGTTCTTCACCTTGGCCAGGGTGTGCGCGGTGTGCACCAGCGGCACGCCCCAGCGCTCCCGCGCCAGCCAGCCGACCTGCCCGGACAGCCAGTAGTGCGAGTGGACGACGTCGTAGTGGCCCGGCTCGTGGCGGGCCTCGGCGCGCAGCACGCCCGCGGTGAACGCGCACAGCTGGCCGGGCAGCTCCTCCTTCTCCAGCCCGGAGAAGGGCCCGGCGACCACGTGCCGCACCTTCACGCCCGGCGCCAGCTCCGCGACCGGGGGCAGCTCGGACGAGGTGGCCCTGGTGAAGATCTCCACCTCGACGCCGCGCCTGGCCATCGCGGTGGCGGTCTGCACCACGTAGACGTTCATGCCGCCCGCGTCGCCGGTCCCCGGCTGCTCCAGCGGCGACGTGTGCACCGACAGCACCGCGACCCGCTTCACCGGACCACCTCCGCGACGGACGCGACCGGGTTCGCTGCTCGCTCCCGACCGAGGACAGATGTCTCCACGGCCATGACCAACGTCTTGAAGGACTCTCAGCTTCCCCGGCCGACGGAGTCGGACGGAACGACCGACCGTGACACCCCACACACCAGGTGCGCTCCACGGGCCGCGCACCGCAGAACGCGTGTTGGCGGCCCTCGCGCCCAGCTCTGCAGGCAGCCCCGCTGCAACGCCCCGGCCCGGAAAACCCGAAGGGCCCCGCTCGCGGGTGCGAGCGGGGCCCTCCTTGGAAGGTCCGGCCGGTCAGCGGGACAGCGCGTCAGCGGGTCACAGGGCCGACATGGTCTGCCACTGCGACCACGGGATCTGCCAGTCGTACCAGTCGAACTGCGGGGGCAGCGTGTGGCTGGCCCCGGTGACCTCCACCGGGTCGCCGACCAGCGCCGAGTCGTAGTAGTCCTTGGCGTCGGCCTCGGACAGGTTCGCGCAGCCGTGCGAGGTGTTGTTCTTGCCGATGTTGGCGAGGTTGTCGTTGTTCTCGTGGATGAACTCGCCGTGGTTCGAGAACCGCACGGCCCACTTCTTGAGCACGTTGGTGTAGCCGTAGCGCGGGTTGTCGAAGCTGAACTGCGGGTCCTTCTGCATGACCACGAACGTGCCGTTCGGCGTGTTCAGGTCCGGCTCGTCGTCCTTGCCGAAGGAGGCCGGGTAGCTCTTCACGGTCTGCCCGTCGCGCTGCACCACGAGCTGGTGCGACGGGGTGTCGATCTTCACGACCTGGTTGCGGCCGATGGTGAAGTCGCTGGTCACGTCGGCCCGCCCGTACGCGCCGCCGCCGTAGGCCACGCCGTACAGCTTCGCCTCGACGCGGATCTTCGTGTTCGCGGGCCAGTAGTTCTCCGGCCGGTAGTGCACCTCGCGGGCGTTCAGCCAGGCCCAGGAGCCCTGCACGTTCGCGCTGCTGGTGACGGTCAGCGCCTTCTCGACGGTCGCCTTGTCCTGCACGTCCACGTCGAACTCGACCTTGATCGGCACCGCGACGCCCATGACCTGGTCGTCACCGGGGAACAGCGTGGCGCGGACCTGGCTGGCCGGGGCGAGCGTGGTGAACGAGCCGGTCAGCTCGACCGGCTTGCCGTCCGACCCGGTGGCCTTGCCGGAGTAGCTGTACTGCTTGCCGAAGCCCAGCGGCTCGGTGCTCGCCCAGCTCCTCTTGTCCTCGGCGAGCGCGCCCTTGACGGACTGGCCCTCCGGGTTGGTGACGGCGACCTGGTCGATCGCCCCGTCCTGCACCTCGACCTTGACCGGCGAGTTCACCGGCACGTCCTTCGCCCCGTCGGCGGGGTTCGCGGTGAGCTTCGCGACCGGCGGGCTGTCCCCGCCGACCGGAGAGGGGCTCCCCTGCTCCACGTTCGACGAGCACCCGACCAGCAGCGCGCCGCCCACGAGCAGCGCGGCCAACTTCTTTCGCACGTTTCCGACCTCCCACCGACAAGGACGTCCCAGAACCCCGGCAAGTGCAGGTGACCTGCGCCACAGAACGGGGTCCACCCCTGGATCGACCTAGGATCGCGGTGTGAACCGTCCTACCGCAGTAGTCACCGGAGCCAGCGCGGGAATCGGCGAAGCCACCGCGCGCAGGCTGGCCGCCGAGGGCTTCCACGTCGTGCTCGGCGCCCGGCGACTGGAACTGATCCAGAGTATCGCGGCTGAGGTGGACGGCACGGCGATCGAGCTGGACGTGACGGACGCCGCGTCCGTCGCGGCCCTGGCCGAGGCCGTGCCCGAGGTCCGCGTGCTGGTCAACAACGCGGGCGGCGCCCGCGGGCTGAGCAGCGTCGCCGAGGCCGACGAGGAGCAGTGGCGCTGGATGTGGGAGACCAACGTGCTCGGCACGCTCCGGGTCACCAAGGCGCTGCTGCCCAAGCTGATCGCCTCCGGCGACGGGCACGTCGTCACGGTGACCTCGATCGCCGCGTTCGAGGCCTACGACAACGGCTCCGGCTACACCTCGGCCAAGCACGCCCAGTCCGCCGTGCACCGCACGCTGCGCGGCGAGCTGCTGGGCGAGCCGGTCCGGGTCACCGAGGTCCTGCCGGGCATGGTCGAGACGGACTTCTCCGTCAACCGGTTCGACGGGGACGCCGAGCGCGCCGCCGCCGTCTACCGGGGACTGACCCCGCTGACCGCCGACGACGTGGCCGACACCATCGCGTTCGCGGTGACCAGGCCCTCGCACGTCAACCTGGACACCATCGTGCTCAAGCCCCGCGCCCAAGCGTCCGCGAGCCGAGCCCACCGGGCGTGAGCAGGTAGACGTCGAGCTGGTCCAGCACCGGCCCGACCGGGTTGGCGAACGACCGGTGCGGGCTGCCCGCGCAGTAGAGCCCGACCACGTGGTTCTCCTCGTCGAGCAGCACCGCGCCGGAGTCGCCGTGGTCGCCGAACCCCGGCGTCTCCACCCGGATCTGGTCGTGCAGGGTCCGCACGCCGATGCCCGCGCCGTAGTCGAGCCGGATGACGGCGTCGGTGGACGCGACCACGCCCGCGGTGATCCCGGTGGTGCGACCGCGCTTGCGCACCGGCGCGCCCACGCGGGCGTCCGCCGCGCCGAGCACCGGGCCGAGGCCGACCACCTCGGGCGAGGTGTGCCTGGCGTGCAGCAGCAGCGCCGCCGCGTCGACCCGGCTGGACAGGGCGGCGCGCGCGAGCGTGGCGATCCGGTCGCGCACCGGGTGGCCCCCGTCCACCCTGGACGGGTGCACCATCGGGTCGCCGACCTCCCACGCGTCGTCCACGCAGGCCACGTGGAACGCGGTCAGCGCCATGGGCCGGTGCGTCCCCCTGGCCCGCACGAGCGCGCCGAGGGTGCCCGCGACGAGGTAGTCGTCGGCCCTGGGCACGTCGGGCGGCACGAACCGCACCGAGCGGCTCGGCCCGACGCCGATGCCGCCGAGCACGCGGCTGTGCCGCTCGGCGCCGCTCCCGCCCTGCGGCGAGGCCAGGGTGTGGTGCGGCGCGAACGTGTCCTGCACGACGTCCGTGGGGACGCCGAGCACGTCGGGCGGGATGGTGTGGCGTCCCGCGGCGCCCTTCTCGCGGACGTAGACGACGATCGCCAGCCGCCCAGTCGGCTCGCCGCCGACGACCTTCTCCCCGATGTCCACACCGACCACACCGGGCCTGCGCAGGAAGTCGTCCTCGACCAGCCTCTTGAGCGGCCTGACCGCCGCCCTCCCGTAGTCCGGATGGTCCATGACGACCTCCGTGTAACGCTCCTACCACCATGAAACGCGCTGGGTGAGGATTCGTCACACGGAGTCACCCGTTCGGCCTTCACCACGTGGAGGCGAGCGGAACCCCTTGCCGGGCAACGGTTCCGCCCCCGGCAACCACCAGGCGTACCCCCGGTCACCCGAGGTCAACCCGCGCGTCGCCGGGTTAGAGCGAACAGCCCACCATGACCGGTTCCGGGTGCAGCTCCACGCCGAACGCGCCGCGCACCCCGTCTCGGACCTCCCTGGCGAGGTCGAGCAGGTCCTCGGTGGCCGCGCCGCCCCGGTTGGTCAGGGCGAGCGTGTGCTTGCCGGACAGCGCGACCCGCCCGCCGGGACCCCGGTGGCCCTTGGCGAAGCCGGCGCGCTCGATCAGCCAGGCGGCGGACAGCTTGCGGTGGCCGGGGGTCGCCGGGTAGGTCGGCACGGGCACGTCGTCGCCGAGGCGCTCGGCGATGCGGATCAGCACCCCGCCGAGGGTGGTCTCGTCGAGCAGCGGGTTGGTGAAGAACGAACCGGCGCTCCACGTGTCGTGGTCGGCGGCGTCGAGCACCATGCCCTTGCCCCTGCGCAGCTCCAGCACCGCCTTGCGGGCGGCGTCGGCGGGCACCCGGTCGCCCTGCTCGACGCCGAGGACGCGGGCCAGCTCGCCGTAGCGGATCGGGGCGGACTGGCCGCCGGAGGTGAGCGCGAACCGGGCCCGCAGCACGACGGCGCGGTCGGTTCCCTTGAGGACCGAGGTCCGGTAGGCCAGGCCCAGCGCCTCGGCGGGCACCTGGTTGACCCGGCCGGTGGCCCGGTCCAGCAGGTCGACGGAGGTCAGCACCTGCGACACCTCGACGCCGTACGCGCCGACGTTCTGCACCGGGGTCGCGCCGACCTGGCCGGGGATGCCGGACAGGCACTCCAGCCCGCCGAGGCCCTGCGAGACGGCGTCGGCGACGACCGAGTCCCAGTCCTCGCCCGCCTCCACGGTGAACTGGACGAGCCCGTCGCCGAGCGGGTCGACGCGGCGGCCGGTGGTGCCCACCTGGATCGCGGCGCCGGGGAAACCCGCGTCCGCGACGACCAGGTTCGATCCCCCGCCGAGCAGGAGCACGGGGTCGCCGGTAGCGTCCGCGGCGCGGACGGCGTCGACGAGCTCGGCGGCGGTGGTGGCGCGCAGGAAACGCGCGGGCGGGCCACCGAGCCGCAGTGTGGTGCACTCGGCGAGCGGCACGCGACCGCGCTCCTGGGCACTGGACGACAGCGGGGTGGTCACAGGGGTAAACGGTAGCCTCCGCGACATGGCACGCCGCATCGAGCACCTGACCGAGACGACTTGGCCCGCCGCCGACGTGTACACGGCGCTGGTCGACGAGTCGTACCTGCGCGCCCGCCTGGAGGTGCTCGGCGGCTCCGGCGCCGCCCTGCTCAGCCACGCCGTGACCGCCACGGGCGTCGCCTACGAGCTGCGCCAGGGCGTCTCGTCGGCCGACCTGCCGCCCATCGCGAGCAAGGTCCTGGGCGGTGACCTGGTCATCACGCGCGCGGAGTCGTGGACGGAGGCCGGCCGCACCTGCACGTCGCGGGTGGACATCACGGGCGTCCCCGGCGAGCTGGACGGCGCCATGACGGTGGCCGACAAGCCGGGCGGCGGGTCCACGATCACCCTCACCGGACAGGTGAAGGTGAAGATCCCGCTGGTGGGCGGGAAGGTCGAGGAGATGGTCGTCGAGCAGGTCGCGAAGCTGCTCGACAAGGAGACGGAGTTCACGTCCCAGTGGCTCGCGCGCCGAGGCTAGCCGCAGGCCGCGCGCGGGCGATGGGCCTGCCCACGCGCGGCACCACCAACCCGAACCGCTTGCGCCGGGTGGACAGGTGGGTCCTGTCCGCGCACCGCGACCTGCTCGTCGGGTCGCCGCTCGTGGTGGACCTGGGGTACGGGGCGACGCCGATCACGACCGTGGAGATGGCCGCGAGGCTGCGGAAGGCGTGCCCGGACGTGCGCGTGCTGGGCCTTGAGCTGGACGTCGAGCGCGTGGAGGCGGGCAAGGCCGTCGCCGACCCGCCGGGGTTGGACTTCCGGCGGGGCGGGTTCGAGCTGGCGGGCGCGCGACCGGTGCTGCTGCGGGCGTTCAACGTGCTGCGGCAGTACACGGAGGAGCAGGCCGTCGAGGCGTGGGGCACGATGCTCGGCAGGCTCGCGCCGGGCGGGGTGCTCGTGGAGGGCACCTGCGACGAGGTGGGCAGGCGCTGCACGTGGGTGTCGCTGACCGCGGAGGGACCGCAGACCTTCACCTTGTCGTGCCTGCCTGCGGACCTGGACACGCCGGGGGACCTGGCGGAGCGGCTGCCGAAGGCGCTGATCCACCGGAACGTGCCGGGCGAGCGCGTGCACGCGCTGCTGGCCGAACTGGACGCCTGCTGGGCGACGTCGGCCCCGTTCGCACCGTTCGGGCCGAGGGCCCGGTGGGTGGAGTCGGTGCGGTTGCTGGCGACGAGGTGGCCGGTGCTGGACGACCGGAAGCGGTGGCGGTTGGGGGAAGTGACTGTGCCTTGGGAATCGGTGCGACCCTAGGGGTTTTGGTTTTTCAGCCCGTCACCGCGTAGCGGGCTGTGGAGCGAGCGCAGCGAGCCCACAGCACTGCTCCCGCGTCCCTCGTCTCCGTTTGGCCTGGCGAAGCCCAAGCACGCTTGTCAAGATGCCGCCGCATTGTTCGGAAGACCGGGGTGTCGAACGGCGTCTTGACGAGTGTGCTTGCCTGAAAGGAGGCCAAACGGAGGCGAGGGACCCGGACCATCGCAGGGGTAAACGGGACCACAAGACCAACTGCGGTCAGCCGGCAGGGCTTGTGGTCCCTCGTTTTTGGAGGTCTGCCCCGCCGGCGAGGCGTTGTTTTTTGGTTTTTGGTTTTGCTTTTTGCTTTTAAATACCAAAGTCAAAAGCTGAAAAGCACGCCTCGCCGGCGGGGCAGACCTCCAAAAAAGAGGGGCACAGGCTCTGCCGGCCGGTGACTCTTCCGCCGGTGGTTCCGTTTACCACTGCGATGGGCGGGGTCCCTCTTCTCCGTTTGGCCTCCTTTCAGGCAAGCACGCTCGTCAAGACGCCGTTGGGCTCGGGCGGTCTGCCGTGGCAGTGCGGCGGCATCTTGACGAGCGTGCTCGGGCTTCGCCAGGCCAAACGGAGAAGAGGGACGCGGGATGGGGGCTGCGTGGGCTCGCTGCGCTCGCCCCGCAGCCCGCGCTGTGCGCCGAACCTGGCAGTGCGGTCTTCCGGGCAGTGCGGCGATCGGGCAGTGCGACGCCCCCGGCAGTGCGGTCTTCCTGGCAGTGCGGTCTTCCGAGCAGTGCGACGCCCCCGGCTCCACACCCCAAACCTCCGCCTCTGGCTTCGGGCTCGCCCTTCGCTCCCGTCCTTCGCTCCCGCGTCCTGTCAGGGCTCCGCCCTAGGCTCGGGTCGTGGAACACGCCGACTTCACGCGCTCCCTCCGGGAGCAGTACGACGCGCTGCGCGCTCTCATCGCGGCTGCCGATCCGTCCGCCCCCGTCCCCACCTGTCCCGGTTGGACGGTCGAGGCGTTAGCCCGGCACGTGGCTCGGACGCACGCCTGGTCGATCCGGGCTGCGTTGACGCCGCCCGACACCGATTCACCCCCTCGCCCCAAGGAAGGGCCCGAGGACTGGCCCGAGTTGTTGGCCTGGTGGGACGAGCGGTTCTCCGAGCTGGTCCGGGTGCTCTCGACCGAAGACCCCTCACGGCCTGCCTGGACGTTCGTCGGGCCCGGTGACCTGGCCTTCTGGGCTCGGCGGCAGACGCACGAGACCGCCGTGCACCGGCTCGACGGCGAGCACGCGGCGCGCGCCGGGGACGTTCCCCCGCTGCTCTTCCCGCCCGACCTCGCGGCCGACGGGGTGGACGAGTACCTGACCACGATGCTCACCCGGCAGCACCTGACCAAGCCGAACGAGCTCTCCGGGCGCGTGGTGCTGCACGCCGCCGACGCGTCGCGCTCCTGGCTGCTGCGCCTGACTCCCGGCGAGGCGCCCAGGGTCGGGGCGTTGGACGGGGCCGCGGTCGACGAGGACGTCGTGGTGGCGGGCACCGCCGACTCGCTCTACCGGCTGGTCTGGGACCGGCCCAGCCACGCGGTCGTGACCGGACGGGGGGACCTGCTGCGCGCGCTCCCGCGCCCCTAGCCGGAACGGGGGATACTGCCCCGGTGCCTCAGCCAGAACGCCGCTACGTGATCACCTTCGGCTGCCCCGACCGCACCGGCATCGTCGCCAGGATCTCCTCGTTCCTGGCCGAGCACGGTGGCCTGATCGTCGAGGCGGCCTACCACACCGACCAGGCCACGAACTGGTTCTTCACCAGGCAGGAGGTCAGGGCCGACTCGCTGCCGTTCGGCGTCGAGGAGCTGCGCGAGCGGTTCACGGCGATCGCGCGCGAGCTGGGCGCCCAGGCGAACTGGCGGGTGACCGACACCGGTGAGCGGCGGCGGGTGGTGATCCTGGTGTCGAAGGAGGGGCACTGCCTGTACGACCTGCTGGGCCGGGTCGCCTCGCGGGAGCTGGACGTCGACGTCGCGGCGGTGATCGGCAACCACCCGGACCTGGCGAACATCACCAGGGCGCACGGCATCCCGTTCCACCACGTGCCGTTCCCGGCCACCGACCCCGAGGGCAAGACGGCGGCGTTCGCCCAGGTGAAGCAGCTGGTGGACGCGCACGACCCGCACGCGGTGGTGCTGGCCCGGTTCATGCAGGTGCTGCCGCCGGAGCTGTGCGCGGCCTGGTCGGGGCGGGCGCTGAACATCCACCACAGCTTCCTGCCCTCGTTCGTCGGCGCCCGGCCCTACCACCAGGCGCGCGCCAGGGGCGTGAAGCTGGTCGGCGCGACCTGCCACTACGTGACGGCCGACCTGGACGCGGGGCCGATCGTGGAGCAGGACGTGATCCGGGTGAACCACACCGACTCGGTCGCGGACATGGTGCGCAAGGGGCGCGACATCGAGAAGGTCGTGCTGGCGCGCGGCCTGCGCTGGCACCTGGAGGACCGCGTGCTCGTGCACGGCGGGCAGACGGTGATCTTCTGAGCCGCGGCGCTCCCTGCGGCGCGCCGGGCTAGTGTGCGGGTGTGCGTGAAGAGATCGTCACCGTCGAGCAGGCCCGATCCGCGCAGGACCTGCGGGGCGCGGTGCTGGTCAACCTGGACCTGAGCGGCGAGGAGCTGCGCGTCCCCCTGGACGGCGCGCTCTTCCTCGGCTGCTCGCTCAGCCCCTCCGCCCGGCGCAGGGCGGAGGCCGCGGGCGCGCTGCTGTTCCCGACCATCCCGGACCTGCCGCACGACGTCTACCGGTCGCACCTCTACACCGCGCCCGAGCTGTTCGCGGGCTTCGACCCGGCCGCGCCCGAGTCCTACGCGGACACCCCGGACCACCGGATCTACCTGCACAGCAGGCGGCAGGGCCACCACCCGGACCCGCTGCACGCGCTCGCCGAGCGGCTGCACGACCACGCGATCACCGAGGCGCTGGACGACCTGCTGGCCCGCGTCCCGTCCCCGCCGGTCGCGGTGATGGGCGGGCACGCGCTGGGGCGGGGCACGGACGGCTACCGCAGGGCCGTCGAGCTGGGCGCGACGCTGGGCGAGGCCGGGTTCACCGTGCTCACCGGCGGCGGACCCGGCGCGATGGAGGCCGTGCCGCTGGGCGTGCGCGTCGGCGTGGACGACGCGGTCCTGGCGGACCTGGCCAAGGCGCCGACGTTCGGCCACGACGCCCGGTCGATCGGCGAGTGGATCGCGGCGTTCCCCGAGCTGCCGGTCGCCGAGCTGCCGCGCACGATCGGCGTGCCGACCTGGTTCTACGGCCACGAGCCGCCCAACCCGGCCTGCGAGGTGCACGCCAAGTACTTCGCGAACTCGGTCCGCGAGGAGGGCCTGCTCACCGTCGCCACCGGCGGCGTGGTCTACACGCCGGGCAGCGCGGGCACGGTCCAGGAGGTGTTCCAGGACTACACCCAGAACCACTACGGCTCGGTGGGCCCGGCCGCGCCGATGGTGTTCCTCGGCGCGCGGTTCTGGACCGAGGAGGTCCCCGCCGCCCCGCTGGTGCGCAACCTCGCGCGGGGCCGGGAGGCGGAGCGCTGGATCCTGGTCACCGACGATCCGGCCGAGGCCGTCGAACTGCTTCGGAAGTACGCAGCCGAGATCGGCTGACCCCACCCCCGATCCGCGATTCCGCCAAAGGGGCGATAGCCGGATCAACGAATAACCTTTCGATGCGCCCGCATTAGCTACGATCCCCTGGTGCCGAAAGCCGTCGATCACGATTCGCGCCGCAGGAAGATCGCGGACGCGGTCTGCAGGCTCGCCGACAAGCGCGGTTTCGAAGGCGTTTCCCTGAGGGATGTCGCCGCCGAGGCCGACGTGTCCATGGGCGCGGTGCAGCGCTGCTTCCACACCAAGGAGGACATGCTGCGCTTCGCCCTGCAGGAGGTGGGCCGCAGGACCCTGTCCAGGGCGGGAGGGGGCGCGCCGCAGGTCGGCGGGCCGTTCCCGCAGGTGACCGGCGAGGGGGCCTTATCCCACCGGGCCGAGGCCAAGGTCTGGTTGGCCTTCGCCGCGCAAGCGGCCGTCAGCCCGACGCTCGCCGAGGTCCTCAGGGCCAACTACGCCGAATTGCACGGAATTTTCACCCGTTTGCTGGCAGATCGCCCAGATCCGGACCGGGCGGCCACAACCCTGCTGGCGCTGGCCGACGGCTTGACCACGCACGTGGTCGTCGGCCACCTTTCCCACGACCAGGCCAGAGCGGTTGTGGAAGCCCATTTGGCTGACTGAATTACCGGTTCCAGGGGTTCTCCGCGATGCCGGGCGCGGACGAATTCGCGGGTTCGGGCGGCGGCGGTCAGGCCGGGCGCGCGAGCCCCTCCACCACCTCGGCCCCCGGCAGCTTCGCCAGGACCGCGCCGGGCACGAGCAGCTTGCTGCCCCGGATACCGCTGCCGATCACCAGCTCGGGTGCCGCCGCCACCTCGGGCGACAGCAGCACGGGCCAGTCGGCGGGCAGCCCGACCGGCGTGATGCCGCCGTACTCCATGCCGGTCAGCTCGACCGCGTCGTCCATCGGCGCGAACGACGCCTTCCTGGCGTCGAGCCGCCTGCGCACCACGCCGTTGACGTCGGCCCTGGTGGTGGCCAGCACGACGCACGCCGCGTACCGCGTGACCTCTCCCCGCTTCCCCGCCACGATCACGCAGTTCGCGGACGCCGTCAGCGGCGACCCGTAGGCCTCGCAGAAGGCCGCGGTGTCCGCGAGCTCGGCGTCGATCTCGGTGACCGCCACCAGGTCGGCGTCGGCCAGCGCGCGCACGGCGGCGGCGACGGGACCGGCCAGCAGGTCGGGGCGGTCCAGGACGGACACGGGCGTCAGCGTTCCGGCGATGCTCCACACCCGCCCCATCCTGCCACCGGAGGCGGGCGGGTCCCGGCGACCCGCCCGGCCCGCACCAGCCCCCTCGGCCCCGCGCTCACCCGTCCCCGCGCTCACCCGTCCGGGCAGAACGCCCGGCTCCGCGCTTGACGTTGACGCTGCGTCAACTCCTACCGTCGTTCCCAGCACGGCTGAGGAGGACGGATGAGCTGGTCGATCGCCGAGGTGGCGCGCATGGCGAAGGTGACGTCGCGGACCCTGCGCCACTACGACTCGATCGGGTTGCTCGCCCCGGCGAGGACCGGGGGCAACGGGTACCGCTACTACGAGCGCGAGCAGCTGCTCAGGCTCCAGCAGATCCTCCTGCTGCGCGACCTCGGGCTCGGGCTGGACACCGTGGCCGAGGTGCTGGACGGCAGGCACACCGCGCTCGACGTGCTGCACAACCACCTCGCGTGGCTGCGCGCCGAGCGGGAGCGGTTGGGCCTGCTGGCCGCGACCGTCACCAGGACCATCGACGAACTGGAAGGCAGGACCGCCGTGAGCAGGACGGAAGAGCTGTTCGACGGCTTCGACGCGGACCGCCAGGCCCGCTACGAGGCCGAGCTGGTGGAGCGCTTCGGCGAGTGCGTCGTCGAGCCCATCGCGGAGGGGAAGGAGCGCATGAAGGGCTGGTCGCCCGCCGACGCGGCCGGGTTCAAGGCCGAGTGGGAGGAGATCGCGGCGGCGTTCGGCGAGGTGGCCGCGAGCGGGGCCGCGCCGGACTCGGCGGAGGCGCTGGCGGTCACCGCCCGGCACCACCGGTGGCTGCTGCGCAGCTGGACGCCGAACCGGGAGTCGTACACGGGGCTGGGGCAGCTGTACGCGGACTCGCCGGAGTTCAGCGCGCAGCTGGACGCGCACGGCGCGGGCGTCGCGAACTACGCGCGTGACGCGATGGCGGCCTTCGCCGCCGCCGAGCTGGACTGACGGCGGTGTCGCCCGACGGTGACGCCGACGGCTGATCGGCCCTCCGGGGAGCTGCAGATCCCCGGAGGGCCGATCGGGTGGAGCCGGGTCCTACGACCCGAGAACCCGTGGCCCTACAGCCCGAACGCCTTGAGCGCCGCCTTGTTGAAGGCGGGGAGGTCGTCGGGGTTGCGGCTGGTCACCAGGGTCCAGCCGTTGTGGTCGCACACGCGGACCTCCTCGTCCGACCAGTCGGCGCCCGCGTTGCGCAGGTCCGTCCTGATGCTCGGGTAGGAGGTGAGCTTCTTGCCCTTGAGGACGTCGGCCTCGGCCAGCAGCCACGGCCCGTGGCAGATCGACGCGATGGGCTTGCCCGCCCGCGCGAACGCCTGGACGAAGCGCACCGCGTCCTCGTCCGTGCGGACCAGGTCCGAGTTGGCCACGCCGCCGGGGATCACCACGCCGTCGTAGTCGGCGGGGTCGGCCTCGGCGAACGGCACGTCCACCGGGAACTCGTCCGCGGGCGTCAGGTGGTTGAAGCCCTTGACCTGGCCGAGGGACGTGGACAGCAGCCTGGGCACGCCACCCGCCTTCTCGACCTCGTGCCACGGGTCGGTCAGCTCCACCTGCTCGATGCCCTCGGCGCTGACCAGGAACGCGATCTTCTTCTGCTCGTTCGCCATGCGGGTCGGCTACCCGCGAGCGAGGAACTCAACCACCCTGCGCCGCACGTCACCTCGGTGGGAGAGCCAGGTCGGCACCAGCTCCAGCTCGCCCTTGGGGAACGCCGAGGCGACCTGCGCGGCCACCTCGGACGGGTGCAGCGGGTCCTCGGTGGCGCCGACGACCAGGACCGGCGCGGTGACCCGCGACAGGGCCTCGCGGTCGGTGACGGCGACCTGCCCCGAGAGGGCTTCGAGCACCCCGTCGAGGCGGTCGAAGGCGGCTCGGCGCTGCGCGAGGTAGTCGGCGGGGCCGGGGACGGCGGTGACCGCCTGCTCGCGGGTGAGGGGGCCGCGCGGCCGGTCGAACACGGCGGGCAGCAGCAGGACGACGCGTTCGAACGCGTCGGGCTCGGCCGCGAGCAGCGACAGCAGCGCGGCGGAGCTGAGGGAGACGCCGACGGCCCGCGTCGCGCCCGTCTCGCGGGCGGTGGCGCGCAGGTCGGCGGCGATGGTCGGGTAGGTCCAGTAGCCGGGTGGCGCGTCGGGGGCGTCGCCGTGCCCCGGCAGGGTGACGACGACCCTGGCGCCCGGCAGGCCGGACGCGGGCAGGCGGGCCTCACCCGGCGTCGCGCCGAGGCCGTGGGCGACCAGCGTGACCGGTCGGCCCGCGCCGTGCGCCTGGTGGGTGGTCACCACCTGGGGCCGCGCTGCACCTCGATCAGCCGGGGTCGGACGTCGACCAGGTAGACGGAGACCGCGGTGACGCCGATGAGCCAGAACATGCCGCCCGCACCGTTCAGGGAGAACAGCAGCAGCGCGAGCGCGCCACCACCGGTGATCCCCATCCAGGCGGGCTTGGTCATCCGCTCCGCGGCCTGGTAGGCCTCCGCCCGCTGCGTCACCGCGTGGGCGAAGGCGAACACGCCCGCGAACAGCGCCACGTAGTAGATGAGGAACAGCACCCAGGCATCCAGGTACGCCACGTCGGCGGGTGGGAATCTGAACAGCGGCACGGGACCCAGGGTACGCGGGGAGCGCGGTCGTGGACACCCGGCGGAACCGGGACGGCTCGGGACGCGGTCCGGCCGGCGGGGTGTTCCCGCAGGTCGGGCGGGGTGCCTGCGGCGGTGGGGGATTCGCGGGGCCGGGATTCGGCGCCCCTTCCCCCGAACGCGCCCGGCGGACCACCCGGAAGTGGTCCGCCGCTGCTCAGCGCAGGTGCCGCCGGGTGGCTACTCGCCCTCAGCCGGGGCGGGCTTGGTCTTGCGGGCCGCGGTGCGGTTGGCGGCCTTGCGACTGTTGCTGCGCACCTCGTGGGCGACCTCGGCGCCGGTCTCGATGACGGCCTCGGCGATCTCCTCGGTGGCGTCCTCGACCTCGGCGGCGAGCTTCTCGCCCGTCGAGCGGGTGCGGCGGGTGACCTTGCCGAGCACGTCGTCGGCGATCTTGTTCGCGTCGTCGGCGGCCTGGTCGACCTGGCTCAGGGCCCGCTGGACCTGCGGCTGGGTCTTGAGCTTCTCCAGCGCGTGCTCGCCCTGCTCGGCGAGGTACTGGTAGAGGTCGACGGCGGACTTGGTGTAGGCGTCGACGACCTTGCGCAGCTCGGCCGCGTCGAAGCGGCCACGCAGCTCGGCGGGGAGGTCCTCGGCGCCCGCCCTGGCGGACTCGACGCGGTCCTTGACCTTGCCGAGCGCCTCGACCACGGCCTTGGCGGCGAGGTCGCCTGCGCCGAGCGCGGCCAGGAGCGGGGTGCGGGCGGCGGAGGCGGCCTGCTCGCCCGCCTTGCGCAGTTCCTCGGTGGTGGGCAGGTTCGCCATGGTGATCACTCCTCGTGCTCGGGGACGGCGGTGGCGGCGTTCTCACGCCGGAAGGACGCGTAGACGTCGAGCAGCACCTGCTTCTGCCGCTCGGTCAGGTCGGAGGCGGTGGTGATGGCGTCGGCGAGCGCGCCGCCCTCGCGCTGCTGGAGGATTCCCGCCTCCACGTAGAGCGCTTCGGCGGAGATCCGCAGGCCCTTGGCGATCTGCTGGAGGATCTCGGCGCTGGGCTTGCGCAGGCCGCGCTCGATCTGGCTGAGGTAGGGGTTGGAGACACCGGCCAGCTTGGACAGCTGGCGGAGCGAGATCTTGGCGCTGTTGCGCTGCTCCTTGATGTAGTCCCCGATGCCCCGGCCGAGGTCGGCGACCGCTTCGTCGATCGACTTGTCCACGTCGACCCCCTTCCGCCCTCCACGGTACGAGCGGGTGCTAGCTCTTGCAAGCGGACTGCTAGCACCGGGGGCGTGTGCTGCGACACAGCGCTACCGTGGATCGCGTGGACCTCGGCGCGCGGTTCCGCGAGGAGCTGGTCGACGGCATGGTCGGGGAGGGCGTCCTCTCCGATCCCCGCTGGGTGCGCGCGTTCCGCGAGGTTCCGCGCGACGCGTTCCTGCCGGGCTTCTTCGCCCAGCGGGAGGACGGCGCGTGGGCGCCGGTGACACGGGGTGACCCGGACTGGTTGCGGCTGGTGTACCGGGACGACGTGCGGGTGACCCAGCTGGACGGCAACGACGCGGCGTGGTCGCGGGCGCTGGAGCAGGGGTGGGCGCGCGGCGTGCCGACGAGCTCGTCGAGTATGCCGACGATCATGGCGATCATGCTGGAGGCCCTGGCGGTGGTGGACGGCTGCCGGGTGCTGGAGATCGGGACGGGGACGGGGTACAACGCGGCGCTGCTGTCGGCGGGGGTCGGTTCGCAGTCGGTGACGACGGTCGACGTGGACCCGTCCGTGCTGTCCCGCGCGCAAGCTGCCCTGGCGGGGGCGGGCTGGTCCCCGACGTGCGCCCTCGCGGACGGCGCAGGCGGCTGGCCGGAGGCCGCCCCGTACGACCGCGTGCTGGGCACCTGCGCGGTGTCCAGGGTGCCGCTGCCGTGGCTGGAGCAGACCAGGCCGGGTGGTGCGGTGGTGACCACCTTGAACCGCCCGCTGGGCGCCGGCCTGATCCGCCTGACGGCGCTCGGCGGAACGCGGGCGGAGGGCAGGGTCCTGGCGGAGGACGGCAGGTTCATGCCGCTGCGGGCGCACGCGGCGGGGTGGGCGGAGGAGGCGCTGGCGCGGGCGGCGACGGCGGTCCCGGAGGAGACCAGGGCGACTTCCCTGGGGGCGCACGAGGTGGTGCACCCCGGGAGCGGCTACGAGTTCTTCGCGGGCCTGGTCCTGCGCGGCGCGGTGGTCACGATGAACCCGGTCCTGCTGGCCCACGAGGACGGCTCGTGGGCCCGCCCGAGAGCGGGCGTGGTCTCCCAGGGCGGCCCGCGGAGGCTGTGGACGGAAGCCGAGGAGGGCCACCGCGAGTGGCAGGCCCTGGGACGACCCCGGCGGGCGCGGTTCGGGGTGACGGTGGACGGGGAGGACCAGCGGTTCTGGCTGGACTCACCGGAGGGGCGCAGCTGGCCAGTGTAGCGGCGCAGAGCGCTCCGGATCTCCTGGCGCGACGCCCGCGCGAGTTCGGCTCCCGCGAGCCGCGCCGGCGTCGCCGAGGAGCACCCCACGTCCCGGCGGGCGCGCACCCCCGACGAGGCCCCGGTCGTCCCCACGGCGGACGGGGAGCTGCGGGCGGGCGCCGAGGCGGAGTTCACCGCGCTGCTCACGCCCGCGCAGGTCGTCGTCGCGTGCGGCCTGCCCGCGCGCCAGGTCCAGCGGGTCATGGCGCTGTGGAGCGAGCTGCGCGCGCTGAAGGGCCTCCGCCCGCCCCCACCTCACACCAGCAGCTGCCCCACCGAGTAGATCACCAACCCCGCCAGCGCCCCGACCACCGTCCCGTTGATCCGGATGAACTGCAGATCCCGCCCCACCTGCAGCTCGATCTTCCGCGACGTCTCCTCCGCGTCCCACCGCTCCACCGTGTCCGTGATCAGCGTCGTGATCTCGTCCCGGTAGTTCGCCACCACGTACCCCGCCGCGTCCTCCAGCCACCCGTCGACCTTGCCGCGGATCTCCCCGTCCTCCACCAGCCGCGTCCCGAACTTCACCAGCCCGTCGCGCACCCTGGTCCGCAGCTCGCTCGACGGGTCCTCCGCCGCGTCCAGCAGCATCTTCTTCGCGGTTCCCCACGCCGACCCGATGACCTTCTGCACCTCCGGGTGCTCGATCACCTGGTCCTTCACCAGCTCGGCCCGCTCGATGGTCGCCGGGTCGTGCTGGAGGTCCTTGGCGAACTCCTCCAGGAACTGGTCCACCGCCACCCGCATCGGGTGGTTCACGTCCGTCTTCACGGCCCACGCGAAGTTCAGCAGCTCGTTGTAGACCTTGTCGCCCAGCAGCGAGTCCATGAACTTCGGCGACCAGCCCGGCGCGCGCTGGGTCACCACCTGCATCACCTTGACGTGGTTGTCCCTCACCCACTCGTACAGCCGGTCGCACACCAGGTCCACCAGCTTGTGGTGCCCGCCGTCGACGAACACCTGCCCGAGCAGCTTCCCCAGCGGCGGGCCCCAGGGCTTGGCCATGAGGCGCTGCACCACCGCCTGCTCCACGACCGCCTGCACGTGCTCGTCCCGCAGCACGGTCACGGCGCCCTTCACGACGTTCGACACCTCGGACGTCACCCGCTCCGCGTGCTCGGGCTCCCGAAGCCACTCGCCGAGCCTGCGCCCCACCTCGACGCGGCCCAGCTTCTCGCGCACCACGGACTCCGCCAGGAAGTTCTGCCCGACGAACGACCCCAGCGCGTCGCCGAAGCTGTCCTTGCGGCTGGGGATGATCGCGGTGTGCGGGATGGGCAGGCCCAGCGGCCTGCGGAACAGGGCCGTCACCGCGAACCAGTCGGCCAGCGCGCCGACCATCCCGGCCTCGGCCGCCGCCCGGACGTACCCGACCCACGCGGGGCCGTCCGCCTCGAACAGCAGCGTCACCAGGAACACGGCGGTCGTGGCGAGGAAGAACCCCGTCGCCACGAGCTTCATCCTGCGCAGGTCCCGCCGCTTCACCTGGTCGGCGGCCGTCAGTTGCTCCACGCCCCCATTGTCCGTGAAGATCCTGGGTCGTGCGGGTACCAGCGCTAGTCCCCAGGTTGCGGCCGTTCACCTCGACGATCTTCGCCGAGATGACCGCGCTGGCGAACCGGACCGGATCGGTGAACCTCGGCCAGGGCTTCCCCGACACCGACGGCCCCAGAGCGATGCTCGACGCCGCCAAGGCCGCGATCGACTCCGGCGCCAACCAGTACCCGCCGGGACCGGGCGTGCCCGCGCTGCGGCAGGCGATCGCCGAGCACCGCGCGCGCTACGGCACCCGCTACGACCCGGACACCGAGGTGCTGGTGACCGTCGGCGCGACCGAGGCGATCGCCGCGTCCCTGCTGGCGCTGGTGGAACCGGGCGACGAGGTCCTGCTGATCGAGCCCTACTACGACTCGTACGCGGCGGCCGTGGCGATGGCGGGCGCGACCCGCCGCGCGGTCGGCCTCACCGAGGAGCCGGGCACCGGCAGGCTCGGGCTGGACGTGGCCGCGCTGCGCGCCGCCGTCACGCCGCGCACCAGGGCTGTCCTGGTCAACTCGCCGCACAACCCCACCGGCACCGTCCTCACCCGCGACGAGCTGGCCGCCGTCGCCGCGCTGTGCGTCGAGCACGACCTGGTCGCGATCACCGACGAGGTGTACGAGCACCTGGTGTTCGACGGCCGCGAGCACCTGCCGCTGGCGGCGTTCCCCGGCATGGCCGAGCGGACCGTGACGATCTCCAGCGCGGGCAAGTCGTTCAACTGCACCGGCTGGAAGATCGGCTGGGCGTGCGGGCCCGCGCCGCTGCTGGACGCGGTCCGCGCGGCCAAGCAGTTCCTCACGTTCGTGGGCGGCGCGCCGTTCCAGCCCGCCGTGGCGCACGCGCTGCGGCACGAGCTGCCGTGGGTGGACGGGCTGCGGGACTCGTTGCAGGACAAGCGGTCCCGGCTCGCCGAGGGCCTGACCGACGCGGGGTTCGCGGTGCGCCCGTGCGAGGGCACCTACTTCATCACCGCCGACGTCCGCCCGCTCGGCTTCGACGACGGCGAGCGGCTGTGCCGGGAGCTGCCGGAGCGGATCGGCGTGGTCGGCGTGCCGGTGCAGGTGTTCGCCGACCACCCGGAGCGCTGGAAGCACCTGGTGCGGTTCGCGTTCTGCAAGCGCGACGAGGTGCTCGACGAGGCCGTGACCAGGCTCAGGAAGCTGGGCGGCTAGCGCTCACGCGGTCGACTCGGCGGGCGCCCCCTCACCGCGGGGGGCGTCCGTCCGGGCGCCGCGCACCGTGAAGCCCTTGAACCGCTTGGCCCTGCCGCCCTTCACCTTCGCCGTCACCGGCCCGGCCAGCCGGTCCTGCACCAGCGCGTGCCGGAACTGGTAGCACGCCCCCGCCTGCCGCAGCACGCCGAGCTTGCGCGCGTCCTCCAGGAACGCCATCAGCTCCCACGGCAGCCTCCCGCGCAGCGCCAGCCACACCCGCGCCACGGTGAACCACCACCACCGCAGGTTCAGCACGGTGAGCGCGAACCCGAGCAGCAGCCCGGACGCCAGCCCCAGCCCGACCATCCCGCTCTGCTTGGGCCCGAACACCAGGCCGGCCGCCGCGCCGAACACCACGGCCAGCACCAGCGACCCGGTCCACACCGCGATCCGGTCGCGCGCCATCGTCCACAGCGGGCTGGACGGGTGGGTCAGCTCGGCGTTGCTGCTGAGCGCGAACCGCAGCGCGGTCGCCACCGCCAGCCCCAGCCCGACGACGAGCCCGGCCGACAGCCCGTAGAGCGCGCCGAACACCAGCCCGGCCGCGCCGCCGACCGACGCGCTGAGCACCAGCACGCTGCGCCACACACCGTGGTGCGCCTTGACCTTCGGCGCGTGCCGCCCGGACGCGTACAGCGCGGCCACGGCCACCGCCGCGCCGACGACGAGCCCGCTGTACGGGGCGAGCGCGGGCGTGCTGGCGTACGCCATCAGCCAGGCCACCCCGGCCCCGCCGATCAGCCCGAGCACGACCGCGCCGAGCGCCGCCAGCCACGTGCTGCCGACCGAGCGCCGCAGCTCCCACCAGGCCAGCTCGCGGATGCCGCGCGCCCGCATCTCGGCCGCGAGGAACCGCAGCCACTTCACCGCCTTGTCCCTGGGCCACACCTGGCTGGCCCGGAACTGGTGCGCCACGGCCCGGTCGCCGAACGCGCCGGACACCAGCACGTCGGCCAGGTGCTCCTCGATGGCCCGCCGGTCCGGGAACCTGGTGCGGTCGAGCAGCTCGCTCGGCTCGCCATAGGCGTAGACCACCCCGGCCATGCCGACGGTGAGCGGCGTGGAGAGCGCTTCCGCGAGGTGGCCGCCGGGGTTCTCCCGCAGGTGCAGGAACACCGGCTCCCACCCGGCGGCGGACAGCTGGTCACCGGCGGAGCGCAGGTGGTGCGCGACGGCCCCGTGGTCGAGCGGGTGCAGCCGCACGGCGTCGGCGCCCGCGAGCGGGCCGACCTGGGCGACCGCGTTCGCGTACTCCTCGGTGCGGCTGGTCAGCACGAGCGGCGCGGACGCCGGGAAGGCGCGGGCGATGCGGTCGAGCGCGGCCGAGCGCTTGGATGCGGGCAGCTGGTCGAAGCCGTCGAGCACGGGCATGACGCGGCGCTGCTCGACCAGCAGGTCGGCCGCGTAGCTGCCGTACAGCTCGTTGTTGCGCAGCGCCGGGTGGTCCTCGTAGAGCCTGCGGGTCATCCAGCTGCGGACGTCCTCGGCCTCCGGGTCCCAGGTGGACAGCGGCAGCAGCACCGGGACGGGGCCGCCGCGCTCCAGCAGGCCGAGGGTGAGCAGCATGGCCGTGGTGGACTTGCCGGAGCCGGGCGCGCCGAGCAGCACGAGCCTGCGGTGCGCCTGCCGCTCGAACGCGCCGACGACGCCGGTGCTGCGGCCCGGTGGCGGCGGGGCGGTGTTGACGGGCTCGTCGGGGGCGCTCCAGTGCAGGTCGAGCAGGCCCGCGCCGTCGAGGCCGCGCGCGCGGCACTCGTCGTTCCACTGCGCGTTCAGGGCCCTGGACAGCGCGGCGGAGGCGGCGTCGAGGTTGGCGTCGGTCGCCAGCACCGGGGTCCTGCGGCGCTGGAGCCACGGGTCGACGGCGGCGAGGAGCAGCAGGAAGCCCGCGGACAGCACGCCGAGCCACAGGTCGGGGTCGATGCCGCTGTCGGTGGCGAGGAGCCCGGCGACCGCCAGGAGCGCGGCCAGCACGCACCCGGTCAGGACGGCTCGCTGGCGAAATCTGGACACACCGGCATGATGGCCCACCGATCACCGACCGTACCCAGGCGGGCACCCCTGTGTTGCCCGTAGTCTCGAAGTCGTGATCTGCCCGAAGTGCCAGGACCTGATGAAGACGATCACGCGGGGCGCCGTCCACGTCGACCAGTGCGAGAACTGCCGTGGCGTGTTCCTCGACGGCGGCGAGCTGGAGCAGATCGTCGCGGCGGAGCGGGCGCACTACGGCCAGGCCGCCACGACCGGCGCGGTCCCCGTGTCCGGAGGTGACCAGGGCGCGCCGCCACCGCCGTACCAGCCCGCGGGCGGGGACCCCGGCGCCACGACCCACTTCACGCCGGGCCAGCCTGCGCAGGGCCAGCTGGCGCAGGGCCAATCAGCGCAGGGCCAGCCGGGGACGCCGCCGCCCTACCAGCCGCCACCGGGCACCGAGCAGCCTCCGGCTCCGGGGTACGCGCCCGGCTACGGCTACGGCCACGGCCACCCCGGCTACGGCCACCCGCCGCGCCGCAGGAGCTTCCTGGAGCAGCTCTTCGACTGAGCGCACGGCTGACGCCCGGTCCACGGCCTTCGCGGACCGGGCCGCTCCCGCGACGCCCGCGCGCCTCCGGACCGGGCGCGGGCTCCTGCGTCAGGCCGGGGGGATCAGGTGATCGCCTGGAGGGCGCGCCGCTCGCGCCAGTTCCTGGCCTTCTCCCGGTTGCCGCACAGCTGCATCGAGCACCACGTGCGGGACCTGTTGCGGGACCGGTCGAAGAAGGCCCGCAGGCAGCTCTCCGCCGGGCAGATCTTGAAGCGCTCCCACGAGCCGAGCACCGCGAGCCTCGCGGCGGCGCCCAGGACCGCGCCCAGCGCGTCCGCGCTGGCCAGGACCGGCACGCCGTGGCTGAGGTCCACGGTGACGATGGTCGCGACGATAGCGGGATCGGGGCCCTCGTGCGGGTCCCCCAGCGAGCGCCGGAGGGCGGTTCGGGCGGCACGCACGGCGACCAGGTCCCCCGAGTCGCCTAGCCCCCGCTCGCTGACCCAGGCGCGCCACGCGGCTGTGCCGTCCAGCACGTCCGCGCCGATTTCCAGATCCCTGGTGTTCAGGAAAGCGAGCAGCAGCTCCACATCGTGTTCCGCATCGCCGACTCGACCCTGCGCGAGAGCCGCGTGGTCCCAGCCGGCCGCCAGACCAGTCACCCCTCCACTGTAGGCGCGACCACCGCCCGCTGTCGTGAAGTCGTGGCCAGCGCGACGCCAACCAGGGTATTCATCGTGTGTATACGTCGTGTGTATAGTCGTCCGCATGTCGATCGGACACACACTGCTGGGCCTGCTGGAGAAGGGGCCGAGGCATGGCTACGACCTCAAGCGGGCCTACGACGAGCGCTTCGGGCAGGACCGCCCGCTGCACTACGGGCAGGTGTACACAACGCTCTCGCGGCTGCTGAAGAACGGCCTCATCCAGGAGGCGGGCGTGGAGGCGGGCGACGGCCCCGACCGCAAGCGCTACGCCATCACCGACGCGGGCGTCACCGACGTCGAGGGCTGGCTGAGCACGCCCGAGAAGCCCGAGCCCTACCTGCAGAACACCCTGTACACGAAGGTCGTGCTCGCGCTCCTGTCCGGTCGCAGCGCCGACGACGTGCTGGACACCCAGCGCGGCGCGCACCTCGACCTCATGCGCAAGCTCACCAAGCGCAAGGCGGACGGCGACCTGGCCGACCAGCTGATCTGCGACCACGCCCTCTTCCACCTGGAGGCCGACCTCCGGTGGCTCGAACTGACCGCCGCCCGGTTGGGCAGGCTGAAAACGGAGGTGGCCCGATGAGGCCCCTGCTCGAAGCCGTCGACCTGCGCAAGTCCTTCGGCCCGACCCCCGCGCTCGACGGCGCCGGTCTGGCCGTCCACGCGGGCGAGGTGCTGGCCATCATGGGGCCGTCCGGCTCCGGCAAGTCCACCCTGCTGCACTGCCTCGCGGGCATCCTCCAGCCGGACGGCGGCACGGTCCGCTACCGCGACGTGGAGCTGAGCGCGCTGGCGGACGGGGCGCGCAGCGAGCTGCGGCGCACCGACTTCGGCTTCGTGTTCCAGTTCGGGCAGCTGGTGCCCGAACTGTCCTGCCTGGAGAACGTGGCGCTCCCGCTGCGCCTGGGCGGCGTGAAGCGCAAGGCCGCCGAGTCCAGGGCGCGCGAGTGGCTGGAGCGCCTGGAGGTCGACGGCGTCGCGGACAAGCGGCCCGGCGAGACCTCCGGCGGCCAGGCCCAGCGCGTCGCCGTGGCGCGCGCGCTGGTCACCGGCCCGAAGGTGGTGTTCGCCGACGAGCCGACCGGCGCGCTGGACTCGCTCAACGGCGAGCGCGTGATGCAGTTCCTGGTCACGGCCGCGCGCGAGACCAACGCGGCCGTCGTGCTGGTCACCCACGAGGCGCGGGTCGCCGCCTACTCCGACCGCGAGGTCGTCGTGCGCGACGGCAAGTCCCGCGAAGTGGAGCGCGTTCGGTGAAGCGCGTCTTCGCCGACCTGCTCCTCGGCGTCCGCCTGGCCGCAGGCGGAGGACGCGGGGCGTGGGTCCGACTGGTGCTGACCGGCATGGGCATCGGCCTCGGCGTGCTGGTGCTGCTGGTGGGCGCGACCGTTCCGTCGATCATGGAGAACCGGGGCGAGCGCCAGGCCGCCAGGAGCAGCGTCGGGGCCGAGGCGGGCACCCCGCCCGAGCGGGTCCTGCACTCCGAGGTCTGGAGCACCCAGTACCGCGGTTCGGACATCACCGCCAAGTACCTGCGCGCGGGCGGCCCGCAGGCCCCGGTGCCGCCGGGCATCCCGGAGGTCCCGGCCGACGGCGAGATGTACGTGTCGCCGGTGCTGGCAGACATGCTCGCCGACCCGGACAACGGGATGTTGCGCGAGCTGCTCCCGCAGAAGGTCGTCGGCACCATCGCCGACGAGGGCCTGAACGCGCCCCGCGACCTCGTGTACTTCGCGGGTGACGCCTCGGTCGAGGCGACCGAGGCCAACTCCATCGGCCGGTTCGGCGCGGAGCGGACGGCGCAGGAGCTGCCGCCGTTCCTGCTCGTGCTCGTGCTGACCGGGTGCGTGGTGCTGCTGTTCCCCGTCCTGGTGTTCGTCGGCGTGAGCACCCGGCTCGCCGGCGCCCAGCGCGACCGCAGGCTCGCCGCGCTGCGGCTGGTCGGGGCGGGCGCGGGGCGGGTCCGGCTGATCGCCTCCGGCGAGGCCCTGGTCGGCGCGCTCGTCGGGCTGGTCGTGGGCGTGGGCCTCTTCCTGGTCGGCAGGCGGTTCGTCGAGGGGGTCGAGCTGCTCGGGGTGAGCGTGTTCGCCGAGGAGCTGAGCCCCTCCCCCGTTCCCGCGGTGCTCCTGACGGCGCTGATCCCCGTGCTGGCCGTGGTCACCTCGCTGCTGGCGATGCGCCGCACCGTGGTGGAGCCGCTCGGCGTGGTCAGGCAGACCAAGCCGGTGCGCCGCAGGCTGTGGTGGCGGATCGTGCCGGTGCTGCTGGGCATCGGGGTGCTGATCTCCCAGGCGGGCGGCTTCGCGGGCGAGCGGATCATGGGCGGCTACCGCGAGGAGCTGCTGGTCGGCGGCATCGCGCTGCTGCTGCTCGGCATCCCCTCGCTGCTGCCCTGGGCGCTGGAGCGCTCCGTGCAGCACGCCCACCGGGGCGCTCCCTCCTGGCAGCTCGCCATGCGCAGGCTCCAGCTCGACAGCGGCACCGCGGCGCGCGTCGTCGGCGGCGTGGCCGTCGTCCTCGCCGGGGCCATCGCCCTGCAGACCGTGCTGACCAGCGTCCAGAGCAAGATCCCGGACGGCGGCGGGCCGGTGCTCAACACCGAGCTCATGCAGGTCTCGCTGAGGGGCGACGAGGAGGGGCAGGCCGAGGAGCAGGCGCGGGCGGTCGAACTGCTGAAGGGCGTCGAGGGGGTCCAGGAGGTCTTCACCCCGGTCTTCGTCGACCTCAAGGTGAAGGGCGCGCCCCCGCAGGACGGGCCCCACCAGGTGGGCATCGCCCCGTGCGCCCTGCTGCTGGCCTCCGGCGCGCCGGAGTGCGTCGACGGCCAGGCGTACGAGTTCCAGCGCGACTCCGACGTGTCGTACTGGAAGGTGGAGCCGGGCACCGAGCTGGGCGTGCTGGGCCCGTGGACGCCGGAGACCGCCGGGATGCCGAGCGCGGGCGGCGAGTACGTCGACGAGCGCGAGCCGCTCAGCACGTGGCGCGCGCCCGAGGTGAAGCGGCTCGTGGTGCCCGAGGGCAGCGGCCTGCACAGCACCTACCTGACGCCCGGCGCGGCCCGCGACCTGGCCGTGCCGCCGGGCGTGCGCGGCTCGATCAGCGTCGCGCTGGAGAGGGACGCCGACGCGGCGAACCACGTGCGCGTCGCGCTGGCCCCGATGGCCTGGCGCGTCTACACGTACTACTTCGGCGACGCGGACCTGTCCTTGGAGGCCAAGCAGTACCAGCAGATCAAGGGCGCGCTGTTCGCGGGCGCGCTGATCGTGCTGATGCTGGCGGCGGCGAGCCTGCTGGTCGTGGCGCTGGAGCAGATCAAGGAGCGCAGGCGGCCACTGGCCGTGCTCGCCGCGAGCGGGGTCCCGCGCGGCGCGCTGGCCCGGTCGCTGCTGTGGCAGAACGCGGTCCCGCTGGTGCTGGCCGTGCTGGTCGCCATCGCCACCGGCGCCGGGCTCGGCGCGCTGCTGCTCGGCGTGATCGATCGGCCGGTCGAGCTGGACTGGTCGGGCATCGCGCAGTTCTCGGGGGCCGCGCTGGTCCTCGGTCTGCTGGTCACGGCGCTGACGCTGCCGTCGCTGCGCAAGGCCACCGGGGCGCTGGGACTGCGCACCGAGTGAGCCCTCCCGAGGGGCGGCGCCGGGTCGGTGACGGCGCCGCTCCTCGCCCCCCGGAGGTCGACCTCCGGGGGCTCGAACCGACCAGCGCCCGATCGGGCGGGCTGACAACGGAGGTGGCCCGATGAGGCCCCTGCTCGAAGCCGCGGACCTGCGCGCGGCGACCGGGAGCCAGGCGTGCGACCGGGTGGCACGTGGTGACGTCAGGCCCCGCGAAGTGGAGCGCGCCAGGTGAAGCGGGTGTTCGACGACCTGGCGCTCGGCGTCCGGCTGGCGGTCGGCGGCGGGCGCGAGTCCTGGGCCAGGCAGGCGCTGACCGGCGTCGGCATCGGACTCGGGGTGGTGCTGCTGTTCGTGGCCGCGGCCATCCCGTCGATCATGGCCAACCGGGACGCGCGGCAGGACGCGCGGCTGGCCGAGAGCCCCGCCGCGGGCACGCCCGCCGAGCGGGTCCTGCACTCGGAGAGCTGGTACAGCGCGTACCGCGACCACGGCCCGATCGCGGGCAAGCACCTGCTCGCGGGCGGCCCGCAGGCGCCGGTGCCGCCGGGCATCCCGGTGATCCCGGCCGACGGCGAGATGTACGTGTCGCCCGCGCTGGCCGAGCTGCTCGCCGACCCCGACAACGCGGTGCTGCGCGAGCGGTTCCCGCAGAGGGTCGTCGGGACCATCGCCGACGAGGGCCTGACCACGCCGCACGACCTGGCCTACTTCGCGGGCGACGCCTCGGTCGTGCCCACCGCGCAGAACGCCGTCGGCCGGTTCGGCGTCCCGAGCGAGATGTCCCTGGTGCCGCCGTTCCTGCTGGTGCTCGGGCTGACCGGGTGCGTGGTGCTGCTGTTCCCCGTCCTGGTCTTCATCGGCGTGAGCACCCGCCTCGCAGGCGCCCAGCGCGACCGCAGGCTCGCCGCGCTGCGGCTGGTCGGCGCGGGAGCCGGACGGGTCCGGCTGATCGCCGCGGGCGAGGCGCTGGTCGGCGCGCTCGTCGGGCTGGCGCTCGGCGGCGGGCTGTTCCTGCTGGCCAGGCGGCACGTGGAGGAGGTCGAGCTGGTCGGGATGAGCGTGTTCGCCGAGGACCTGACCCCGGCCCCCGCGCTGGTGGCGCTCCTGGTCGCGCTGGTGCCCGCGCTGGCGGTGGTCACCGCGCTGGTGGCCATGCGCCGCACCGTGGTGGAACCGCTCGGCGTGGTGCGGCAGACCAGGCCCGCGCGCCGGAAGCTGTGGTGGCGGGCCCTGCCGGTCGTGGCGGGCGTCGCCCTGCTCGCGTCGCAGGCGGGCGCGTTCACCGGGCGGCTGGTCAGCGGCAGCTCCCAGCAGACGCTGGTCGCGGGCAGCACGCTGCTGCTGTTCGGCGTCCCCGCGCTGCTGCCCTGGGCGCTGGAGCGCTCCGTGCAGCGGGCGCACCGGGGCGCGCCGTCCTGGCAGCTCGCCATGCGCAGGCTCCAGCTCGACAGCGGCACCGCGGCGCGCGTCGTCGGCGGCGTGGCCGTCGTGCTGGCCGGGGCGATCGCCCTGCAGAGCGTCCTGACCAACGTGGAGAGGGCGATCCCGGACGGCAGCGGGCCGCGGGTCGACGAGTCGCTGCTGACCGTCGCGTCCAACGGCAGGTACTCGATCACCCCCGCCGAGGACGCCGGGCTGCGCGGGCGCGCGGTCGAGCTGCTGGACGGCGTCGCGGGCGTCGAGCGGGTCTTCACCCCCGAGTACGCGTACGTCCGGAGCGACGAGGTCGAGCAGCAGGTGGTGATCAGCGACTGCGCGATGCTGCTGGCGCGGGGCGTGCCGGAGTGCGTCGACGGCGCGGCCTACAGCTTCCACCTGGAGGGCCAGACCCCGTACTGGCGGGTGGCCCCCGGCTCCGAGCTGACCGTGCTCCCCCTGGCGAACGCGGCGACGATCCGGACCGACGGGCGCGGCAGAACGCACGACGACCGGACGCCGCTCGGGACGTGGCGCGCGCCCGAGGCCCGGCAGGTCGCGCTGCCGCCGGACAAGTCCGACCTGTACGGGCTGCACGTGACGCCCGGCGCGGCTCGCGACCTGCCCAGGGCGGCGGCCTCCAGCGGCGGGGTGATCGCGCTGCTGGACGGGCGCGTCGCGGAGGCGGCGGACAACGCGCGCACCGCGCTGGCCCCGCTGGCCTGGAAGCTCCAGTCGCACCACGTGGGCACCGCCGACCTGTCCGAGGAGGCGGAGCAGTACCGGCAGATGCGGGGCGGCCTGTTCGCGGGCTCGCTGCTCACCCTGCTGCTGGCGGCGGGGAGCCTGCTGGTCGTGGCGCTGGAGCAGATCAAGGAGCGCAGGCGGCCGCTGGCCGCGCTCTTCGCGGGCGGGGTCCCGCGCGGCGTGCTGGCCCGGTCGCTGCTGTGGCAGAACGCGGTCCCGCTGGTGCTGGCCGTGCTGGTCGCCGTCGCCACCGGCGCGGGGCTCGGCGCGCTGCTGCTGCGCACGTTCGGCAGGCCGGTCGAGCTGGACTGGGTCGGCGTCGCCGAGTACTCGGCCCTCGCCCTGGTCCTCGGCCTGCTGGTGACGGCGCTGACGCTGCCGTCGCTGCGCAAGGCCACCGGGGCGCTGGGACTGCGCACCGAATGACCCCTCGCGCGCACTGGGCGGCAGACCTGGTCCTCGGCGTTCGGCTCGCCGTCGGGGGCGGCCGGACGGCGTGGGCCAGGCTGGCGCTCACCGCCGTCGGGGTGGGCCTCGGCGCGGTCGTGCTGCTGCTCGGCGCGTCCATCGGGCCCGCGCGCGAGGCGAAGTCGGAGCGGGTCGGGGCGGCGCTGCCCCGGCCCGCCCCGGTCGCGCAGGACGCGGCGCTGCGCGCCAGGAGCGTGGTGGTGTCCTGGCAGGGCAGGCTGATCACCGGGCTGGAGCTGGCGGCGGCGTCCCAGGACGCGCCCGCGCCGCCGGGGGTCGGCCGGGTCCCCGACGCGGGCGAGATCGTGGTGTCGCCCGCCCTGTTCGACCTGCTCGGCGCGGACGAGGGCGTGCGGGCGAGGTTCCCGGAGCGGGTCATCGGCGTGATCGCCGACGAGGGGTTGGCCCGCCCCGGTTCCCTCTCCTTCTACGCCGGGCTCGCCGCGCACCACCTCGACGGGGCGGAGGCGGTGGCCGGGTTCGGGGTGGAGCGACCGCCGCCGACGTGGGAGCCGTTCTACCGGCTGCTGGTGCTCGCCGGGCTGGTCGCGGTGCTGCTGCCGCTGGGCACGTTCGTGCTGGTCTCGACCCGGCTGGGGGCGACGGGGCGGGACCGGCGGCTGTCCTCGATCCGGCTGGTCGGCGCGTCCCGCGCGCGGGTGCGGCGGATCGCGGCGGGCGAGGCGCTGGTCAGCGGGCTGCTCGGGCTGCTGGTGGGGTCGGCGCTGTTCTTCGCGGCGCGACCGCTGGTGCGGTTCGCCGAGGTGGAGGACATCGGGTTCTTCCCCACGGACGTGCTGCCCGCGCCGCTGCCGTCGCTGGTGATCGCGCTGGGCGTGCCGCTGGTGGCGGTCGGCGCGGCGGTGCTCGGCGTGGGCGCGGGGACGACCGGTCCGCTGGGCCTGGGCGAGCGAGCCGAGGTGCCGCCGCGCAGGGTGGCGTGGCGGCTCGGGCTGGTCGGCGCGGGCGTGCTGGTGCTGGTGGTGCTGTCGGTCGCGGTGACGTTCACCGAGCTGGTGGACTCGCCGCCGCTGGCGGGCGCGGCCGGGGTCGGCGTGGCGCTGGTGCTGGCGGGGACGGGCGCGCTGCTGCCGTGGCTGGTGCACCGGGTGGCGCGGCGGGTGCGGCCGGACGGGGTGGCCGGGATGCTGGCGGTGCGGGCGCTGCGGTTCGACCGGAGCACGCCGAGGGTGCTGGCCGGGGTCGTGGTGGTGCTGGGCGGCGGGTTGACGCTGCAGGTGCTGCTCGGCGTCGCCGCCGACCACGTCGCGGCCCGGTCCAGCCTGGGCGCGGAGCCGGGCCGGTGGGTGCTGGGCCTCGCGCCGGGCACGCCGGTGCGGGAGCTGGCCGAGTCGGTGTCGCTGGTCGGCGGGGCGCGGCGGATCAGCGAGGTGCGGGTGGCGCACACCGACGGCGTGCTGGTGACCAGCACCGACTGCGCGGAGATCGCGGACCGGTTGGGGGTGTCCGACTGCGCGCCGGGCCGCGCCTACCTGGTCGACGGCACGCCGCCAGCGGCCGGAACCGAGGTGCTGCTGCGGGTGTTCGGCGGCGAGCCGGTCACGTGGCGGGTCCCCGAGCACCGGGCGGTGGAGGGGGCCGGGACGTACCGGGGCCTGGTCGTGGCCGACGAGCCGGCGCTGCTGGCGCTGGGGCCGCAGCAGCTGGTGGTGCGGGGCGACCCGGACGAGACGTTCGGCGAGCGGCTGCAGGCGGTGACCGAGCGGGTCGACCGGGCGTCGGCGCTGCTCACCGGGTACGAGGCGGGGCGGGTGGAGCTGTTCACGACCCTGCGCGGCGCGGTGCTCGGCGGGTCGGTGCTGCTGACCCTGCTGGCCGTGGTCGGGCTGGGGGTGGTCGCGGTGGACCGGGTGTGGGAGCGGCGCGCGCCGGTGGCGGTGCTGGCGGCGAGCGGGGCGCCGAGGGGGACGCTGGTGCGGGCGGCGCTGTGGCAGGCGGCGATCCCGGCGGCGCTGGGCCTGGCCGTGGCCGTGCCGCTGGGCCTGGTGACGGCGTGGCTGGTGGTGCCCGCGGACCGGTTCCGGGTGGACTGGGCGGCGCTGGTGACGGCGTTCGGGGCGGCCGGGGCGGTGGCGCTGGCCGTGGGCGCCTGCGCGCTGCCCGCGCTGCGGTCGGCGATCACGACGGAGGGGCTGCGGGCGGAGTGAGCCGAGGGGCGCCCGCTCGGGGCGGCGGGCGCCCCGAGCGGGTTCATCGGCCGTGGATACATCGTGCGCACCTTCGTGTGCCTGCGGAAACGCGCGGGCGGCGGGGGCGGTCCGAGCGGTCATGCGACACAGCAGCGATGCGGTCCTGCTCGCCGGGGCGGGCACGGGCGACGAGCGGGCGTGGCGGGAGATCGTCGGGCGGTACGCGCCCCTGGTGCGGTCGGTGGTGGGGGACCACCGGCTGACCGAGGAGGAGGCGGCGGACGCCTGCCAGTCCACGTGGTTGGCGCTGGCCGAGCACGCGGACGCGCTCCGGGACCCGGCGAAGCTGATCTCCTGGCTGGCGGCGACGGCCCGCAACCAGGCCCGCAAGCAGCTCAGGACCCGCTGCCGGGAACTCCCGGCCACCGCCCTGGGCGACACCGCGGCAGGCGACCACTGGCACGACGCCCTCACCGGCGGCGGCTGCACGGGCGGCGGGCGGCGGTCGAGCGCCTGGTGGGGCGGCTTCACCCTGCCGGGCGATGCCCCCACCCCACCCGCCCCGACGCCGCCAACGACACCGACCACCCCTTCGAGCCCGCAGCCAGCCTCGGCGACCCACCCGACTCCGACGACTCCACCAGCCCTCTTGCCCCTCTCGGCCCACCCGACTCCGGCGGCTTCCCTGATCCCGGCGCCTCCGTCGGAGGCGGCCCGCCCTGGGGCGGCTCCCCTGGGCGCGGGGCTCTCTCTGGAGGCGGCGACTTCCCCAGGGACGGCGACTCCTTCTCGCCTGCTGGTTCCCGGAAGTTCGGCGCATCCGGCGCGTTCGGCGGATCTAGCGGGGCCAGCGGGGGCGGCGAGTCCGGTCGCTCCGGCGGGGTCGGCCGCTCCGGCGGGGTCGGCCGGGCCAGCGGAGTCGGCCGGGCCAGCGGAGTCGGCCGGGCCAGCGGAGTCGGCCGGGCCAGCGGAGTCGGCCGGGCCAGCGGAGTCAGCTGGGCCAGCGGGGTCAGCTGGGTCGGCGGGGTCGGCCGGGCCGGCGCGTTCGGCGGGGTCGGCGGGGTCGACGCATCCGCCGCGCCCGCTGAGCCCGTTCGCCCCTTTCGGACCGTTCGGCGTCTTCGGCGCGGGTGGGGGTTCCGGGCGGGTCGGGGAGCCCGGTGGGTTCGGGGAGTCCGGTGAGGACTTCGTGGTGCGGCGGGCGCAGGAGCGGGCGTTGCGGGTGGCGCTGGACGGGGTGGACGAGCGGTGTCGGGCGGTGCTGCTGCTGGTCGCGGCCGGGCCTCGGCCCGACGGGCGGCTGATCGCCGAGGCAGCCGGGGTGGCCGCGTGCAGCGCGGGCGCGGCGCGCGGGCGGTGCCTCGCGCTGCTGCGCCGCCGCATGGCCGAGGCGGGCTGGTGAGGCCCGCCGGAGCGGTCCGGGGGCCTCCCCGGGCCCCGGCCGCCCGGCCGCCGCGACGCAGGGTCCCGGGAGCGCTCCCGGACCGGGTCACACGAACGGCCCACACCGGGCAACCACCCAGGGGTCCCGTGCATCTGCACGTGCGGTCGTTCGCCCGGAACGGTGACCGACGGGTAAGCCCTCACACGCTGCACCCCACCAACGTCCACATCGGACGCGAAAGGGTGACTCCGGGGCGGTCCACAACGGACGGACGGGGGCACGAGCACGTGGCGTGACAACGACTGACGGTGTTCACACCCCGCCCTCGCGCCCCGGACAGCCGCAGAGGACCGCCCTTACGGGTTGCTTCGTCCCGATGCCGTTCGCAAAAGCTGCGCCCGGTGCTAGACATACCTCGAACGTCGACCTCAGAACGGTCCCGTCCCGTTCGCCCCATCCGGAACGGTGGTGATCCGCGTGGCACTCAGCAACGTCCTGCGCCGCGGCGGCTCGCTGCTGCTCAGGGGATTCGTGGTGGCGGGGCTCGCCGGAGCGGCCTGGCTGGCCTCATCGGGGAGCGCGTGGGCGGAGGACGACCAGGCGGTGCTCGGCGCCACGATCGGCGACAGCGCCCAGGTCACGGCGGTGAGCCCGATCGCGGCGCAGCTCGCCGCGCTCCAGGGCGCACTCGCGCAGAGCGCCCGGCTGCCCGAGTCGGCGGCCTTTCAGCCGACTCGACTCACCCAGTCGACGGTCGCCCAGACGGTCGTCCCCCAGCTCGGCCAACCCCTGCACGCGCAGTCAGCACCCGCCCAGTCAGCACCCACCGCGCTCGCCCAGTCCGGGTCGACGTCGACGGGGCCGACCTCGGCGCAGCTCGCCGCGCAGGCGCTCGGGGCGTCGACCACGGCCCCCGCGCGGCAGCCGCAGTCCACCGCGACGACGGACGCGCTCCAGGCCACCACGCAGGCCGGTGCGCAGCCCACCTCGCTCCAGGGCTCGGCGCTCACGGCCCAGCAGTCCACGCAGCAGTCCGCCCAGCAGCCCACCGGTGCCGCGCAGGTCCAGGGCGGCTCCCTCACCGGAAGCTCCCTCACCGGCGGCTCGCTGACCGGCAGCTCCCTCATCGGCGGCTCCGCGACGGGCCCCACCTCCACCACGACCCTGTCCGGTGGCGCGGTCTCGACGATCCTGACCGCCTCGGACCTCGAAGCGTCCACGCTCACCGGTCAGGTCACCACGATCCCGGTGCTGATCGGCGGCAAGGTGGTCGGCAGGCTGGCGATCATCCCGGTGCTGGGCGACGCGGTCACGAACGCGGTCCCCGGCACGACCCCGGACGCCCCGACCGGGCCAGCGGCCCAGGAGCCCCAGGCTCCCGAACCGACCGCGGCGCCCCAGTCGGCCACCGCGCCGGACCGGTCCCCCTCGGCCCCGACGAGCACCACCCCCCGCAGGCAGCAGACCCCCGTCGTGACGCAGGCGGCTCCCGAGCAGGCGCACGAGGACGCGCCCGCCGAGCCGCACCAGGAGACCTGGGAGCGCCCGGCGCCCGAGGCTCCCGCGCACCCCCCGTCCCCGGCGCCGCAGCACGCGCCGTCGGGCGGCCCCTCGGCCTCCTCGGGCGGGGCGCAGGACACCTCTTCCAGCAACAACCGGGGCGGCAACGCGCCGACCGCGCTGCTCACCCCGTCGGCCGACCTCCCGACCCCCGTGATCCGGGTCGCGGAGCGCGCGGACGACGACCGCTCACCCGGTCGCGTCCCCGGCCTGCCGAGCACCTCGCCCGACTGAACGACGCCGCCAGGCACCGGTCCGCGCGCGCCGAGGCGCTTGCGCAGAGCGCCGTCGTTCCTCCCCGCACCACAGGCACACCCCCGCACAAGCTCCCCGTTCCTGCCGACCGCGCCCCGGCACGAACGGGAACGGTCCCGACGTCGCGCTGCCCCTGCGCCGACGGGATCGCACGGGAGCCCACAGCGGGAGACGCCACTCCCTGGAGCGTCTCCCGCTGTGGGTTCGCATCACGAAGTGATGCGAGCACCAGCAAAAAGCACAACCCAAGCCGCACCTGGCAACCACCTCGGGACCACCGCGCCAAAGCGGGTAGCCGCTCCCAACCCGGCCCCCAGCGAAGCCGCGCGCCGACTCTCCCCAGGCCACCCCGGATCCGCCGCACCTGATCCCGCGCCTACCGAGGCGCAGTCGATCACCCGCAGGCGAGGCCCCGGCACTGCCCCGAGGCAGCAATCACCACCAACCGGCCACCACCCCCAGCGGCCACCACCGACCAGGGCAAGCGCACCCAGCGGCTTCCCGCGACCAGCGCCTCCGCCCAAGCCCCCCTCACGCCACCGGCACCTCCACCTCCTGGTGCGGCACCGATCCACCCCCCGACACCGCGGCCGCCACCAGCCCCAGCCGCCGCACCGCCTCCCGCAGCACGTCCGGCGGCAGCACGAACGGCAGCCTCAGCCACCGCTCGAACCCCCCGTGCGCCCCGAACCGCGCCCCCGGCGCCAACCGCATCCCGTGGTTCTGCGCCACCACCGCGATCCGCGTGCTCACCGGCGCGTCCAGCTCGCACCACACGCTCAACCCGCCCCCCGGCCGGTCGAACCGCCACTGCGGCAGGTGCTCCCGCAGTCCCGCCATCAGCACGTCCCGCTGCCCGGCCAGGTGCCGCCGCCGGTCCGCCAGCCCGGACTCGGGTTCGGTCAGCAGCTCCGCGAGCACCATCTGGTCCAGCACCGCGGACCCGAGGTCGAGCGCGGTCCGGCTGGACACCAGCCGGTGCACGACCTCGGTGGACGCCCGGATCCACCCGATCCGCAGCCCGGCCCAGTGCGACTTGCTGGCGGACCCGAGGGTCACCACGAGGTCGTCGGCGTACGAGGCCACCGGCGGCGGCCCGTCCAGGGGGTCACCGTCCAGGTCCAGTTCCACTATCGTCTCGTCGACCACGAGCGGGGTCCGGGCCCTGCGGGCGAGGTCGGCCAGCCCGGCTCGGGTCTCCGCGTCCATCCGGTGCGCGGTGGGGTTGTGGAAGTCCGGCACCACGTACGCCATCCGGGGCGCGGCCTGGCGCAGCGCGGCGGCGATGCCGGGCAGGTCCCAGCCGGTGTCGGTCATGGCGACCGGGACCGGGATCGCCGACATGGCCTTGATCGCGTCGAGCGCGTTGGGGTAGCTGGGCTGCTCCACGAGCACCCGGTCGCCCGGTCCGGTGAGCATCCGCAGCACGAGTGCCAGCGCGTGCTGCGCCCCGCTGGTGACGAGGATCTGGTCCGGGCTGGTGGGCAGCCCGCGCGCCTCGAACCGCTGCGCGATGCGCCGCCGCAGCTCGGGCACCCCGTGCTCGTAGTACCCGTGGTCGACGAGCTGCTCGGGCAGCCGGGCCCGCACCGCGTCGAACGCGGGCAGCAGGCCGGGGATCGCGGGCGGGGCCGCGCGCGCGAAGTCGACCATGCTGCTGCCGACCAGCGGGGTGTCCGCCCCGCCGACCAGGGCCCCGCCGCTGGGCAGGCTGATCCACGTCCCCGCCCCGCGCCGGGACGCCACGAGCCCCTCGGCGCGCAGCTGGTCCAGGGCGGCGCTGACCATCGTCCGGCTGACCGGCAGGGCCTCGGCCATCTCCCGCTCGGCGGGCAGCCGGGTCCCGGCGGGCAGCCTCCCGTCGAGGACGAGCATCCGGACGGCGGCGGCGAGGTCGGCGGACCCGTGCCGCGCGCCTCGTCGTCGCCACTCCCCGAGGAGCTTGGCGAGCCTGAACCCGGAAACACGTCCACCTGGCGGGATCGAGTGCTGCATGAGGCCAATTATTGGCTATTGGCCCTTCTCAGTTCGATGAACACGGGCTGAAGATGGCCACATGCTCGCAGCCTTGACCCAGTTGCCCGTCTCAACGGCACCCGTTCGCCGCCTGCCCCAGCTGCTCCTCGGCCTGTGGCTCTACGGCACGAGCATGGCCCTGCACATCCGCTCCACCCTGGGCCTCGACCCGTGGGACGTGCTGCACGAGGGCCTCGCGCAGCGCACCGGCCTGTCGTTCGGCACGATCACGGCCCTGGTGGGCGTGCTGGTGATGCTGTGCTGGATCCCACTGCGCCAGCGGCCGGGCGTGGGCACGCTGGCGAACATCGTGGTCATCGGGGTCGCGGTGGACGCCGGGCTGGCCGTGCTGCCCGAGCCGACCTCGCTTCCGTGGCGGGCGACGTTCCTCGGCCTCGGCATCGTGCTCAACGGCCTGGCCGCCGCCACCTACATCGGCGCCCGGCTCGGCCCCGGCCCGCGCGACGGCCTGACCACGGGTTTCTGCGCGCGGACCGGGACCTCGCTGCGCCTGGTGCGCACCACCGTGGAGATCGCGGTGCTGGGGATCGGCTGGCTGCTCGGCGGCACGGTCGGCGTGGGCACCGTGCTGTACGCGCTGGCCATCGGCCCGCTCACCCAGGCGTTCCTGCCGCTGGTCACGTACGTGGAGCGGCGACCAGCTTCCTGACCTCGGCGTACCGGACGCCCCTCCCGCCGAGCACCTCGGACACCGGCCCGCGCGCGACGAGCAGCGCGAGCACGAGGTGGTCGGCGGTGAGCGTCGACCAGCCGAGGTCGAGCGCCTCGGTCAGGCTGCGGTTGAGCGCCTGCTTGGTCTCGGGCGCGAACGGCACGTGGTTGCCGAACAGCCGCCACCTGCGCCTGGCCCTGGTCGCCGTCCCCCCGCCGTCCGCCCCGCCGAGCGAGCGCTCCGCCGCGCCCAGCACCTCGTCCACGTCGATGCCGAGCCCGCGCAGCGCCTCGACGTCGGCGCCGGTCAGCCCGCCCCTGCGGCGGATGTCCGCGAACTCGGCGGCGACCTCGTCGTGCGGCAGGTCGAACCCGGCGAGCGCGGGCGAGTCGAGCAGCGCGAGCGCCAGGTGCTCGGGCTCGACCCGCCGGGACCCGGCCCGCTCCGCCTCCCCCACCGCCGCCACGACCGCCTGGCGCGCCTCCCTGGTAAACCGCTCCCCGATCATCGGTCTCCCCCGTGCTTCTTGTGGACGGCCTGCCGGGTGACCCCCAGCTCGGCCGCGATCTCCTGCCACGACCACCCGTTCGCCCGCGCGTTGCGGACCTGCGCCGATTCCAGGTGCTCCAGGAGCTTGCGGAGCGCGCTGACCGCTCGCAGCCCCACTCCCGGATCCCGGTCACCCGCCGCCGAGGCGAGTTGCGTCGCTTCCGTCATGGCGTCAACCTTGGTTGACAGATCCGGTTTTGTCAACCTGGGTTGACGCCGTTCCGGATCGACGCCGCTCTAGGCTGGCGCCGTGACGCAGACCCGCGCGACGCCCGTGATCAGCACGGCCGAGCGGCCCGGCGTCGGCCTGGACGGGCTGCCCCGCCCCACCGAGGACCGGGTCGTGCTGCTGGAGAACGCCGTGGTGCTGCTCGACGGGGCCACCTCGCCGACGCCGAGGGAGCGCGACGGCGGCTGGCACTCGCGGGAGCTGGCCGCGCAGTTCACCGGGCCGCTGCTGGGCGACCTGGCCGAGGAGCTCGCGGGCGCGATCGACCGGCTCCGCGCGCGGCACGGCCTGGTCCCCGGCGACTCCCCGTCCAGCACGGTCGCGATCCTGCGCTGGTCGACCGAGACCGTGGACGCGCTGGTGCTGGCCGACAGCCCGGTCGTGGTCTTCGGCCCGCCCGGCGGCCCGATCCCCGAGGAGGGCGAGGTCGTGGCCGACCACCGGCTCCGGGACCTGCGCGGGAGAGTGGCGAAGGTCACCGACTGGCGGAACCGGCCCGGCGGGTTCTGGGTGGCCGAGGCCGCTCCGGCGGCGGCCGGGATGGCGGTGCGGCGGAGCTGGCCGAGGGACGCGGTGTCGACGGCGGTGCTCGCGACCGACGGCGTCTCCTGCGGGGTGGACGACTACGGGCTGTTCCCGTGGCGGGAAGTGACGCGGATCGCATTCCGGAATGGGCCGGAGGCGGTGCTGGACCGCATCCGCGCGGCCGAGGAACGTGATCGGGATCGCACTCGCTGGCGGCGCGCGAAAGCGCACGACGACCAGGCGATCGCGGTGATTCGATTCGACTGACCGAACGGCTCCCGGATAGCGCGCGACTATTCGGGGGCGAACCCGCGAAAAAGCGAAAGCCCCGCAGGGAATCCCTGCGGGGCTTTCGAACGTTGTTGGTGGCCAGGGGCGGGGTCGAACCGCCGACCTACCGCTTTTCAGGCGGTCGCTCGTACCAACTGAGCTACCTGGCCAGGTAGCTGGCCCGGCCTCAGCCGAACAGCCTTGCGACCCAGACGGGACTCGAACCCGCGACCTTCGCCGTGACAGGGCGACGCGCTAACCAACTGCGCCACTGGGCCTTGCTTCGTGCAGATCGTACCTTACTCTACTGCGTACCCCCAACGGGATTCGAACCCGCGTTACCGCCTTGAAAGGGCGGGGTCCTAGGCCGCTAGACGATGGGGACCCTCGTTCCTCCGGCAGCCCTGGTGGGCCACCTTCTTCCCAGGCCCTCCAACCGCTGTCGTTGGAAGCATCGTAACTATAGAACACACATGCCAGATACTCCAAAACGGGGGGTCCAAAGGTGAGTTGACCTGCGATTTCAGGTTCACCGCCGCGCCGAATCCACGATCTCGGGGCCCCACGACCCGGCGCATTCGACGCCGAGGAGGGGTAAGCCCTGGGAACCGGGCACCCCGAACGGGCTCACCGCTCCGAGCGACCCCACCCCGACTACCCGTTCCGCCCCCGCCAACACCACCCGGACGAGCCACCACCCTCGGACCGCCGGGGAGGGCAGCGGGGACGGACGTCTGTGACGCGCCCCGGTGACGCGCCCCGGTGACACGCCCCCGCGACGCACCCGGCGCCGCGCACCGGGCGACAAGACCCGCCCGGCCCTCAAGGGCTCTCGGGACCCGCGCGCCCACCCCGCCACCCCGACCGGACGCCGCCGCGCCTCCGGAACGCCTCAGGCCCGCTGGAGCCCCGGAGGGCGGGAAGCCGTGAAACGCAGAGCACCACCCGCGCCCCGGAGGGCTCGGGTGGTGCTCGTGGTGCGTCGATCCCGGTGGACCGCCCCCCACCACGCGCGGGGAGCGGGGCCCGGTCACCGCTGGACGGGCGGCACACCGCCGTCCTCGCCCGGCGACAGGCCGAGCATGTCGAGCAGCAGCTTGCAGTCCTCGGCGCTGGTGGCCCCACGCGCGACCGACAGCCGCGCCCGGTGGACCTGTTCGTCGGAGACGCGCGACGGCTCCCCGGTTCGCTGGGCGGGGACTCCTCCTCCGCCCGGCCTCGACCCGATCTCGTCCTGGTTCCACAGGAACTGCCGAACTTCTAGGGACCCGCTCATGACGCCTCCCCGACTTGAGGTTGGCGCGAGGCTAAGCGAGCCCTGCGAAGTGCCGCAGCCCCCCGGAGAGTGATTCGGGGTCCACGCAGCGTTACTTTCCGTGCAAGCGCACGGCCCCCGGAGCACTCGTGGTGTGCTTGGCGGCGAACAGGAGGGCGGTACCCCATGACCCAGCCGGAACCCGGCAAGCAGCAGGAGCAGACCACCGAGCCGACGCCCGAGGAGGTGAGCGCGCCCGCGGCCGGGGAGGCGACCACCGGCTCACCCGAGCGGAGCAGCGCTGAGACGCCCGACGCGCCGCACGTGCCGTTCGCGGACCCCCAGGCGGTGTTCGCCGGGCTGTCGCTGGCCTCGCTGGAAGCCGACCTCGACGCGCTGATGAGCGACAAGATGGGCGAGCTGGACGGGATGCTCGCGGGTCTGGAGCAGCTCGTGGAGCGGTTGGAGGGGGAGGTCACGCAGCTGGAGAAGCCGTCGGACGACTCCGCCTGACCCGCCACTACCCCCTGGGGGTATCCTCGGAAGCGCAAACGGCCTTCGAGGAGAGCGAGTGGACATGGCTGTCGCCACCTACACCGTCACCGGCATGACCTGCGGTCACTGCGTCAGCTCCGTCACCGAGGAGCTGACCGGGATCTCGGGCGTCACCGACGTGTCCGTCGTGCTGGAGAGCGGCGCCGTCACCGTGACCAGCGACCGCGAGCTGGGCCTGGACGAGGTGAAGGCCGCCGTCACCGAGGCCGGTTACGAGCTGGTGGGCTGACGGCCATGACGACTGCGGAGACCGGGACCAGCAGGGTCGAGCTGGCGATCACCGGCATGACCTGCGCGTCGTGCGCGAACCGGATCGAGCGCAAGCTCAACAAGCTCGACGGGGTGACCGCCTCGGTCAACTACGCCACGGAGAAGGCGAGCGTCGAGTACCCGGACGGCACGGACGTGGCGGACCTGGTCTCCACGGTCGAGGCGGCCGGTTACGGAGCGCAAGCACCGCAACAGGACCGCGCCCCCGAGCCGGAGGAGGACGACCACGCGGGCGACCTCCGGCTGCGGGTGCGGCTCGCCGCGCTGCTCGGCGTGCCGGTCATCGTGCTCTCGATGGTCCCGGCCTGGCAGTTCCCCGCCTGGCAGTGGCTCTCGTTCGCGCTGGCCACCACCGTGGTGTGGGTGTGCGGCTGGCCATTCCACCGCGCCGCGGCGGTCAACCTGCGGCACGGGGCCAGCACGATGGACACCCTGGTGTCGATGGGCGTCACGGTGTCCTACCTGTGGTCCGCCTACGCCCTGGTGCTCGGCGGCGCGGGCGAGCTGGGCATGACGCACGGGTTCAGCCTGGTGCCGCGCCCGTCGTCGACCGGTGACGTCTACCTGGAGGTGGCCGTCGGCGTGACGCTGTTCCTGCTGCTCGGCCGCTGGCTGGAGGCCAGGTCGAAGCGGCGGGCGGGGGCCGCGCTGCGGGCGCTGCTGGCGCTGGGCGCGAAGGACGTGGCGGTGCTGCGGGACGGCCGCGAGGTGCGGGTCCCGGTGTCCGAGCTGCGGGTTGGCGACCGGTTCGCGGTGCGGCCGGGCGAGCGGATCGCGACGGACGGGGTCGTGGCCGAGGGCGCGTCGGCGGTGGACCGGTCGATGGTCACCGGCGAGTCGGCGCCCGAGGAGGTCGGGGTCGGCGACCGGGTGGTCGGCGGGTCGGTCAACGCGGGCGGCCTGCTGGTGGTCGAGGCGACCGGGGTCGGTGAGGACACCCAGCTGGCCAGGATGGCGGCGCTGGTCGAGCAGGCGCAGTCGGGCAAGGCCGAGGTGCAGCGGCTGGCGGACCGGGTGTCGGCGGTGTTCGTGCCGGTGGTGCTGGGCATCGCGCTGGTGACGCTGGTCGGGTGGCTGCTGTCCGGGGCCCCGGTGCAGTTCGCGATGACGGCGACGGTGGCGGTGCTGGTGATCGCGTGCCCGTGCGCGCTGGGGCTGGCGACGCCGACCGCGCTGCTGGTGGGCACCGGGCGGGGCGCGCAGCTGGGCATCCTGGTCAAGGGGCCCGAGGTGCTGGAGTCGACCCGGCGGGTGGACACGGTGGTGCTGGACAAGACCGGCACGGTGACGACCGGGCGGCCGGAGCTGGTGGACGTGGTGCCCGCGCCGGGCGTGGAGCGGGCGGAGCTGCTGCGGGTGGCGGGCGCGGCCGAGCACGGCTCGGAGCACCCGATCGCGGCGGCGGTGGTGCGCGGGGCCGGGGCCGAGGTCGGCGAGCTGCCGCCGGTGACCGGGTTCGCGAACGAGGTGGGCGTCGGGGTGTCGGCGGTGCTGGAGGGCAGGCGGGTCGAGGTCGGCCGGTTGACGTCGGCGCGGCTGCCCGAGGAGCTGGTGGCGGCCGGGCGGGAGCTGGAGGGCCGGGGCCGCACGGTGGTGGCGGTGACCGCGAACGGGCTGCCGCTGGGGTTGCTGGGCGTGACCGACGCGGTGAAGCCGACCAGCGCGGAGGCGGTGCGCGGGCTGCGCGACCTGGGGTTGCGGCCGGTGCTGCTGACCGGGGACAACGAGGTGGTGGCGCGCGCGGTGGCCGCCGAGGTGGGCGTCGACGAGGTGATCGCCGGGGTGCTGCCCTCGGGCAAGGTCGACGCGGTGCGACGGTTGCAGGAGCAGGGCCGGGTGGTCGCGATGATCGGCGACGGGGTGAACGACGCGCCCGCGCTGGCGGCGGCGGACCTGGGGCTGGCGATGGGCACCGGCGCGGACGCGGCCATCGAGGCGGGCGACCTGACGCTGGTGCGCGGCGACCTGCGGGTCGCGGTGGACGCCATCCGGTTGTCCCGGCGAACGCTGCGGACCATCAAGGGAAATCTTTTCTGGGCGTTCGCCTACAACGTCGCCGGTTTGCCGATCGCGGCGCTCGGATTGCTGAACCCCATGCTCGCGGGGGCCGTGATGGCCTTCTCCAGCCTGTTCGTGGTCTCCAACAGCCTGCGCCTGCGCGGGTTCCGCTCGACCGCGGGCTGAAGAATTTCCGCGCACCCACTCCCATGGCGCACGGGCGCGTGCAAGAATCCGAATTGCTGACACACCCCCGGTCAGCACCTGTGGAGATCCCCTCCGGCCCCCGCGTTCCTCCCCCTGGCGCGGGGGCCTCTCCATGCCACAAAGACTGTGACCCGCGCCACACGCCTAGGCGTTCCGCAACCGGACCGTTATCGTGGCGCGGTGGCTCTTGGTTCCCTGGGACGCAGGTCCAGCAAGCACCGCTCCGAGCAACCCGAAGCGGGTGGTCCGGTCGGTGGCGGCGACGACGAGCTGACGTCGTACCTCGCCGCGCTCGCGCCGGAGACCGTCGACACCGAGACGACCGGCTCCGGCTCCAGCTTCGGCAACGCGCAGGTGTACCAGCTCCGGCTCCAGCTCATGGCCAACGAGCAGCTCCGCGAGCTGGCCGCCGAGCGGCAGACCTCGCCGCAGGCGCTGGCGACCGAGTGGGTCATGCAGCGCCTGGAGTGGGAAGCGCGCCAGCGCGGCATGATGTAGCGCTCTGTGATGTGGTGTCGCCCGTACGGCGTGCACCCATGCGGGTGAGGCTCCCCAGCGGGCCGATCCCCCTGACGAACGCCGAGGGCGCCGCCCCGGACCCGGTGGGTCTGGGACGGCGCCCTCGGTCCGTCGTGGGGAAGCCTTCGGCCGCGGTCGGCGGCGCCCCCGGCGGGGTTCGCTCAGAAGGCTCGCACGTTCTGGGCCTGCGGCCCCTTCGTGCCCTGGCCGATCTCGAACTCCACCCGCTGGTTCTCCTCCAGCGTGCGGAACCCGTTGCCCTGGATCTCCGAGTAGTGCACGAAGACGTCAGGTCCGCCGTTGGACTGGGCGATGAAGCCGTAGCCCTTCTCAGCGTTGAACCACTTGACAGTGCCCTCTGCCATCCGCCTGCCTCCATCGCAGGAAAGCTTGGGGCTGCACGGTGCGGCCCCGGCCGTCCCGGGGGCGTTCCCCCCGCCGACGCAAGCGGGGAGAGGCACGCCCGCGTGTTGTTCCGCGAGCGTGTGACACGACACAGAAACCACGGCCTGCGCAGGCGAGAGTATCGGGACAACCCCGCGAGCACTACCGAGTGCGAGGAACTATCACTTCTGAGTGATCACTTTTCGGTGACCGCGGGCGGCTCGGGCAGGGCGATCTCCGCGCTGCCGAGGTTGCGGTCCAGCGCCGCCTTCCACTCCCCGGTGCTCACCATCTTCTCGATCGCCGAGGCCACCTTGCCCCTGCCCGCGGCGTCGTCCTTGGCCAGGCCGATGCCGTAGCGCTCGGTGGTGAAGGGCTCGCCGACGAGCTTGAGCAGCTCCGGGTTCTGCCCGACGAAGCCGGTCAGGATGGCCTCGTCCGTGGTCACGGCGTCGACCTTCTCCGCGAGCAGGGCGGTCACGCAGTCCGAGTACTGGCCGTACTCGACCAGCTCGACGTCCTGCGCGAACTCCTCCTTGACCTTCGCCGCCGAGGTCGTGCCGGTCACCGAGCACAGCTTCTTCCCGCTGAGCGCCTCGGTGCCGGTGATGGCCTCCTCGGTCGCGCGGACCAGCAGGCCCTGCCCGGTCTGGAAGTACGGACCCGCGAAGCCCACCTGCTGCTTGCGCGGCTCGGTGATCGAGTAGTTCGCGACCACCAGGTCGACCTCGCCGGAGGCGATCAGCTTCTCGCGGTCGGCGGGCCGGACCTCGCGCCAGGTGATGCCCGCGGGCTGCACGTCGAACTGCGCGGCGACGTACTTGGCCACGTCGACGTCGAAGCCGACGAACTCGCCGTCGATCCGCCGCTGGGACATGCCGGGCAGGTCGTAGCGGATGCCGATGGTGAGGGCGCCGTCGTCCGCCTTGCCCTCCAGGGTGCTCTGGTCCGCGCTCCCGCAGGCGGCCGTCGCCGCCAGGACCGCAGACCCCGTGATCGCCATGACCAGCTTCCGGTAACGCATCCGCTCGCACGCCTCTCGTCGTCCGGGAACGTGGTGCGGATCGCGCACCAAGCCGCCAGCAATGCTAAGCAGCCGGGTCCGAATGCCGGCTGTGCGGTACGTCTCAAAAGCGCAACGACATACCCCTTCTGGAGCAGCAAAGGGGTTGTTCGCACCCTTCCGGAACGCGTCCGGATGTGCTTGCAGGCGGCCGGGGTTCTGGGATCGGGGTTCTGGGATCGGGGCCGGGTCAGGGCTGGGGCAGCAGCGCCCGGCGCGGGACGACGGCGAGGCCGCCGCGCCGGATCGCCCGCGTCACGTGCCCGTCCGGCACGCTCCACCGCAGCGGCGCGGGCACGAGCCTGGCCGCCGCCCGCAGACCGCGCAGCAGCCGGGTGGCCCTCTCGGCCGGGTAGGCGGGGCGACCGTGCAGCGCGACCGCCCAGTCCGGCAGCAGCGAGTACGCCAGGCGCCCCAGCAGCGGCTCGTACACCGCCAGCGCGTGCCGCAGCGGGCCCGGCAGCGGTGGGCGGCGCAGGAACTCCCGCACCAGCTCGGAGTCCGCGGTCCGTTGCAGCCGCGGACGCACCCCGGCGAAGTACTCGGCCAGCTCGCCCGCGCTGCCCGGCACGTCCCGCGCCCGCAGCCCGACCAGCTCGGCACCCCGCCGCTGCTCCCGGTAGTACCGGTCGACCTGGGCCGGGCTGAGCCGGTAGCCCGCGCGGCGCACCACGGTCGCGAACGAGGACACCTCGGCGCAGTGCACCCACAGCAGCAGGTCCGGCTCGTCGAGCGCGAACGAGCGGCCTCGCTCGTCGGTGGCGCGCAGCGCCCGGTGCACCGCCCTGACCCGCCGGGCGGCGCGCTCGGCCTGGTCGGTGGTGCCGTAGGTGGTGACGCCGACGAAGCTCGCGGTGCGGGTGAGCCTGCCCAGCGGGTCGGTCCGGAAGTCCGAGTTCTGCACCACGCCCGCGACCGCGCGCGGGTGCAGCGCCTGGAGGTTCAGGCTGGTGATCCCCGCGACCCACATCGCCGGGTCGGCGTGGAGCTGCCAGGTGACCGTCATCGGGCCGAGCAGTCCTTGGTCCACACCGGCCATGGTGCTCCGGGGTTGCCCGCACGGGCAGTCCTCGTCCCCCTGACGCGCCGCACCCTTGCGGGCGAGGCGCTCGTTGCCCGGAGTGGGTGAAGAATCGTCCAGCGGTAACGGATGGCCGCTGACCAGCGATTCCACGTGACACCGTGGGATGCCGTCGGGACGGGTGCGGGGGATGAGCAGTGGGAGACGGGCGCTCCTCGCCGGGGGCGTCGCGGCGGTGGCCGCCTCGGCGCTGGCGGTGCTGCTGATCGCGGCCGACACCCCGAGACCGGTGGAGTCGCGCCGGATCGTCGCGCAGCCGAACGCGGGGGTGCTCAGCGCCACCCACACGACCGACCTGCTCGGCCACTCGCCGACCACGCCGCCGCTGCCCGCGCCCACCGAGGCCAGGGCCGAGGTGGAACCGGTCGGCGAGCGGAGCGCGGACACCACCACGCCGACCACGACCACGCAGCCGGTCGTCACGACCACCGCGCAGCAGCCGCCCAGCACCGGTGGCGAGCCGCCGTCGGAGCCCAGCGGCCCACCGCAGGGCGGGGCGCCGCCGGAGTCCGGGCCGGGCGCGGGCCAGCCGCCGCCGGGCGTGCGGCCGACCACGCCGACGACCACGCGGCCCACGCAGCCGCAGGGGGTGTGCGACCGGGCCTACTGGACCACCGGGTCGTGCGTGCCGTGGCTGATCCCCTGGTACGTGGAGGACTCGTGCGCCTGGCTGCGCGGCCGGGGCGTCGGGATCATCCTGGTGCCCGCCCAGGACCGGCACCGGCTGGACGGCAACCGGGACGGCGTCGGCTGCTTCCTCGGCGACCGGGGCCGGTACTGAGCGCGGCCGGCTGAACGCAGCCAGCTGGGCGCAACCGACTGGGCGCAACCGCCGGCCGCGCCCGCTCCCGCTAGTCGTGCAGCCCTTCGATCGCCTTCCGGACCTCCTCGACCCGGTCGGCCAGCAGGCCCACCGCGCCGACCGCGCGGGTCAGCGGGTCGTCCCCGCCGCCCAGCGCCTTCTCCCGCAGGTACCCGGCCTTCACCTCGGCCCAGCGGCGCGCCCGCTCCCCGTCCAGCACCCCGCGCAGCTCGGCCAGCTTCAGCAGGTTCGCCTCGGCGCCGGAGGTCAGGGTCTGCGCCTCGCCGAGGTAGTGGTCGTCCAGGACGGCCTCCAGCTCGGTCCCGTCCATCACCGGCACGACCTTCTCCACCAGCTTGTTCATGTTCCGGTAGGAGCCCTGGAGCAGGAACGGCGGCTCGGTGCGGGAGGCGTCGGCCTGACCGGCGGAGGCGATGTAGGCGCGGTTGACCGCCAGCACGACCTCGCGCAGCCGCAGCACCTTCCGCAGCACCGACAGCACCTGCTCCAGCTCGGCCGCCGGATAGGTGTGGCCCAGCCGGTCCCGGCTGATCCGCTCCCCGGCCGCCATCCGCACCAGCAGCTCCAGGTCCGCGCGGGACCGGGAGGACAGCGGGGCCAGCACCGGGTTCGCGGTCAGCGCGTTCTCCACGTAGGACAGGGAGAACAGCTCCTCCCGCCCGGACAGCACGTCGCCGAGGTTCCACACGTCGGCCCGGTTGGCGAGCATGTCGGGGATGCGGAACCGCTTGCCGGACTCGGTGTACGGGTTGCCCGCCATGCACACCGCGAACCGCTTGCCGCGCAGGTCGTACGTCCTGGTGCGGCCCTCCCAGACGCCCTCCATGCGGCGCTGCCCGTCGCACAGCGAGATGAACTTCTGCAGGAACTCCGGGGAGGTGTGCTGGACGTCGTCCAGGTACAGCAGGACGTTGTTGCCCGCCTCCAGCGCGAAGTTGACCTTCTCGACCTCCTGGCGGGCGGTGGCGTTCGGCGCGTCGGCCGGGTCGACGCTGGTGACGCCGTGCCCGAGCGCGGGGCCGTTGACCTTGACCAGCAGCAGGCCGAGCCGGTCGGCGACGTACTCGACCAGGGTGGTCTTGCCGTAGCCGGGCGGGGAGATGAGCAGCAGCAGGCCCATCTGGGCGGCGCGCTTGGCGTCGCCGGTCGCGCCGAGCTGCTTGGCGAGGTTGTCGCCGATCAGCGGCAGGTAGACCTCGTCGAGCAGCCGGTTGCGCACGAACGCGCCCATGACCTTGGGCCGGTGCTCGTCCAGCCGCAGCCGGTCGCGCTCGCGGGCCACCAGGTCGTCGCGCAGCCGCTGGTAGGCGCGGAACGCGGGCACCCGGTCGGCGCGGAACGCGGCGGTCCTGGCCAGCAGCTCGTCCAGCCGCACGGCCAGCCGCCCGCCGCTGATCCTCGGGTGGTCGCCGAGCAGGCCGCCGACCTCGGACTCGACGGGCGCGTCGACCGCGCGGCGCGGCAGGTCGGGGCACACCTCGGCGACCACGGCCTCCGGCAGGTCCGGGTCGGCGACGCCGCCGAGGAACGCCTCGTACCAGCCCTCCACGAGGGAGCGGCGGGCGTCGGCGTCGTCGGCGAACGCGGCCAGGTCGGCGTCCAGCTCGGAGCGGTCGCCGAGCGCGCGGTGGAACGCCTCGGTCAGCGCGCGGGCCCTGGCCCCGGAGGCGAACGCCAGCGGGGTGCGGCACAGCTCCTCGAACAGGTACTCGCCCGCGGTCGGGTCGCCCGCGCGCTCGCCCAGCTCGGCGCACAGCGCGTCGACGGCGGCGGAGCGGCCGAACCTGGCCCGCGCGCGGCCCAGCGACGCGGCGCGCAGCGACCAGCGGCGGCGGTCCTCCTCGTCGGCGCCCGCCCACAGGTACTGGGCGGCGGCGCGGGACGCGGGCGGGTGGCGCAGCACGTCCGCGCCGTCGGCGAGGCGGACCAGCTCGGCCAGCAGCAGCGCGGCGTCGTGGTCGTGCACGCCGCGCTCGTAGCCCTCGTCCAGCCTGCTCTCGGCGACGTGCCTGACCAGCTCGGGCAGCGTCCCGGCCTCGGCGCCGACGCGCAGCTCGTCGGCGGGCTGCTCGGCCAGCACGGACGCGGCCAGGTGCTCGCCCCGGTAGACCTCGGCGGTCTCGGAGACCACGGCCTGCGACCAGAACGGCGCGGTGGCCGCGAACCCCGGATCGCGCACGGGCGCGCGGAAGTCGGTGCCGGTGACCGCGAACGCCATGCCGCCGTCCTTGGGCACGAGCGTCACGTCGACGGGCTGGGTGTTGACCGCGAACCGGTGGGCGCCCAGCTTGATCGCGTCGCCGTCGAACATCTCCAGCCGGTCGCGCAGCGCCCGCCCGGCCTCCTGCCTGGCGGCCAGCACGCGGCCGTCCAGCTCCTCGGCGCGCACCTGGTCGCCGAGGCCGCGCAGCTCGTCGGCGACCGCGCGCAGCCTGGCGACCATCGGGTCGGAGGCGAAGTAGGTGTTGACCTCGTCCTGCGAGGACAGGCCCACGACCCGGCGGGCCACGCCCGCGAGGACCCGGTCGGCGGAGGCGGCGAGCCGGTCGGCGCGGCGGGCGCGCTCGTCCAGCAGCGCCTGCTTGCGGGAGGAGAACGCCTCGTAGACGTCGGTGCGCCGGTCGGCCAGCCGGGCGAGGAAGTCGTCGAACTCCCCGAAGCGGGACTCCAGGTTCTCCAGCTTGAGCAGCAGCCCGCCGAGCTGCTCGTCGCAGCGCTCCGGGGTGTCGGCGACGGCGATCGCGCCGGTGACGGCCTGGCCGAGCAGCGCCAGCTCGGCGGCGAACTCGGCACGGCCCTCGGCGGCGACCAGGTCGCGGCGGCGGCCGTCGACGGTGGCGCGGACCCGGTTGAGGCCCGCCAGCACGGTGCCGATGCGCTCCAGCACCGAGGTGCGGGCGGTGGCGTCGGCGATGTCGAGCCCGCCGACGACCTCGGTGAGCACCTCGAGGCCGCGCTGCTGGGCGAGCAGCTCCTGCGCCAGCGGGGCGGCCTCGGCGGTGGTGCGCAGCTCGGCCGCCTTGGCCAGCAGCGAGTCCACCTGCTCCTGGTGCGCGGCGAAGGCGTCCTCGCGGCCGAGGAACGCGACGGCGCGGGAGCCGACCGACGCGATCTCACCGTCCAGCGTGGACACCAGGCCGTCGATGCGCTCGTCGTCGGCGTAGCGCATCTCCTTGAGCGTCACCAGGGCGCCCTGCGCGCCGCGCAGGTCGGTGAGCAGCCGCACCCAGGCGTCGGCGGTGTCGAGCACGTCGCTGTGCGCGCGGCGCAGCAGCGCGGTGACCCGCTCGTCGGCGTCGGACAGCGCGCCCCGCGCCTGCGCGGTCAGCTCGCGGACCGTCTCGAACTCGTCGAGCACCAGCTGCGCGGTGGCGCGCACCCGCGTCACCGGGGTGCGCAGGTCGCCGAGGTCGGCGTCGCCGAGCCAGTGGTGGGTGTCCACGACCCTGGCGCACGCGGCGATCAGCGCCTCGAACACCGCGGCGGTCGGCTCGCTCTCCTCGGCGGCGGCCACCACCGACAGGCAGTCGGAGATGCCGCGCACCAGGTCCGCGTTGCCGACCCGCTCCAGCGGTCCGGTCCCGGTGCGCTGGGCGGCGGCGTGCGTGTCGGACTGGAACGGGGTCAGCCAGACCTGCACCGGGTGCACCCTGGTCGGCTCGTCGCCGCCCGCGCGCAGCAGCACGAGGCCGCCGTCGTCGAACAGCGCGTGCCCCCGGCACGGCAGCGGGGCGGCGACCTCCTTGCGGATCACGTTGTAGGGCAGCAGGAGCGCGCGGTCGGCGGCGCGGAAGGCGTAGAGGACGTCCTCGCCGTTGGGCGAGCGGACGACGCGGTCGAACGCCAGGCCGCCGGTGTCGACGCCGTCGAACGTGCGGGCCGCGCCGGTGGCCAGCAGGTAGCCGCCGGGGAAGACCAGGCCCTGGTCGTCGGGCAGCCGCACGCAGGAGGCGCCGATGCCGTCGAGGCGGGTCGCGGCGCCGGTGCGGGTGTTGAAGACCAGGTGCCGCCAGGCGGTCTCGTTGTACGGGCGGACCCGGATGAGCACCAGCGGGCCGACGCGGGCGTGCTCGACGTCGGCGTCGGCCAGGCTCTGCAGCGGGTCGTCGACCGGTTCGCGCAGGACCGCGCGGTCCGAGTCGGGGTCGTCCTCGGTCTTGAGGACGAGCGAGCCGCCGACCGCCGAGACGAACACCTCGCCCCGCACGGAGATGTGCGGGTGGCGGCCGAGGACGTGGTCCTCGCGGGTGGCCGGGGTCCAGGTGAAGTCGTGGGTCGGCGGGTGGACGTGGTCGCGCTCGCCCCGGTTGTCCAGGTAGCGGACGGCGCCGTCGACGCCGAGCTCCCAGCGCAGCACCCGGATGTCCTGGGCGCGGGCGCCGGTCTGGAACACCGCGAGCAGCCTGCCCCCGACCCGGCGCAGCCGGACCAGGCGGGCCTGGCGGTAGTAGCGGTGCAGCTCGGCGAAGTCGCGCAGGAAGCCGGGGTCGTCCAGGAGGCCGGGAAGGTCGTCGTCCCCGGCGTCGAGCAGGGTGGCCGATCCGTCCACATCGGACTGAGATCCGTCCCCGCCTGCCCTCGGCGCGCGGCGGTGCAGGGAGAAGACCTCGGCGACGGCGGTCTCGTCGCCGCGCGGCGCGGCCGGGGCGTTGTAGCCGACGAGCAGGAGGCCCGCGACCTCGACCACGTCGACCGGGACCAGGTTCGCGCCGGTGCGGACCTGCTCGGTGCCGAGCAGCCGCAGCTCCGCGCCGCCGAACGCCTCCAGCCTGCGGGTGTTGAGCGCCTCGGCCGCCCCGGCGAGCCCGGCGGCCTGGTCGGCCAGCCGGGCCCGGAGGATCTCGTAGGCGCCCGCGTCGAGGGCGGCCGTCACGACTGCGCGGCGAGCGCGGCGACGGGGCGCTCGGCGACGCCGAGGCGGGTGGCGTGGTCGAGCAGCTTGCGGAGCTTGTCGGCGTCGGGGCCGCCCGCGCTGATCATGTGGTGGAGCGCGGCGGACACGGTGAGGTTCTTGACGTCCTCGGTGCCGAACGAGCCCAGGACGCGGGTGATGTCCTCGGTGAAGCTCGCCTTGCCGTTGAGCCACGGCTCGACCAGGGTGCGGGCGACGTCGGAGTGCTCGACGAACCCGTCGACGCTCTTGCCGACCGTGATCGCGCCGACGATGCGCTCGAAGAACGCGG